>DWYC01000067.1 GCA_019118925.1 Candidatus Flavonifractor intestinipullorum | reverse complement strand
AGGGGTGGCACGGTGTCCCGCGCCACCCCTATGTGTTTTTCCTTATTTCCGGATGCCCAGCTTGGCGATGACAGCGCGGTAGCGCTCCACGTCCTTCTTGGCCAGGTAGTCCAGCATCTTGCGGCGCTTACCGACCATCTTCAGCAGGCCCCGGCGGGAGTGATTGTCGTGGATGTGCACCTTCAGGTGCTCGGTCAGCTCCTGAATGCGGGCGGTGAGGATGGCAATCTGGACCTCGGGGGAGCCGGTGTCCGTGGGATGGGTACGGTTGGCCTCAATGACGGCCGTCTTTTCGTCCTTGCGGATCATGGGAAATTCCACCTTTCGTCGATTCTGCCCGAAAACTGGGTCCGGGGCGGGTGACATACCCGCGTAAAAGCGGGCCTTGTCCACCGAACCAGGTCTTGGGTTGGCGCGCTTGCTGCGTGCCGTATTACTATATCACAATCCTACCCCGCTGTAAAGGAAAATATCCGGCATTTTTTGTGTTTTTTAGCGGTCTCGCCCGCTTTTTTCCGTCTCCAGCTCCTCGGTCAATTCCAGCACCCGGCACAGGAGCGGGAAGTCCAGCGCGCGCATCTCGTGGAGGAGCTTGTTGCGGGCTTCCTGGGCCAGGCGCACCCGCCCGGCCTCCTCCGGCGGGAGGAAGAGCGTCCCCTTCCCCCAGAAGTAGAGGAGGTGGCGCAGCTCCATCTGGTAGAGATCGCCGCAGCGGTTGTGAAACTCGTCCTCAAAGGGAAGCAGCTTCCGGCAGGCCCCGGCGTTGCGCTCCAGCAGGGCCACCCGCACATCCTCCAGCAGGGGCAGCAGCAGCTGGAGCTGCGCCCGGCGGACGGCGTGGGTTCCCTGGGCCGGCGGCAGGCCCAATCCCTGCTGCGCCGTCTCCACCGGGTCCCGGAGCAGCTCCTCCCTCCGGGCCAACAGCCCGGGCAGCCGCTCCGGGTCCTCCCCGGCCAGCTCCACGCACAGGCTGGCGAGATAGTCCTTGCGCAGGGAGCTCTCGCTCCCCTCGCCTACCGCCATGGTGCAAAGCTGCTTGCGGTCAAAGGGCCGGATGAACTCCTCGGCCTCCAGCGTGCGCATTTTCTTTTTCCGCAGGGGGCGGCGGCCGGTGGTCTCCAGGATCAGGATGCATTCTTTCGCCTCCGGCCCGGCGGCAAATTCCGCCAGGCGCTCCACCCAGCGCTCCTGTTCGGCCTCGTCCATGCCGCAGATCCACACCATTTTCCCCGCCAGGGCCCTCCGCCCCGCCAGAAAGCGGGAGAGTGTCATGGCTGAGAGGAAGTCCCCCGCACACGCAGGGGCGAAGGTCTCCAAAAACCAGCTCTCACCGGCGGGGCCGAGGCCGGTCCGGTCTTCCACGGGGAGGATGTAGCGGCGGCCGTCCCGGTTCTGAATCTCGGTCTGGACCTGGGCGCGCAGGGTGTCCGCCCAGGGGAGCGGCGCGCGGTGGTGAAAGAGAATGCATCCGCCCTCCCCGGCCCATTCCGCCAGCGTCCGGCGGAGCTGGGCCGGTCCGTGGACCCGGGTCCACCAGACCGTTCCGTAGTCACTGGCGCTCCACACGGCTCACTCCCCCTCTCTGCCAAAGTTGTCCAACTCGTTGAACACCGTCTCGTAATCCCCCATCATGTGGCGGAAGTTGGCGCCGTTGAACGTATAGTGTTCGTTGAGACAGACCAGGACGTTGAGCTCCTCCATCTCGGAGAGAAGCGCCTTCACATTGGCGGGCTCCAGGGCGGTGATGGCCTGAATGCCGAAGAGCTGGCACACCTCCCAGATGCTCTGGAAGGAGTAGCCCTCCACCGCCCCTTCGGGCTGGTCGTAGTAGCAGTAGGCCAGCGCATAGGCCAAAATGCGGTAGTAGAGCTTGTCCTCTTCCACATCCAGAGTGATGAAGAACTTCTCCCGAATCTGGCGGAGGAAGTCGGGCTTCTGGAGGAGCAGCCGGATCTGGTTTTCATCCAGGTGGTAGGGCGGCTTGAGCTCTCCGCCGGTGCCGCTGCCCAGGGATTCCACCAGCTGCGCGCAGTAGAAGTGGATAAGGCCCGGGTAATAGTTGGTGCTCAGGAGGATCTGAGAGAGGAGCACGCTCTGTCCCGGCTGGAGGCGGAAGCCCAGATAATAGAGGGGCTCCTCCAGCAGCTCCCGGGCCTCCTGGTAGGTGAGGGGCTTGATGGTCAGGGCGCCCAGCTTGGCCAACACGCTGTTGTTCCGGGTGGCCGAGCGGGCAAAGCGCATCACGTTGTGCAACCCGGCCAGCACGTATTTGAAGCGCCCGCCGGTGGCGGTCTGGAGCTGGTGGAGGCACTCCACCGGCCGGTAGCTGCACGCCCCGGAGCTCTCCAGGAACTCGTCGGCCTCGTCCATGAGGAGGAGGAAGCGCTCCACCCGCTGGCCGGGCTGGTCCATCCGCGCCCGGATACGCTGGCACAGCTCCTCCCAGCTCTCGGGCCCTTCGGCCTCCGGCTTGAGGAAATTCTCCGCCGTCAGGTGGGCGTAGAGCTTGCGCAGGGACTCCCGGTAGTCGCAGCGGCAGAGCACATCGGTGTACACCGCCCACCGGCCCTGTTCCCGGTCGTCGGCCAGGTCGGCCGCCCGGCGCAGCAGGGCGGTCTTGCCCAGCTGCCGCCCGCCGTAGATAATATTGGCCCCCCCGTTGTCCAGAATGTCGGCCAGCTGGTTTTTCCGGCCCATGAACATCTCGGGCGGCATGGGCGTGTCTCCCTTCACGTAGGGGTTGTAGAAGTGGAAGGGCAGGGCGCACTGGAGCAGGACCTTTCCGCGCTCGGTATCGGGGTAGCCGGTGAGGAAGAGCATGAGCACCCGGTCCAGCACCAGGCAGGTGGACAGGTGGGCGCTCTCCCTCCGGAGCCGGGCGGCCATGGCGTTGCGCTCGGCCAGGGGGAGGGCGTAGTCCAGCAGGAAGAGGGTGGGCGTCTCGGTGTGGCCCAGGCCGTTGATGAGGTCCACCAGCTCCCCGGCCGTCTTGCGCCCCGAGAGCACCCGGATATTCAGGCCCGTCCGGGCCAGGCGGGTGCCGAAAGCCGCAATGGGGTGGGGGAAGGTAAAGACATTGGCGGCCGTGGGTTCAAATTCCGCCCGGAAGTTCTCCCCCTGTGCATACACCTGCCGGGCGGGCAGGTTCAGGCAGTGGAGCAGCTCTTTCACCGTGCCCGGGTCGGGCCGGTTGTTCCGGGGCCAGGCGCGGATCATCTGCCGGGCGCTGCGCTTGGTGCGGTTCTTATCCTGATTGGCGTCCCCGGCGAAGAGGTTATAGATGTGCTCCAGCGTGCGGCTCTGCCCCCGCTCCTCCATGCACAGGCGGCCCAGAGGGCCGTACTCCTGCAGGAAGCGGCGCAGGGCGTCCCGCTCCTCGCTCATCTGGAGGATATGGCTCTCCGGGGGCTCCACGGCGTCCTCCCGGAGCACCAGCTGCATATAGTCGTGGGCGACGCTGAACATCTTTTTCTGGAGCAGCTCTTCAATGGCGGCAAAAATGGGGCGCTCCTCCCGCTCCCGCTTGAGCTGGTCGAACTCATAGCGGTAGCGGGGCTCCAGGCGCTCGGCCTCCCGCTCCACCGCCGCCAGGCAGGCCTCCATGGTCCGGCAGTAGAAGCCCCAGTTGTTGGTCTCGTCGTAGTGGACCCGCTCCACCCCGGTGATGGCGCTGGCCAGGCGCTCTTTGCAGGCGTGATCCTCAATTTGTCCGTACGTCGCCGCCAGTTCCAGCTGGGCCCGGAAGAGGTTCTCCTGCTCGGCCACCCAGCCCAGCTTCCGGCCGATATCCGCCGGGATGTCGGCCCGCTCCAGCGTCTCCAGCGTGAGTCCGTGCCGCTGGGCGTACTCCTGAATGGCCTGAGCCGTGCCGAAGTTATAGCGGTCGGAGGCTCCCGCCTCCAGACCCCAGATGCGCTCCACCACCTCGGCCCAGGCGGTGCCCTCCCCGGCGCGCAGGCGGCGCACATGCTCCCGGAGCCGCGTCCAGGGCTCGCAGCCGGGGATGATGTACTCCGGCGGCTCCACCACGGGGAGCAGGTCTCCGTCCAGCTCCACCTGCCCGGTGCGCAGGAAATCCACGTAAAACTCCCGCCGGTCCACCGGGGTTCCCTCCAGTCCGGCGGAGAGCTCGTCCAGGGTAAAGCGCAGGATGACTGCGCCCGCGCTCTCCCCCAGGGCCGCGGCCTCCTCCCGGGCGGTCTGGAAGAGCTCCATCAGGTGCCCCCGCTCCAGAAGGATCTGGTCCGCCTCTTCCCGGCCGATCAGGCCGTCGCCCGAGCGCTCCAGCCACTGGGCGCACACCTCCAGACAGCCGCGCACCCGGCTGATGGCCTGCGCCCGCGCGTTGCCCATCAGGCGCTCTTTCTGTTTGCGCTTGGCGGGCTGGTCCTCCCAGACCTGGTCGATTCGCTGGCTGACGGCCCGCTGGTTGGGCTCGCCCCCCTCTTCCAGGAGGGGCGCGCACAGCTGCGCCACCCGGTCCCGGCGGGCGGTCTGGTTTTCCGCCACGATGCCCAGGCACTCCATCAGCTCGCTCTGCGGTCCGAAGAGAGCGTCGAAGAGCCCCTTGATGCGGTTGGCGTGAATGCCCGTCTCGGCGTATTTTCCGCCCAGGATCTCCCGGGCCTTCTGGGCCAGCTCCTCCATCTTCTGATTGGTGTCGCCCCACATCCGGCACTGCCGGATGAGCTGGGGCTCAAACCCCCTGCGGCGCTCCCGCAGGGCGCCGGTCAGCCGCTCCAGCGCCTCCCGCAGCGCGGGCAGGCGCTCCAGGCCGGGCTCTCCCGCCAGGCTCTGGAGCTGGGCGGCGGCCTGGTACCAGAACTCCCCCACCTCCGCGGCAAAGGCCATGCGCAGGTGGGCGCTCCAATTCAGGCAGCTCCACTCGGGGTCCGGCTCCTCTCCGGCATAGATTGCGGTCAGCCGGTCCGGCTGGTAGACGCAGCCCGCCGCCGGATCGTCCAGCGCATACGCGTACTGGAGGTAGCGGCGCTCCCGGTCGGGCTCCAGCTCTCCCACCACCCGCAGCAGGCACAGTCCCGCCTGAAATTCACCCTGGGCGCACCAGTCCTCCCCCTGCCGGGTTAGGGCCGCCCCATCCGTTTCCAAGTGAAACAGTCCATCCCGCAAAGGCTCCGAACCGTCCGTATCCACATTGGCCGGGGCGGTCTCTTTCTGCGCGGGGGGTTCCGGCTCTTCCGGCGCGGTTTCCTCCGCGGGCGCTTCCAGCTCTTCCGACGCGTGCTTCTCCGTCAAGGGCGCTTCCGGCTCTCCCGGCGCATGCTCCTCCGGCTCGTTCAGCGGCGCCTCCTCCTCTGCCGGAGACGGTTCCAGCCCGGCGGGAACTGTCTCCTCCTCTCCCGGGCGCTCCGGGGGCATTTCCCGGGACATCGCCTCTTCTGCGGGGGCCTCCTCCGGCTCTACGGCCCGAAAATAGTCCGCCAGGACGCCGCGCTCCCCCTCCGGGGAGAACCACGCCCCGGGCTCGTCCAGGGCCAGCCAGTTGGGCAGCGTTTTCCCCCGCTCCGTCCAGTAGGCCCGCCAGAGGGGAATTTCCGCCCGGGTGGGGACCACCGCCCACAGCTCGGGGCATTTTCCCCGGAATCGGGCCTCCGGCGCCCGTTCCAGCAGCCGCTGGGCCTCCCGCAGCACCTGCTCCCGGCCCTCCAGGCCCGGGTCGTTCAGGGCGAAGAGGTTCCACACCTTCTCCCAGTCCGCCCGGTTTTCATGCTCAAAGACCACCAGCGTCTCATACCACACCCCGCCGTCTACATCGCTTCCCCGGGTGGGGTGCCAGTGCTCCAGGCGCGTATCGTTATAGAGCCAGGAAAAGACGCGCTCCACACCGTCCACCTGCCGGAGCATTCCGGCGCTCACCCGGCCCTCGTCAAAGCCCGGGCAGGGCCGGTCGGGGAGGCCCTTACGGCGCAGGTAGTGCTGAAAGCTCTGCTTGTCCAGAACCCCCAGCAGCTTGGGCGAAGCCTGGAAATAGCGTGCGCCCTCCGGCACCGTCATCTGGGTGAGATAACCCTCCCGGACCATGGCGCTCAGGCAGGCCTCCGGCACTTCGTCCCGCTGGACCGCCTCCGGGCATAAGACCCGCCGCGCACAGAGCATCTCGTAGAGGGCCTGAATCTCGGGCCGCTGGAAGAGCTCCTGGGTCTTTTTGCTCCCCGCCGCCTGAAGCCGCCGCTCCCCCTCCAGCCGGGGCCGGGCCTCCGCGCCGGGGACGGCGTAGCCCGGCCAGGGCGCCTGCATCTGGTCCGGCCGGCCGCCCTCCCGGTTTTCTTCTGCCGGGGGGACTGCGTCTGCCTCTGCCTCCCGCCCGCTCACCGGCGATTGGGTCTTGGCGGGCGTCTCTTCGTCCGGAGCGGGTTGTGTTTCTCCTGTTTCCGCCGCGGGAGAGGCTGATTCCGCCTCCTCCGGGGGCTCCTCCGCCTCCAGACGGAGCGCCCCGCCGTATACTCCCGCCAGCAGGGGGAAACCGAAGAGGTCCTGATACCCCTGCAGCTCCTGGGCCCGTCCATAGTCGGGCGCGGCGAGCTGCTCCAGCAGCACCCGGCAGCCCTCCGTCCAGCGCTCCAGGTCCGGCCCGTCCGTCTCCATCTGGGTCCGCAGGGCCGTCTGGCATTCCCGCAGCGGGGCGTCCAGGGCGCCGTTTTCGCTCCGCAGCGCCAAAAACGCCTTGAATACCCGGGTCCGCCGGACCTCCTCTTCCCATTTGCTCTCCCGGTCGGTCAGAAGGACCTCCATCTCCCCCATCGTTGCGGTGGGCTGCGAAATGATCTGGCTGCTCCAGGTGAGAAATTCACGCTGCGCGCGGCAAACATGGTCCAGATTCCGGGTCAGTTCTTCTACTTTGTTCCGGTCCAGCCAGCCCTCGACCCGGCAGATTTCCTCCGCCTCGGCCAGGTGTGCGCACAGCGCGCTGCTCTCGGCCCTCAGGCCGGACAGGCGGTGCAGCATGGCCCGGATTTCCTCATATACTTGTTTCACGGCGTCCACTCCTTTCCTCCGTGACACAGGGGCCGCCGGGGGACACTCTTCCCCCCGGACGGCCGGGATGTGTCTCCATTGTAGAGTTCCGCCCCTTTAAAGTCAAGGAACTTCCCCTTCCGCCGGGGTAAAACACGCATTGCCCCCTCCCCCGGTTTGTGATAAACTAGGGACATTGCAATGGAGAAGGATGTGGACATGCCATGGCATTGCCGAAGTTGATCGTGGTTCTGGGGCCCACCGCCTGCGGCAAAAGCGGGCTGGGTGTGGACCTGGCCAAAGTATTGGGGGGCGAAATCGTCTCCGCCGACTCCCGCCAGGTCTATCGGGGGTTGGACCTGGGCACCGGCAAGGTCACGGCCGGGGAGATGGACGGCGTGCCCCACCACCTGCTGGACATTGTGGAGCCCAACGAGAGCTATTCGGTGGCCCAGTTCCAGCAGGACGCCTATCGGGCCATCGACGGCATTCTGGAGCGGGGGAAGGTCCCCCTTCTGGTGGGGGGGACGGGGCTGTATATCCGCTCTGTGACGGAGGGCTATACGTTTTCCGACGCCCAGCCCGACCTGGCCCTCCGCGCTGAGCTGGAGGGGAAGAGCGTTGAGGAGCTCTACGCCCTCTTCCAGGCCGAGACCGGGCGCACGCTCTCGGGCGGGGAGGAGCGCAACAAACACCGCCTGGTGCGCACACTGGAGAAGATCCGCTCGGGCCTCTCCCTGGAGGAGGCCCCCCGCGCTCCCCGTTATCAGGTGCTCCAGCTGGGGCTGACCTATCCCCGGGAGGAGCTGTGCCGGCGCATTGACGCCCGGCTCTGGGCCCGCATTCACGCGGGCATGATTGAAGAGGTGGCCCGCCTGCGGGCAGACGGGGCCAGCGACACATTTTTGGAGGGGCTGGGGTTGGAGTACCGGTACATCCTGTGGTATCTCACGGGAAAGATCGGCTCGGTGGACGCCCTGGCCGACGAGCTGGGCCGGGCCATCAAGCGCTTTGCCAAACGGCAGACGGTCTGGTTCCGGAAAGATCGGGAGGTGCTCTGGCTGGACACCGCCGGCGATCCCCTGGCCCAGGCCGTCCAGGCCGCCCGGCGCTTTTTGGCCCAGCCCGACGGCTGAGTCCGGCACTGCGCCTTCTTCCGCAGAAGTCCTGCGGAAACGCGGGCGGGGAACCCAGTTGGGTTCCCCGCCCGCCGCTGGTTTCGGCGGCGTGTCTGTTCCACCGAAAAAGTTTATGAAACCTTTTCCAAATCTTAACCAATTCCTCGCCGGTTCTTCGTTTTCATCTGGTATTCTGATGCCAGATCAAACAAAGGAGCCGGATTATGATGTGGAAGTTGAATGCCGATCCCGCCTATCTGTCCCTGGTGGAGGACCTGCTCTCCGACCCGGCGGTGCGCTCCATGGACGCGCTCCCCCAGCACGCCAAAGGGGTGAGCTGTCTGGGGCACAGCCTGCTGGTCTCCTACCTGAGTTTTCGGGTGTGCCGCTTCTGGGGTCTGGATGCCCGCGCCGCCGCCCGTGGCGGGCTGCTGCACGACCTGTACCTCTATAATTGGCTGGACAAGTCCACCCACCCGGAGATCAACCACGCCTTTGAGCATCCGCGGGTGGCCCTGGAGAACGCCCGCGCCCGCTTTCCTCTCACCGGGAAAGAGGCCGACATCATCCTCACCCACATGTTTCCCCTCACCATCACCCGGCCCTACGGCTGCCTGGAGTCCCTGGTGGTGAGCACCATGGACAAGCTCTGCGCCCTGGCCGAGCTGCTCCATCTGGTCCCCCAGGCCCGGCCCCTGGCGGAATCTCCGGCTTTGCGCTCCCCATTTCATGTATAACGGAACACCGGGGCGGCCTTTTGGGCCGCCCCGGTGTCGTATCCCTGAGAGCATTACTCCTCGTCCAGTTTCAATACCGCCATAAACGCCTCGGTGGGCAGCTGTACGCTCCCCAGGGAGCGCATCTTCTTCTTGCCCTCCTTCTGCTTTTCCAGCAGCTTCTTTTTCCGGGTGATATCGCCGCCGTAGCACTTGGCCAGCACATCTTTCCGCATGGCCTTCACCGTCTCCCGGGCGATGATCTTTCCGCCGATGGCGGCCTGAATGGGCACCTCAAAGAGCTGGCGCGGGATGTTCTCCTTCAGTTTTTCGCAGATGCGCCGGGCCCGCTTATAGGCCTTGTCCTTGTGGGCGATGAAGGAGAGGGCGTCCACCTGGTCGCCGTTGAGGAGCAAATCCACCTTCACCAGCTCGCTGGGCCGGTAGCCCTCCACCTCGTAGTCCAGGGAGGCATAGCCCTTGGTGTTGGCCTTCAGGGCGTCAAAGAAGTCGTAGATAATCTCATTGAGCGGCATGGAGTAGTGCAGCTCCACCAGGTGGGTGTCCAGGTACTGCATGTCCTTGAACTCGCCCCGGCGGTCCTGGCACATGGGCATGATGTTGCCCACAT
>DWYC01000066.1 GCA_019118925.1 Candidatus Flavonifractor intestinipullorum | reverse complement strand
CGCGGGGCCGCTCAGGCGGCCCCGCGCCCGACTGTATCCGAATGATAAGATCCACCGTTTCGCCGGTTGGATTGCAGTTCGGAGAGGAGCCGGAGGATTCTTCCGTGTCCTTTTGCCCATGCGGTGGGCACCGCATTGGCGACCGCCAGCTCTTCCCGGGCGAAGTAGTCGTGGATTGCCAGCCCCCGCCGGAGCGCGGCTTCCCGGGCGGCCGTCTCCACCCGCCCGGCGCACACAACCTGGCCGGGCCTCAGACGGTCCAGCACCGCCTCCAGGGACAGCGTTTTTCTCGAAAGCGGGGTATTGACCGTCCCATCCTCCCCCAGCGCAGGCAGAGGCAGCACCACACAGTCGGCCAGGTCCAGCCCCGCCAGGTCCTCCTCTTCCTCCGTCTCCAGGATCTCCCCCGCCCGCTCCAGGGCGAAGGTATGTACCGCGTGGCCGTCGGCCGCCAGCAGTCCGGCCAGGCAGACCTGCCGCTGGTCGCCTCCCACCACCCAAATGTTCCACTCCCGTATCATGGCGTACCCTCCGTTCTCTGTGGCTGTGTACCATCCTATTCCCCTCCGGTCCGGGGGTGCGCAGGGGCCGCCGGTTTTTTCCAGATTTTTTGCAATTCTCCCGCCCTGCCTCTTGTGAGTTGGCCTTTGGGGCATTATAATAAATGAAACTGGCCACGGCCATGCTGCGGCCCCAGTCTTATAAACGAAAGAAGGTTTTTCACATGCTCTTTGCCAAATTTGAACGCTGTCTCTATACTCGCTCTCCTCTGGTGGAGGTTATCTGCCAGCTTCGTTTTCCCGCCATCCTGTCCATCGGCTCCGGCGAGCCCGCAGAGTTCCAGGAGGCGGTCCGTCATGACTTCCCCCGCTACGCCGCCCGGCAGGAGCGGCCCGCGCCCAAGATTACCGGCCTGGGCGGCCCCAATCCCACTGTGGAGCCTCAGCCTCCCATCACCAACTACCACTTCATCTCGGAGGACGGCCACTGGAAGCTGAACCTGACGCAGAACTTTATCTCGCTCTCCACGCTGGCCTATCCCCGGTGGGAGGAGTTTGCCCGCCGGCTGGATAAGCCGCTGGCCGCCTTCATCGCCACCTATCACCCCGACTTCTTCGAGCGCATCGGCCTGCGGTATGTCAACGCCGTCTCCCGCCAGCGGCTGGGCCTGACCGATCTGCTCTGGGACGACCTGATTCAGAGCCCCTATCTGGGCATTCTCGGGGAGCCCGATGTGGATGAAAAGACCGTCAACAAGTGCGCTGTGGACATCGAGACCCGCCTGTCCGACGGCTGTCACCTGAAGCTCCACGCCGGCCCCGGCCTGCTGGGCGGCGGGAAAAAAGACCCGGAGCCCAAGTTTATCCTGGACCAGGATCTCTCCTCCGCCGGCCAGATCACGGCCGAGGAGATCCCCCAGCGGCTGGACCAGCTCCACCAGTACGCCGGCGGTCTCTTCCACGGGGCCATTACCGACGAGCTCCACGAGGCCATGGGCCCGGTGAAGGCCGACTGACGCCGGTGGTCGCCATCCGCTCCGCCCGGCCCGGCGACCTGAGCCCTCTATGGGACCTGGTGCGGCGGGCCGTGGCCCATATGAACGCTCTGGGCAACCCCCAGTGGGGGAGCGACTACCCCACCCTGGCCCTCTACACGGCCGACCAGGCCGCCGGGGAGCTCTACGTCGCCGTCAACGGGGCCGGCCGGGTGCTGGGCTGTGCCTGCATCAACGGGGCCGAGTCGCCCGAGTATGCCGCCGTGGCCTGGAGCGCCTCCCCGGCCTACAGCGTTCACCGTCTGGCGGTGGACCCGGAGGTCCAGCGCCAGGGGGTGGCCACCGCTCTCATGGCCTATGCCGAAGAGCTGGCCCGGCGCGCCGGCGTGCCCGCCCTCCACGTGGACACCTATGCCCGGAACGACCGGATGCAGGCGCTCTTCCAGAAACGGGGGTTCCGGCGGGTGGGGGCCATTTCGCTCCACGGCCGCCCCGAGCCCTATCCCCGCTTTGAAAAACTCATTTTTCCCGATAAAGTGTGATTTTCTATGAAAAAATTACTCATCGTAGTGGACTATCAGAAGGATTTTGTGGACGGCGCCCTGGGTTTTCCCGGCGCGGAGGCCCTGGACGGCCCCATCGCGGAACGCATCGCCGCCTACCGTGCCGCCGGGAACGACGTGGTCTTTACCTACGACACCCACGGCGGCGACTATCTGCGCACACAGGAAGGGCGCAAGCTCCCCACCCCCCACTGCATCGCCGGGGAGGCGGGCTGGGAGCTCTATGGGGAGACCGGCCGCGCCGCGCTCCCCGGGGACCTGCGCTTCCGCAAGCCCACCTTCCCCTCCCTGGAGCTGGCCGAGTGGCTCAAGGGCCGCAGTTACGGCCGGGTGGAGCTGTGCGGGCTGGTCTCCCACATCTGTGTGCTCTCCAACGCGGTCATGGTGAAAGCCGCCCTGCCCGAGGCGGAGGTGGTGGTGGACGCCCGGCTCACCGCGTCCTACGACCCCGCCGCGCACGAAAAAGCCCTGGACGTGCTGGAGGGGCTCCAGGTCACCGTCCTGGGCCGCTGACCGCCCGCCGATACGGAGGTAACGATGAAACAAAACATGAATTACACCATGCTCTGTGATTTCTACGAGCTCACCATGGCCAACGGCTATTTTCAGACCGGCATGGCCGATCAGATCTGCTACTTTGACATCTTTTTCCGCAACGTCCCCGACGGGGGCGGCTTCGCCATCGCCGCCGGTCTGGAGCAGATCATCGACTATATCAACAGCCTCCAGTTTGACGAGGAGGACATCGCCTATCTGCGGAAGAAGGGCTGCTTCTCGGAAGAATTTCTGGACTATCTGCGCGCCTTCCGCTTCACGGGCGACATCTGGGCCGTGCCCGAGGGAACGCCCATCTTCCCCCGGGAGCCCATCCTCACCGTCCGGGCTCCCGCCATTCAGGCCCAGTTTATCGAGACCTATCTCCTCCTGTGCCTGAATCACCAGTCCCTCATCGCCACCAAGTCCAACCGCATTGTCCGCGCCGCCCAGGGCCGCCCGGTCAGCGAGTTCGGCTCCCGCCGGGCCCAGGGCGCCGACGGGGCCCTGCTGGGGGCCCGGGCCTCCTATATCGCCGGGTGCGCCGGCACCGCCTGCACCCTGGCCGACGAGCTCTACGGCTCTCCCGCCGGGGGCACCATGGCCCACTCCTGGGTGCAGATGTTCCCCGACGAGTACACCGCCTTCAAGACCTACTGCCAGCTCTATCCCCACTCGGCCACCCTGCTGGTGGACACGTACAACGTGCTCAAGTCGGGCGTTCCCAACGCCATCCGCGCCTTTCAGGAGGTCCTCCTCCCCCAGGGCATCACCGAGTGCGCCATCCGGCTGGACTCGGGGGACCTCACCTACCTCTCCCGGAAGGCCCGGGAGATGCTGGACGCGGCGGGGCTCACCTCCTGTAAAATCGTGGCCTCCAACTCGCTGGACGAGTATATCATCCGGGATCTGCTCCTCCAGGGGGCCAAGATCGACTCCTTCGGCGTGGGCGAGCGGCTCATCACCTCCAAGAGCGAGCCGGTGTTCGGCGGCGTGTACAAGCTGGCCGCCATTGAAGACAAGGACGGGACCATCCTTCCCAAGATCAAAATCAGCGCCAACCCCGACAAGATCACCAACCCCCACTTTAAAAAGGTCTACCGTCTCTTTGACAACGAGTCGGGGAAGGCCTTCGCCGACCTCATCACCCTGTGGAACGAGACCGTGGACGAGAGCGCTCCTCTGGAGCTCTTCGACCCCGACGCCACCTGGAAGCGGAGCACCGTCACCGGCTTTACCGCCAAGGAGCTGCTGGTGCCCATCTTCCAGGGCGGCCGGCAGGTCTACGCCTCCCCCTCCATCACCGAGATGCGGGCCTACTGCGCCGGGCAGATCGACATGCTCTGGGACGAGGTCAAGCGCTTTGAGAACCCCCACGCCTACTATGTGGACCTGAGCCAGAAGCTCTGGGACATCAAGCAGGACCTGCTCAAGCGCAAGGGCGGCCGCTGAGCTGTTTTCCCCATACCGCAAAGAACGGGGCCGGACTTCCTTTTGGAAGTCCGGCCCCGTTGGTTCTCTTGTCAGCTCTCGGGATACTGTTCGTCCAGAATTCCAATGATCTGGGCGATGCAGCTCTCGCCGCAGGAGCCCACCAGCCGCGGCCCCCAGTCCCGCACCGCCCGGGCGCAGTTGGCGGGGGCAAAGGGGATGCGGGATACCGCGAGCATGGGCAGGTCGTTCTCGTTGTCCCCCACGCAGTAGATGTGCGCCCGCTCCACCCCCAGCAGCTCGGCCAGGCGGAGGACCATGCCCCCCTTGTTGCTCCCCTTGCAGGTCATCTCCAAAAGTACCTGGTTGGAGAAAATGGCCTCGTAGTGCTCCCCCCAGCGGGTCTGGATATACTCCCGGGCCCGCTCCAGCACCGGCCGCTGCTGCTCCAGGAGGACTTTGCTCAGGGGCTGGGGAAAGTCCTCCACCGGGCGCTCCACCCCCCTCACGCCGGTGTAGGAGAGGTGATTCCAGGTGACCGCGTTGGGATTGTAGAGGTAGATCTCCCCCCGGTGGTAGGCCTCCAGCCCCAGCTCCGGCACCGCCCGGACCAGCTCGGCCAGGTCGCGGGAGGAGCGCTCGGGCAGAAAGGTCTGGCAGACCATCCGCCCGGCCTGAAAGTCGTAGAGCGCCGAGCCGTTGGAGAGGACCACCGGCGCGTTGACCGGGACCTCGTCCACATGGGGGGCGAAGGTGGCGAAGGCCCGCCCGGTGGCTACGGTGAAATAGCCCCCCTCCCCGGTGAAATACCGGATGGCCCGCCGGTTCTCCTCCGACACCTTCCGTTCCGGGTGATACAGCGTGTCGTCAAAATCGCTGGCCAGCAGTACGCCGCTGAATTTTCCCACAACATCTCCCTCCTCTACTCCGCCCGCCGCCGCAGGCGCTCCAGCACCGCCTGGAACCAGTCGGGCAGCGGGCACTCCAGCTCCAGCCGCTCCCCTGTACGGGGGTGGACAAAGGACAGCCGCCGGGCGTGGAGGCACTGCCCCGCCAGGCCCGGCGCCGGCTTGGCCGCGCCGTACACCGTGTCCCCCAGCAGCGGGTGGCCGATGGAGGCCATATGGACCCGGATCTGATGGGTGCGCCCCGTCTCCAGCCGGCAGGCCACGTAGGTGTACCCGCTGTAGCGCTCCAATACCTTCCAGTGGGTCACCGCCGTCCGGCCGTGGAGACGGTCCACCGCCATCTTCTTCCGGTCCACCGGATGGCGGCCGATGGGGGCGTCCACCGTGCCTTCGTCCTCCCGCAGGCCGCCCACGCACACCGCCTCATACCCCCGGTAGAGGGAGTGGTCCTGGAGCTGTGCCGCCAGCGCCAGGTGGGCGGCGTCGTTTTTGGCGGCGATGATCAGGCCGGAGGTGTCCCGGTCGATGCGGTGGACGATGCCCGGCCGCAGGGCCCCGTTGATGCCCGAGAGGCTCTCCCCGCAGTGGTAGAGCAGGGCGTTGACCAGCGTCCCGTCCGGATGTCCGGGGGCGGGGTGGACCACCATCCCCACCGGCTTGTTGACCACAATCACATCCTCATCCTCATACACCACGTCCAGCGGGATATTCTGGGGGAGGACGTCGATGGGGGCCGGGTCGGGGAGAACGAGGGTATAGGTCCGCCCGGGGGCGGTCTTGTCCCGCTTTTTCACCGGCGCACCGGCGCAGGTGACCGCCCCCTCCTCCATCAGGCGCTGGGCCGCCGAGCGGGTGAGCTGGGGCAGGCGGCGGGCCAGGAACACGTCCAGCCGCTCCCCCGCCGTCTCAGCCGTCAGTTCCAGGGGCGTCATGGCCCGCCTCCTTTCCCTCCAGCTTGTCGAAGAGGAGCAGGTAATACAGGCAGAAGCCAATGCCTCCCACCACCACGCAGATGTCGGCCACGTTAAAGACGGCAAAGTTTATAAACGTGGTCTCAAACATGTCGGTGACGAAGCCCAGAAGGGCCCGGTCGATCAGGTTGCCCACCGCTCCGGCCAGCACCACCGCCACCAGGCCGCGGCCCAGCGGGTGGCGGGTGACCCGCTTCCCGGCCAAAATAACCGCCAGCGCCACCGAGGCCGCCAGGGAGACCAGCGTCAGGATCCAGGTGTGCTCCTGGAAGAGGGAAAAGGCCGCGCCCGTATTCTGCACATAGGTGAGGTCCATAATATGGGGCAGGAAGGGAATGCTCTCCCCCAGGGGGATGTAAGTGCGCACCAGGTATTTGACCAGTTGGTCGGCGGCCACCAGGGCGGCCGCCAGCAGAGCATAGAGCATGCTGTCGACTCTCCTTCGAAATGAAATGGGGCGAGAGAAAAGGCGCGGGAGTGCTTCCCCCGCGCCTTCCGGCTTTAATCCAGCGCCACGGCGGTCCCCGAGACGCTGACCATCAGCATCCCGTTGTCGGCGCCCAGGACTTCGTAGTCCACGTCCACACCGACCACGGCGTCGGCCCCCAGGGCCGCCGCCCGCTGCCCCATCTCGGCCAGAGCCTCCTGCCGGGCGTTTTGCAGCTCTTCCTCGTAGCCCTGGCTGCGCCCGCCGAAGATGTTCCGCAATCCCGCGCCGATGTCCTTGAACATGTTGATGCCGGTGATGACCTCTCCAAAGACAATTCCCTTATACTCCCGGATGGAGCGGCCTTCCACGGCGTTGGTGGTGGTGATAATCATATCGTTCCTCCTATTCACTCTCGTGCGGATTGCGCGGCTTGCCCTCGGGGGGAATCTCCCCGCCGGAGGAAGGCGCCCCGTCCCCGCCGCTGGCGGGCGGGGTAACCGGCTGGCTGGTCATGTGGATGTTCCGGGCCGGGGGCTCGATGGAGCGGTCCCGCTCCTCCGGCCGGGCGCCGTAGTTGTCGGCGGTGGCCGGGTCCCGGCCCTCCAGAATGGCCATCATCTCCTCGCCGGTGATGGTCTCCTTTTGCAGCAGGTAGGCGACTACCTTGTCCATGTCCTCCCGGTTGGTGCGGATGATCTCCTCGGCCTTGTTGTAGCAGCGGCTGAGGATCTCCATCACGTCCTTGTCGATATCGGCGGCGGTATCCTGGGCACAGTCGATGCCGTAGCCCCCGTCCAGATACTGGTTGCGGCGGGAGGCCAGGGCCATCATGCCGAACTTGTCGCTCATGCCGTAGAGCGCCACCATATTCCGGGCCAGGCTGGTGGCCTGCTGGATATCCTGGGCCGCGCCGTTGGTCATGGTGTGGAGGACCACCTGCTCGGCGGCCCGGCCGCCCATGAGGGTGGCGATCTCCGCCAGGAGCTCGTCCCGGGTCTGGAGGTTCTTGTCCTCCTCCGGCAGGTGCAGGGTATACCCCAGCGCCCCCTGGGTGTGGGGGACAATGGTGATCTTCTGCACGGGGGTGGTGTTCTTCTGCTTGAAGGACACCATGGCGTGGCCCACCTCGTGATAGGCCACCAGCCGCTTTTCGAACTCGGAGAGCACCGAGTTCTTCTTCTCCGCGCCGGCGATGACCAGCTCGAAGGCGGCCAGCAGGTCGTTCTGATTCACCGCCCGGCGGCCCAGGCGGACGGCCCGGAGGGCGGCCTCGTTGACCAGGTTGGCCAGGTCCGCGCCCACGGCGCCGGCGGTGGCCAGGGCGATCTTGTTCAGGTCCACGTCCTCCGCCAGGCGGATGTTGCGGGTATGGACCTGGAGGGTGGCCAGACGTCCGGCCAGGTTGGGCCGGTCCACCGTGATGCGCCGGTCGAAGCGGCCGGGGCGCAGAAGGGCCTGGTCCAGCACCTCCGGCCGGTTGGTGGCCGCCAGGAGGATGACGCCCTTAGTGGGGTCAAAGCCGTCCATCTCGGCCAGGAGCTGGTTGAGGGTCTGCTCCCGCTCGTCGTTGCCGCCCATGCGGTTGTCCCGGGACTTGCCGATGGTGTCGATCTCGTCGATAAAGACGATGCAGGGGGCCATCTTGTTGGCCTCTTTGAAGAGGTCGCGGACCCGGCTGGCGCCCACGCCCACGAACATCTCCACAAAGTCGGAGCCGCTGATGGAGAAGAAGGGCACGTTGGCCTCGCCGGCCACGGCCTTGGCGAGGAGGGTCTTGCCGGTGCCCGGCGGGCCCACCAGCAGGGCGCCCTTGGGGAGCTTGGCGCCGATCTCCGTGTACTTTTGGGGGTTGTGGAGGAAGTCGATGATCTCCACCAGGGACTCCTTGGCCTCGTCCTGGCCGGCCACATCCTTGAAGGTGACGCCGGTCTTTTTCTCCACATAGACCTTGGCGTTGGCCTTGCCCACGCCGCCCAGGCCGCCGCCCATCTTCCCCGCCATGCCCCGGAAGAGGAAGGTAAAGACGGCCACCATCAAAATCATGGGCACCACATAGGAGATGAGGACGCTGACGATGGGGTTGAGCTCGGACTCATAGGGGTAGCCGTAGCGGACGCCGTGCTCGTCCATGAGCTGGAAGATGTCCGGGTCGTTGACGGGGGCGCAGTAGTAACTTCTGGCCTGGGCCAGGCGCTGGTCCACCGTCAGGGTGTTCCCCGCGCCCGAGACCAGCTCGCCCCAGGTCTGGCTGGTGTCCAGCGTTTCCCCGCTGTTCTCCCCCGTTACGTCCAGAGGGGCGTTCACGTCGATGCCGACCGCCGCGGCGTCCTCCTTGAGGTAGATGGTGAATTTGTTGTTGGTGGTGGTCACCGAGTAGACCTTGTCCTCCTCCACCAGCTGTTTAAATTCGCTGTAACGGATCTCGGTGGAGTTGGCCTGGGCCGCCATGCCGGTGAAATAGTTCACCAAAATGGTGATGACCAGGGCCCAGAGCACGATGGAGCCGATGGCCATCAGATTGCGTTTGTTGTTATTGCCGGATTTACGCGGTTTATCGGGCTTCAAATCGCTGCCCTCCTTGCATCAAAATTGGATCGAAAGGGCGTCCCATGGGCCGCCATTCCCTATATTTATAACACAAGCGTGGGACAAATACAAGAAACACCGCCGTCGAAACCTGTAAACTTTCTGTGAAAAGGATCTTCGGGCGCGAAACCGCCCTCCGGGTCCCATAACCGGGCCCGGAGGGCGGCTGAATGTCTTGCGTTCGGAGCTGTGCGCCCCCTTACGGCTGCTTCCATCTCTGCATCCACGCCCGCAGCAGCATGTCCAGCAGGGCCAGATATCCTGCCGCCGCGCCAAGGGCGGAGAGGTTGAACAAAAACGTCAAGCCCAGCTCCGCCAGGCCCGCGCTCACAGACGGCTCCCCCGCCAGGGCCCCCGCCACACAGGTCCCGGAGAGCAGGATGCTCCCGCCCAAGGCCAGCACCGCGGCGGTCACCCACGCCAAATGCTCTGCTTTTTTCAGGACGTTCACCCCCCAATTCCGCTCGCCCGGGATACGCGCTTCCCATTGGAAAGCCTTCCCCCGCCGGGCTGCGGCTGTGTTTTCAGTATAGCATCTCTTCCCGCTTCCGGCAAGCGGGGTCCAAGACGAATCCGCAACCGCGTTCCGAACCCCGGCCCCGTTCCGCCGGAGGACCCGGCGCACATTTTTGCCCAACTTCCTCTTTTTCCGGGGCGCGGGATGTGCTATACTGGTCTATGAATTGAAATTTTACCAAGGAGAGGCATCCATGAAGGACTATAAGAGCGGCAAACGCCGGCAGGAAGCCCCCGAGGCGGAGGCCGACGGCCTCATCGAGGGGCGCAACGCGGTCATCGAGGCCCTGCGGGCCGGTACCGCCATCGACAAGATCTATCTGGCCAAGGGAGAGACCGACGCCGCCCTGGGCCACATCGCCTCCACCGCCCGGGGCAAGGGCATTGTGGTGGTGGAGGCCGACCGGCGCAAGCTGGACGGCATGAGCCGCACCCACGCCCACCAGGGGGTGATCGCCCTGGCCGCCGTGCGGGAGTACGCCAGTGTGGACGACATCCTCAACGCCGCCCGGGAGAAGGGGGAGCCCCCTCTCATCGTGGTCTGCGACGAGCTCTCCGACCCCCACAACCTGGGGGCCGTGATCCGCACCGCCGAGTGCGCCGGGGCCCACGGGGTCATTATCCCCAAGCGCCGCTCCGCCGGGCTGACCGCCGTGGTGGCCAAGACCTCCGCCGGCGCGGTAAGCCACGTGCCTGTGGCCCGGGTGCCCAACCTGCCCGCCCTGCTGGAGGAGCTGAAGGAGGCGGGCGTCTGGGTCTTCGGCACGGCCGCCGACGGGGAGCGCCTGCTCTACGACGCCGATTTGAAGGGCCCCGCCGCCATTGTCATCGGCAGCGAGGGCGACGGCATGGGCCGCCTGGTGTCCGAGAAATGCGACTTTAAGGTCCGTATCCCCATGAAGGGAAAGCTCAACTCCCTCAACGCCAGCGCCGCCGCCGCCATCCTGCTCTATGAGGCCGTGCGCCAGCGCATGGGATAACGGAGGAAACCGGGCGCGGAGCAACGCTTCCGCGCCCTTCAGGAGAATGCTATGTCCAAGGACGACGAGAAACGAAATCAGGACGGCCCGGAGTTTACATTAGAGGAGATTCTGGCCGAATACTCCGTCAAGGAGGAGCGGGAGCCGGAGGGGCGCATTCCGATTCCCATGGACCCGGAGCCTCCCCGGCGGAAGGTGGTGCCGTTCCCCGGCGCAGCGCAGGAGGACGCCCCGGAGGCCCCCCTTCCGGAGGAACCCGAGCCCCCCTCCCCGCCCCTCCGGGCGGGCGGGCGGCGCCTGTTCCGCACCCCTCCTTCGCCTTCGGAGGAGCCGGACGCGGGCGGAGAGGAAGAGGAAGAAGCCCCCTGGGCGGGCATCCCGGAGGAGGAGGTCCGTCCCCGCCGGGGCCTGCTGGGCCGTCTTTTCCCAAAACGAACCCGGGCGCCCGGCGCGCCGGAGGGAGATGCGCCGCTCTCTCCGGAAGCGGCGGAGGGGGAGGAGCCTCCGCCCCAGGCCCCTCCTCCCAGGCCCCCCCGCAACCGGGACGGGGGCAAGCGCCTTCCGCCGCCCCCCGAGGCTCCCAAGAGCAAAGTGGTCTCCTTCCCCGGGGAGGAGGACACGCACGGCAGTCCGCTGAAGGCCGGGCTGCGCCGTCTCCAGCGCAAGGCCGACCAGTACGCCGAGCACATGTTTGAGGAGGAGGGGAGCGAGGACGCTCCCGAAGTCCGCCGGGCGGAGCAGTATATCCCCGGCGTGGACGTGGAGGAGCCCGAGGAGGACCTCCCCCCGCGCCGCAAACGCCGCCAGCCGCCCCCCGCGCCCGACCTGCCGCCCCAGGAGCTCTTCCGCCGGTACAGCCGGGGACTGGGGCTGCTGAAACTGCGCACGGTTCTGGCCTTTCTTCTGGCCGGGCTGCAGCTCTATCTCTCTCTGGGGCCCGTGTTCGGCGCACCGCTGCCGGGTATCCTCTCGCAGGAGCGGGTTGTGCTCCTCTCCTGTCAGGCAGGCCTGCTGGCCCTGGCAATGCTGCTGGGGCTGGACGCGGTGCTGTGGGGGCTGTTCCGGCTGTGTACCCTCCGGCTCGGAATGGACAGCCTGGTGGTCCTCTCCTGCATCGCCGCTCTGGCCGACGCGCTGATTCTCCCCCGCCTGGAGGGGGTCAGTACGGAGCGGGAGACCTTCTGCGCCATCGCCGCCCTGGCCCTGGCGTTCACCATGATGGGCAATTATATGAAGCGCAACGGTCTGCGTGTGGCCTGCCGTACCGCCTCTTCCGCGGGGGAGCCCTACCTGGTCACCCTGGATGAGGGCAAATGGAACGGCCAGGACGCCTATGCCAAGTGGTCGGGGGAGCCTCTGGGCTTCGGCCGTCAGCTTCAGGCCCCCGACGGGGCCGAGCGGGTCTACCATGTGATGGCTCCGCTGATTCTGCTGGCCTGCTTTTTATTCTCGGTTCTCTCCTCGCTGGGCCGGGGGCGGCCGGAGGACCTGCTCTGGTGTCTCTCGGCCACCCTGAGCGCCGCGTCCTCCCTCTCGGCCACGCTGTGCTACGCCATCCCCTGGCGGGCGCTGTCCCTGCGTCTGGCCAAGAGCGGCGCGGCCCTGGCCGGCTGGGACGGCGTGGTGGGCACCAGCGGGCGGAGCAGCATTCTCCTCACCGACCACGACCTCTTCCCCCCCGGAACCGTGTCCCTGAACGGCATTAAGATCTTTGGCGATTTTCCGGTGGAGAAGGTGATCGGGGTAACAGCCACCTTGATCCGGGACTCGGGCTGCGGATTGGATAAGCTCTTCCACGACCTGCTCCGCGCCCAGGGCGCCACCTACCGCCGCTCCAGCGATTTCTGCTGCTATGAGGGGGGCGGCGTGTCCGCCGTCATCCGCAACGAGGTGGTGCTGGTGGGCTCGGCCTCGTTCATGCACCTGATGGAGGTGCCTCTGCCCCAGGGGCTGCACGTGAAAAATGCGGTGTTCTGCGCCATCGACGGGGACCTCGCGGGGCTCTTCGCCCTGAAGTACACCCTCCACGGCACGGTGGAGCCCGCCCTTTACGCCCTGATCCAAAACCGCATCGCACCGGTGCTGGCCACCCGGGATTTCAATATCATTCCCGCCATGCTTCAGCAGCGTTTCAAGCTCCCCGCCGACCGGATGGAGTTCCCGGCGGTGGAGCGGCGGGTGGAGCTCTCCTCCCAGGAGCAGGAACACAGCAGTGTACTGACCGCCGTTCTCTGCCGGGAGGGAGTCGGGCCCTTTACCGAGGCCGCTGTGGGCGCCAAGCGCCTGCGTACCGCCGTGCGGGCCTCGGCATGGCTCACCTGCCTGGGCTCCTGCGCCGGGACGGTGCTGGCGTTTTACCTGACGTTCATGGCCGCCTATACCTCCCTTACCCCCCTCAATCTGCTGGTCTTTCTGCTCATGTGGCTGGTGCCCACCGTCCTCATCTCCAACTGGGTCAACCGCTACTGAGCCCCTTGTCAAATCTGCAAAGGAGGAATCCTCCGTGAAAAAATACGCCATGCTCCTGATGGGTGAGCACTACGACCCCCAGCGGGACCGCTGCTGCTTTCCCACCGCGGACACAGAGACCCATATCCTCACCGTTCGGAACCCGGAGGAGGCGGTAACCAAAGCAGTAGAGCTCGCCGACGCCGGGTTCGGAGCCATCGAGGTCTGCGGGGCCTTCGGCGCGGACCTGGCCCGGCGGATGTACGAGGCCGCCGGAGGCCGGGTTCCGGTGGGCTATGTGATCTGTCCCCCCGACCAGCAGGAGGCCAACGGCCGTTTCTGGGCCTCCTGACGGCCGTAAATTTAACGAAATTGTAATCTCATATACTTTCAAACGCCTGCGCGGCAACGGGTTGGAGGAAAAGTGCAGCGTGCCCGTATCTTTTCCATCGCTAACGGTCAAAAGCTGTGCAAAATGGACTACGTCTTCCACAGCAAGCGCCCCGCCCTCGGATGAGGGCGGGGCGCTTGCTTATACCTTGGAGACCTGGTCGGCGGCTTGGCGCTGGAGGAAGGCCTGATAGCTCTCCTGGGCGGTCCGGGCGGCCTCCATGGCCTCCTCCACGTCGCCGTTGGTGTGCAGTCCGGCCAGCTTCTTGGCCGTAGTGAGGGCCAGAGCGCAGTTGGCGGACATCAGGTCCATGGACAGGCGGCTCTCCTCCGCCCGGCGGGCGGCGCGCTTCTCGGCCCGGGCCCCGGCGGCCCGGGCTTTCCGGCGGTCCCAGGCGGCCAGGGCCTCGATGACGGCCACCAGGACGGCGGCCAGGGCGGTGACTTCGGCGTCGCTCACACCCGGCCCTCCCGCTCTGCGCGCATGGCAGCGTCGCCGTCCAAAGCCGCC
>DWYC01000065.1 GCA_019118925.1 Candidatus Flavonifractor intestinipullorum | reverse complement strand
CATAGTCCGTCACCCCGTCCGCGTTGGGACCGTAGTCCGTGTCGTCATAGTCCGTCACCCCGTCCGCGTTGGGACCGTAGTCCGTGTCGTCGTAGTCCGTCACGCCGTCCGCGTTGGGGCCGTAGTCCGTGTCGTCGTAGTCCGTCACACCGTCCGCGTTGGGGCCGTAGTCCGTGTCGTCGTAGTCCGTCACACCGTCCGCGTTGGGGCCGTAGTCCGTGTCGTCATAGTCCGTTACCCCGTCCGCGTTGGGGCCGTAGTCCGTGTCGTCGTAATTCTGCTGCTCCACATCCACCTCGGTCACCTTACCGGTGACGGCGTTGACCTCGTACTCATACTCCACGCCGTCCATCACGAACTCCACTTCATAGTCTCCGTCGTCCAGGTCGTAGTCCTTCTCTACAAACTGAATGTCATCCCGGCCCATCTGGGCGGAGACAAGGTTCTGGGCCGCGGCGGCGTTGATGTAGCCCTTGTCGCCATAGGTGTCGTCGTAGTCGTCCTGATCCAGGGCCACCGCCTGGGAGCCGATCTGCCCCTCTTCCACCGCCACCCGCACGGCGTCGGCCAGCTCGTTGAGGAACGCATCGCTGGGGTACTCGGAGCCCCGCTCCAGCTTCAACACGATGTTTTTCTCATGCCCGTCGATGGTGGCGTCGAAGTAGCCGCCGGCGTTGATCTCCTCCACCAGCTCGCCCACCACGCTCTTACAGGGCCGGCCCTCATAGCCGGTATAGGAGGCCAGGACCGCCCGGCCCTCGTCGTTGAGGCCGTTGAGGGTTACCACGTTTCCCTCCCCGTCGTATTCCATTTCGATCTCGGGGTTGACGCTCAGGAGCACCGTGCCCACGGTAGCGCCGGCGGGGTCCTGGCTCTGCGCGGCCGAGGGGGCGGCGGACTGGCCGGGGACGGCCGCCGTCCCGCCGCCGCAGGCGGTGAGCATGGCCAGAGACAATGTGGCGGTTACCGCCAGACCAACGAGCTTCCCATTCATGTTCTTTTTCATGTGTTTCATCTCCTCTTTAAATATGCTGGAACGGATTGGTTTGATTGCCTTGCTATTAGGATACGGGGCGGACTCCGGAAAACCGGGGTCCCGGTCTCTTTTTTTGCCCCTCGCTGTTTACATAGATAGGATACGGGCCGGCGCCTGAAAAAACGGGGTCGCAGACAATTTCTTTTTTCTTTTTTTAATCGTCGTCCTCCTCGCCGCCGTCGTCCCCATCCGCATCGTCCTCGCCGTCGTCCCCATCCGCATCGTCCTCGCCGTCGTCGTCTTCGCTCTCATCGTCTCCGATGTCGTCCCAGGTTTCGCCCTCCCGGTCCTCATAGTCGGTCACGCCGTCCTGATAGGATCCGCCGTCCGCGTCGCCGTAGTCCGTCGCGCCGTCTGCATTGGAGCTGCCGTCCGTGTCCTGGTAGTCGGTGACGCCGTCCGCGTTGGGACCGTAGTCCGTGTCCTGGTAGTCGGTCACGCCGTCCGTGTTGGGGCCGTAATCCGTGTCGTCGTAGTCCGTCACCCCGTCGCTCCCCGCTCCGTAGTCGGTATCCGCGCCGGAATTTGTGGCCGTGGGACGGGGGCGCGGCGTAGCGGCCGGTTCCGGGGCGGCGGAGGGGGAAGCGGCCGGTCCCGGCGTTGCCGCAGGCGCCGCAGAGGCCGTGGGCGGTGCAACGGGGACAATCACTTCCACCGCCTCCTGAGCGGGGGTGGGGTCCGGTGTACTCTGCGTGCGCTCGCCCAGCTCAATTACGATGCTCTCGCCATACCGCTCCTCCAGCTGCCGGCGGACCTGTTCCTCCTCCTGCGTCTGCCAGTCCGCATCGGCGCTGTTGACCGTGATGGAGATGGTATCTCCATCGGAGAGGTATCCCAGGTCGATGGCCCGCTCCACCAGCTCGTCGGTCGCCGTGTCCCGGCTCTTGCCCTGGTAGGAATAGCCCTGGAGCAGCACCTGCCCGTCGGCGTTGAGGGCCTCCAGGTCCAGCACCCGCTCGGTGCGGCTGATGGTCATCTCCACGTCCGGGTTGATCTGAATGCGCACGGTTCCGTAGGCCGTGAAATTGGGCTGATAATATCCAAAGAAGGCCAGACACATGCAGGCGGCCAGTCCCGCCGCTCCGATCAGCGGCCGGTAGCGGGCGCTGCGCTTTTTCTCGGGCGCACGCAGTTCTACCACGTCCTGCACGGTGTCGCCCACCCGGTAATGCAGGTTGGCCGCCTTGACAAAGCGTCCCCGCTCGTCCAGAAGCACCGCATAGGCCGGGTGTGTCTCCATCACAAGGTACTTCACGGCTGCATCCCTCCTTTTCCCGGGCCGATCTGGCACAGATGGCCCCGGATTATCTCATAGCCGTTGGTGAACGCCAGGAGGATGGCCACCAGATACTTCCGGTGCCGCTCCAGGGTCTTTTTGTCCACACCGGTCCCCTTCGCCAGCTCGGCGATGGGCAGCTTGCCGCTCTTCACCATCTGCTCCAGCAGGTCTGCACGGCTGCGGCCGTAGGCCATCACCCGGCGGCAGGCCTGAAGCGTCCGCTCCTGCCGGGGGCAGCTGTCCGCCACATCGGAAAAGGAGAGGCCAAAGCGGGCCAGCTGCGCGCCGAATTCCTGAATCTCCTTCTGGCTGGCGGTGCGCAGCTCGTACTCCCCGATCTCATTTTTGGCGTCGGGCAGCGTGTCCAGCAGCTCCCGGTCCTCCTCTCCGGCCGGCGTATGGAGAGAGATGAGATTGCCGTGGCGGCGCTCGGTCCGGTAGTGGTCGATGAGCCGGTTTCGAATGGCGCGGGACGCGTAGGGCAGAAAGGCCCCTTTGTCCTTTTCATAGCTGAGGATCGCCTCATAGAACGCGAACATGGCGATGCTCAGCTCGTCCTCGTGGCCGTCCGCCGGCGCGGCCTGGATGCTTTTGGCCGTCTCGCTGTGGATAAAGCCCATATACTGCTGGATGAGCGCGTCGGCCGCCTCCGTATCGGTTTTGGCCGCATAGACCTGGGCCACGATGGTGTGTTCCGTCCGTACCATCCCAATCCCTCCATACTCCTCCGAGGATAGATTACGGACTATCCGCCGGATATTCGGGGTTGCGCCTTGTTTTTTCCTGCGAAAAAATTTAAACTTCCTCATTCTATGATCTTATCAAATTTATGGAAGGCGTTCCCGCCTCTCTCCGTCAAATTCAGGTAAAGCTTTGGTAAAAAACTGCGCTGGGCCGCCTCAAGGCGGCCCAGCGCTATTCCTCTCGCAAGACCCGCCGGTAATCCTCCGGCGTATTCATATTGAACAGCACCCGGCTGGGAAAATACTCCTCCACCGGAAAAATGCTGTACCTGAGCTGTGTGAGCAGCTCCCCCGCGCGCAGCTGCCCCGCCTCCAGGCGGCGCTCCAGTACGGGCAGCGCGGACTTTGCATAAATGCCGCACAGCGGCTGCACGCGGCCCCCGGCCTCCCCACAGACCCGGGCGTCCACATCGGGCGGAAAGTCCTCCAGCATCCGCCGCCCCACCGCCCCCGTCATGTAGGGCAGATCACAGGGCACGCAGAAGAGATAGTCCGCCTCCGCCGCCCGGAGGGCCGCGTGGAGCCCGGCCAGGGGGCCGCAGTCCGGATAGCAGTCCCACACCGCCTGACCCGGCAGCGCTCCGCCCACCGCCGCCGTTCCCAGGGAGATCCACAGCTTGTGGAAACCCGAGAGCTCCCGGGCCAGGCGGTCCAATACCCGCTCGCCCCCCAGCTCCAGCAGCGCTTTGCACCGTCCCATCCGCCGGGAATGCCCTCCCGCCAGGATCACCGCGTCGCAGTCTGTCATCTTCATGTCCGAATCACCCTCTCCGGCGTTCTTCTCTCCCAAAAGATAGCAGATTTTTCCCCTTCCGGCAAGAAATTATCCCGCTTCATCTCCGGCCGCCCCACTTCTCTTTTTCCCAACGAAGCTGCATTTGCTCTCCTTTTCCCCAAAATCCCGCGCTGTTTTTTATATCATTTAAATATTCTATTTTGAATCCCGCGGTTTATTTCATATTTAAATTTGAGTTCTGTCGAATAATCTGATAAATTTAATGTCGCTAACCGCAAATATCCGGTCAAATTCCACAAGAAAAGAGGAGCTTTGTTATGCACCACCCGATTGGAACACGAATTGGATGCGCCGGAGTGTCGGCCGCGCTTTTCCTCTCTCTCGCCGCCTGCGGCGGCGGGTCCGGCACCCCGTCCTCCGCCGCCCCCTCGGAGAGCGGCTCCGCTTCCGGCGCCACCCAGACTCTGGAGGTCTGGCTCCCCGCCAAGGCCACGGACGGCAACGACGCGGAGATCTGGGATGAGGTGGTCGCCCCCTTTGAGGCCGAGCACAATGTGGACGTCACCTTCCAGTTTATCTCCTGGAAGGACTACGAGGCCAAATACAGCTCGGGCGTCTCCACCGGCACCGGCCCCGACGTGGGCTATATGTACGTGGAGATGTTCCCCACCTACATCGACGCCGGCGCCGTGGAGGATCTGGGCCAGTATTTGACGGAGGAGGATTACGCCACCTATACCACCCTCACCGACAAGTATAAGATTTTCGGCAAATTCTACGGCATCGCCCAGAGCGGCCCCCAGGCGGTCAGCGGCCTCCTCTATAATAAGACCATTCTCGACTCCATCGGCGAGGATGTCCCCGAGACCTGGGACGATGTCATCCGCATCGCCCAAAAGGCCACCCAGGATACCGACGGCGACGGGCAGATCGACCAGTACGGCGTCGCTCAGGGCTGGGGCCAGACGTTCTACCAGGATCTGAACTGGAACTGGTACAATTTCATCTGGCAGGCCGGCGGCGATATCTTTGACGACGACGGCAAGTGCATCATCGACAGCGAGGAGGGCATCGCCGCCGCGCAGCTCCTCTACGACCTGAAGAACACCTACCACGCCCTGCCCGAGGACACCATGTCCCTCATCAACACGGAGGCCTTTGACAATTACTTCGTACCCGGCAACGCCGCGCTGGCCTTTGTGGGCACCTCCGAGAGCACCTTCAACAGCCTGGCCGACGCCGACTTTGAGTACGGCTTCACCTATGACCTGAAGGGCCCCAACGGCGACATGGGCGCCCGGGCCAGCGTGGATCAGATCGTGCTCATGTCCGCCTGCGAGGACAAGGAGCTGGGCTGGGAGCTGGTCAAGTACATCACCGGGCCCGAGGGCGGCGCCAAATACCGCGAGCTCACCGGCAGCGCCCCCTCCACTGTGGGCGAGGAGGATCACGGCTTTGCGCTCACCCGGGACGCGCTGGCCGCCAGCCTGGACACCTCCATCCGGCCCATCAAGGCCGCCCGCCGGGCCACGGAGGTCTATGACTTCCTGTGGAAGACCCTCCAGGAGATGATGAACGGCGACGTCTCGCCTGAGGACGCCATGAACGAGGTGGCGGAGTTCGCCAACAGCCTGGACTACTCCGCGCCCGCCGACTAACCCGGATCAAACCCGCCATCATACAAACAGGCAAGGCAGGAATCACGTCTGCCTTGCCTGTTTTGGCGCGAAAGGAGGCCCTTATGTACCCGGAAATTTATATGGATATCCTCAACAAGTGCAACGCCCGGTGTAAATACTGCCTCACGGGGCAGGCCAACCGCACCGGTTACAGCAACCGCTTCCCCACCTATTATATGGATGTGCCCACGTTCGGCCGTCTGGCCGACCACATGCTGGAGTGCGGCATTATGGAACCCCACGCCCTGTTTCACCTCTACAACTGGTATGAGCCGACTTTGAATCCCCATCTCGCCGGCATCCTGAACGATATGCGGGAACGGGAGCTGCGGGTGGATCTGAGCACCAACGCCGGGCGGTGCATGGACTTCACCGGCCTGGGGGACTGCGGGCACGTGGAGAGCCTGCTCTTCTCCATGCCCGGATTCAGCCAGGCCTCCTACGACCGGATTCACGGCTTCCGCCTGGAGACCGTTTTGGAGAACATCCGCACCACCATGGCGGAGTTCCGCCGCCGGGGGTTCCACGGGGATGCCTACATCAATTTTCACCTGTATCAGTTCAATCTGGGCGAAATTTACGACGCCAAAGCCTTTGCCGACTCGGTGGGGCTGCGCTTCCACTCCATTTTCGCCTACTTTAACGGCTCCGGGGAGTTTGAACCCTATCTTCGGGGGACCCTCAGCGCCGAGGCCATGAAAGACGCCACCAGAGAGATCTTTTTCGGCCACCTCTATGAACTGGAGGCCCATGCGGAGGAATATCTGGAGCGCTTTGCGGAACCCGAGTCCATCACGCTCAGCGAGTTCTGCAACGTCATCCCCGGCCGGGGCAGCAACGACGAGTCCCGGGTGTGCAGCATCTTCGACCTGCACAGCTATGAGGAGGTCAAGGCGGTCTACGACAACCTGGCCTCCCGGCCCAGGGACGCCGCGCTCTCCCGGCAGATTTACCTCTGGGCGCACAGCTATAAGCTCTCCATGAACCACCTCTTCGGCATTCCGGATTGAGGTGAGCCCATGACAGTACAAACACAGCCCGCTCTCCGCCGGCGGCAGGAATGGTCCTCTTATCTCTACATTCTCCCCATGCTGGCCATTGTGGTCTTTTTCTGGATCATCCCCATCCTGATTTCGGTGGTCCTGAGCTTTACCCAGTACAACGCCCTCTCTTCGCCCAGCTTCAACGGACTGGAGAATTACCGCGCGCTCTTTGAGGACCGGATCTTCCGTCAGTCCCTTGTCAATACCCTGATCTATGTGGTTACCGTGGTGCCCGGGCAGACGATTCTGGCCTTTTTGACCGCCTCCTGGATCGACCGCAAGGGGAAAAATCCCGCCACCCAGTTTGTGCGCTGGGCGATGTTTATTCCCAGTCTGGCCTCGGTGAGCGTGGTGGGCATCGTCTGCCGCATCCTGCTCAACAGCCCCACTTCGCCGCTGAACACCCTCTTCTCCCTCTTCGGGGTGGACCCCTCGCTTCTTCTGGGCAATGAGGCCACCGCCTTCCCGACCCTGATTGTCATTGAGATCCTCATCGGTTCGGGCTACTACATGGTCATCTATCTGGCCGCCCTGCTGGACATCCCCCGCAGCTACTACGAGGCCGCCCGCATCGACGGCGCCAATCAGTTTCAGATCTTCTGGAAGATCACCTTCCCCCTCATGCGCCCCATGACCCTGCTGGTCATTCTGCTGGGCAGCATCTCCGCCTTCCAGAACTTCGACCTGGTCTACACCATGACCGGCGGCGGGCCGGGCCGGGCCACGACCATGACCGCTATGGTCTATCTCTACCTGTACAGCTTCAAATATTCCAAGATCGGATTCGCCATGGCCATCGGAAATGTCCTGATTCTGGTTATCGCTCTGCTCACCATTGTGCAGCGCCGGTTGGCCAGCCGCAAGGACAATGTCCTGTATTAAAGGGGGGCAAACGGTGAAAAAACTTACTTCCCGCGCACTCAGCGCGCTGGGCTATGTCTTTTTTATCGGGCTGGCCCTGCTGATGCTGCTGCCCTTCGCGTACATGCTGGTCTGCTCTCTGCAGGAGACCTACTCCCCTTATCTCATCAGCTTTGACCTGGCCGACTACACTCTGGACAATTTCCGCAAGACCTTCGCCGTCAGCGGCTTTTCCCTCTGGCTGCGCAACAGCATCTTCATCTCCCTCAGCGGCGTGTTTCTCACCCTCCTGGTGTGCAGCCTGGGGGCCTACGCCTTCGCCAAGAAGCGCTTTGCGGGCAGCAACGCCCTCATGGGCTTCCTCATGCTCTCCATGGCCATCCCCTTTACCGCCACGGTGGTGCCCCTCTGGCTGATGATGGGCAAGCTCCACATGATCGACCACTACTTCCCCCTCATCGCCCCCATTCCCTCCATGTTGGGCCTGCTGCTCATCCGTCAGGCGATTTTGTCCCTCCCCAACGAGCTCTTTGAGAGCGCCCGGGTGGACGGCTGCCGGGACCTGCGCATCTATTGGAGCATCGTCCTCCCGGTCATCAAGCCCATTCTCATTACGGTGGCCATTCTCTACTTCGCCCGGAGCTGGAACAGTTTTCTCTGGCCTCTCATCATCTCCAACACTGACGCGACGCGGACTCTGCCCGTGGGACTGGCCTCCATTCAGGGAACCCATACCATCAATTACGGCATTACCATGGCGGGCGCCCTGATGAATTTCCTGCCGCCTTTCCTGGTCTATGTCTTTTTCCAGCGCTATTTTATCGCCGGCATCGCGGGCACCGGCATCAAAAACTAAAGGGAGGTCTCCCCGATGAAAACGCAAGTTATGACCTGCCGCTTCTGCGACCGGGAGTGCGCCATGGTGGTCACGCTGGACGCGCAGGGCCGCCCGGTCTCCCTGCGCCCCCAGCACGAGACGGGGACGGTCTCCTGTCCCACGGGACTGCACGCGCTGGAGCTCATGGGCAATCCCCGGCGGGTAGTCCATCCTCTGCGCCGGACCGGCCCCCGGGGAAGCGGGAAGTGGGAGTCCATCTCCTGGGAGGAGGCCCTGGATTGGGCCGCCGGGAAGCTCCGCGCCGCCCTGGACCGGGACGGACCAGAGAGCCTTTTGTTCATCAAGGGCTTCAACAAGCCGCTTCAGGGCGCCGTTTTTGACCGCCTGGCCAATTTGCTGGGGGTCCCCAACCGCCTGGGCGCGGGCAATATGTGCCATCAGGCCCAGGCCCAGTCCTTTGTGGATACCTTCGGCTTCCCCGCCGACCGGCGCATTACATCCGAGACCCGGACCGTGGTTCTCTGGGGCTCCAATCCCAGCAATACCATGCGCTGGGTCCAGCGGGACATTGCCGCGATGAAGCGCTCCGGCGGGCGGCTGGTGGTCATCGATCCCCTCCCCACCCGGATGACCCAGATTGCCGACCTGTGGCTGCCCATCCGCCCGGGCACCGACGCCGCTCTGGCGCTGGGCTGGATGCGCCTGATTCTCACAGAGGGGTGGGAGGACCGCGCCCTTCTGGAGCGCTGGAGCCGCGGCCTGGACGAGGTCCGCGCCGCCTGCCGGCCCTATACCCTGGAGCATACCGCCCGGCTCACCGGCCTCCCTGCGGAGCAGATCCGCCTGGGGGCCGAGTGGTTCGCCCGCTCGGGCCCGGCCATTCTCTACGGGGGCAACGCCCTGGATCACAACTGGGACAGCTATCAGAAGGGGCGCTGTCTGGCCATTCTCCTGGCCCTGACCGGCCAGGTGGACCGCCCGGGCGCCGCCCTCCACGCCGCGCCCGCCTCGCCCCGCAATCCCATCCGTACCTCCCGCCTGACCTGCGCAGACCGGTTTACCCCGGCGCAGCGGCAGCAGATGGCCGGTTGGGACGAGGCCCTGCTCCCCAGCGCCCGTCAGACCAGCGGGCAGGCCATGCTCCGGGCCATCGAGGCCGGACGGCTCAAGGCCGGCTGGGTCCTGGGCGGCGACCCCGTCATGATGTGGGCCGACAGCCGCTGCGTGGCCCGGGTGCTCTCCCAGCTGGACTTTTTCATGGTCCAGGATTTCTTCCTCACGCCCACCGCCCGGATTGCCGACCTGGTGCTCCCGGTGGCCACCTATTTGGAGTACGAAAACGTGTTCTTCCAGCCTGGCGGCGCGGTGCAGTACCGCCCCGCCCTGGTCACCGGGTCCGGCGCCCGGAGCGACATGGACATCGTCAATGAGATGGGAAACCGCCTGGGACTTTCGGCGGATTTTTGGCCGGATATGGATGCCTTCTGGGATTTCCTTCTGGAGGAGAGCGGCGTAACGCTGGACCAGCTCCGGACGCTGGGCCGTCTGGAGGGAGACGGCACGCCCGCCGTCCCCGTTCCCCGGGGCTATCGGGAGACGGGTTTTCCCACCGCCGACGGAACCATTCACCTCTCCATCCCCGACCTCTCCGGAGGGTCCGTGCCCTCCTACCGTCCCCTTCCAGAGCCCGGCGGGCGCTATCCCGACCGCTGCACCAATTACAAAGCCCCCTGCTTTTTCCACTCCGCCGGGCGGCAGATGGCCGGCCAGCGGGCCGCCCAGCCCGAACCGCTGGCCTATGTGAGCGCCGACGTGGCCGCCCGGGAGGGCCTCTCCGACGGCGACTGGGCCCGGGTCTCCACCTCCACCGGTTCCGTCCGCCAGCGGGTCCGGGTGCGCTCCGACATGGCCCGCGGGACGGTGGCTCTGGCCATCGGCTGGTGGGAGCCGGAGGAACCCTCTCTGGAGCGGGCCCTGGACTACAACTGCAACAACCTGACCTCGGACGCCGCCCTGCTGGGCGGAGAGATCCAGGCCTTCTCCTGCCGCGGCATCCCCTGCCGGGTGGAAAAATTTTTTGGAAAGTGAGCTGTTACCCATGTGCCTGGAGCGTACCGACCACCGCAATCCCCAGCGTTTTGAGGATCTCTACCACAATGTGGTGCCCGGCCATTATACCGAGATCTACATGGATGTGACCAACAAATGCAATGCCCGGTGCAAATACTGCAAGACCGGGCAGGCCAATCTCTGCGGCGCCAGCCGGGCGGCGCCCGCCTATTTCATGACGGCGGAGGAGTTTGCCCGCCTGCACCGCCACCTGCTGGACCACGACATCATCACCCCCGACTGCATTTACCGCATCTACAACTGGTATGAGCCCTCCCTGAACCCCCATCTGCCCGATCTGTTCAACTATATGCACCAGGTGGGCATCCGCCTGGACATGAGCACCAACGCCGGAAAGGCCATCGATTTCTCCCGGGTGGAATCCTGCGAAAACTGGTACGGCATTCTCTTCTCCATGCCCGGGTTCAGCCAGAGCTCCTATGACCGCATTCACGGCTTCGAGTTTGAGCAGGTCAAGGCCAATATCCGCGCCACCATGGCCGCCATCCGGGAGCGGGGCTTCCACGGCTATGCCACGATCAACTACCACCTCTACCAGTTCAACATCGGAGAGGTGCGCGCCGCCAAGGCCTTTGCCGACGAGCTGGGGCTGGGGCTGCATACCATCTTCGCCTACTTCAACGGGACCGGAGGGAACGGAGACTACCTCGCTGGTACCATGGACCCGCTCTATCTGCGGGACGCCTCCCGGGACCTGTTCTTCTACCATCTGGACGAGCTCATCGCCAACAAAGAGCGCTATTTCCAGGAATTCAACGAGCCCGAGTCCATCACCCTGAGTGAATTCTGCAACGTGATCCCCTGCCGGGGCAGCAACGACGACGACCGGATCAAGAGCATTTTTGAGATCACCTCTTACGACGAGCTGCACGGCATCTACGAGGGAATCTTCGCCCAGCGCCGGAGCAATCCCCAGTACGGCAACGCCTGGGTGTGGGGACACAGCTACAAGCGCTCCTGGAATCACCTCTTCGGCTTCCAGGACAACACACTGATTTAAAAAAGGAGGCAACCCTCATGCGAACCATGGAATTGGGACAGAGCGGCATCCAGGTTACCGAGCTGGGATACGGCTGCATGATGTTCGGCCCCAAGCTGGAGGAGGAGGCCGCGTACCGGCAGCTGGACGCCTATCTGGACCGGGGCGGGAATCTGCTGGATACCGCCAATATCTACGGCCGGCGCAAGATTGACGGTACGGGCCGGGCCGGGCGGAGCGAGGAGATCATCGGCTCCTGGCTCAAGCAGCGCGGCGGCCGGGACCGGGTGGTGCTGGCCAGCAAGGTGGGCTTCGCCTACCCCGGCATCTCCTACGGCACCTCTGCGCGCCAGATTCAGGAGGAGTGTGAGAAAACCCTCCGGCGGCTCCAGACCGACTATCTGGACCTCTATTACCTGCATACCGACGACCGGGACACCCCTCTGGAGGAGACTCTCTCCGCCATGGACGCCCTGGTCCGGGCGGGAAAGGTCCGGGCCGTGGGGGCCAGCAACTTCAGCGCCTGGCGGCTGGAACGGGCCCGCAACCTCTGTCAGGCCAACCACTGGGCCCCCATCTGCTGCATTCAGCAGCGCTACTCCTACCTGCGCCCCAAGCCCGATTCGGTCTTTCCAGGGCAGAAGTATGTGACGGAGGACCTGCGGGAGTATGTGAAGGACACGGGCATTACTCTGCTGGCCTACTGCCCGCTGCTCAAGGGGGCCTATGTCAATCCGGAGAAATCCTTCCTGGAGCAGTATGTGGGGGCGGACGCCCGGGCCCGGCTGGCCGCGCTGGACCAGGTCTCCCGTGAGAGCGGTTATTCCAAGGTGCAGCTGATCTACTACTGGCTCCTGCACCAGGACCCCGCCGCCATCCCCCTGGTCACCACCACCACCATGGCGCAATTCCAGGAGGCCATGGGCACCCTGGAGGTCCATCTCAGCCCGGAACAGCTGGAGTTTCTCAACGCCGCCGGAGAGCGCTGAGCGCTCGTTTCCCCATCCCCGGCGTCCTTCGGGACGCCGGGGATTCTTTTGAAAACTCGCCCTTGACAACCTTTTTATCTATGCTATAATAGCCTCGCTGTCTCGGGCAGTCCAATGGAATTCCAGCTCATCGGAGGACCTGTGATCGCAATCACACGGGTTGGAGAAGATGTCGAGTGCGCTCGGTTTGAAAAAACCGGGCGCACTTTTTACATTCTTGTATAAAGGAGATGACGACCCTTATGAATCTGATTCTTCGTTTCCTCAAACCTCACTGGAAATTATGTCTGCTGACCATTGTCCTGCTCATCATGGATGTGTCCGGCGCTCTGTTCATCCCCACCCTGGTGGCCGAGATGCTCAACCGCGGCACCTCTTCCGCTCCCTTTGGGGAGATTGTCCATCTGGGCCTTCAGATGGCGGCAATTTCCCTTGTGGCCGGCGCCTGCGCCATTCTAGGCGGGTATGCCTGCGCCACCCTCTCGGCCCGGGTCGGCAAGGACATGCGGGAGGCCATTTATGCCAAGTCCCTCAAGCTCTCCATCTATGATTTCCGGCACTTCGGCACCGCCTCCATCACCACCCGCACCATCTCCGATATCACCACCATCCAATTTGCCCTCACCAGCACCATTCAGATGGTCATCCCCGTCCCCCTTGTCTGCCTGCTGTCGCTGGCGCTGACCTTCGGGCTGGATGCGCAGCTGGGTCTGATCCTGCTGTGCGTGGTGATCGTGGTGCTCCTGCTGGCCTGGGCCATCATGCGCAGCGCCGCGCCGCTCTTCCGAACGCTCCAGAAGCTGCTCGACCGCATGAGCACGGTCCTCCTGGAAAACCTCACCGGTGTGCGGGTCGTGCGGGCGTTTAACAACGAGACGCGGGAAGAGGAGCGGATGACGGCCGCCTTCTCCAATTACGCCGCCACCTCCATCAAGGCCAACCGCCTCTTCGCCAATCTGGACGGTCTCTCCTTCTTCTGTATCAACTTCTTTGTGGTCGTGGTCTACTGGCTCTGCGGCGCGCACATCAGCGCGGGTAATTTCCAGATCGGCGACATCACCGCCGTCATTGAGTACGCCATGATGGTGCTCTTCTTCCTGATGATGGCCCAGATGGTGATCCTCACCCTGCCCCGCGCTCTGGAGTGCTGCGAGCGCGTCCGGCTGGTGCTGGACCACAGCCCGGAGATTGTGGACCTGGTGGAAGAAGATCCCGAAGCGGATTCCTCCAACCCCGAGGTGCTCGCTTTCCGTGACGTATCCTTCCGTTTTAAGGACGCGGAGGAGGACACCCTGGGCCACCTGAATTTCGTCTGCCGCCGGGGGGAGACCACCGCCATCATCGGCGGCACCGGTTCGGGCAAGTCCACCGTGGCCTCCCTGATTCTCCGATTCCACGACGTGACCGCCGGAGCCATCGAGCTGGGCGGCACCGATATCCGGGAGATGACCCAGGCCTATCTTCGGGACCATCTGGCCTATGTTCAGCAGAAAGCCTGGCTCTTCTCGGGCACCATTGCGGAGAATCTGCGCTACAGCCGCCCCGACGCCACCGACGCGGAGCTGATGCACGCCGCCGACGTGGCCCAGGCCGGGGATTTCATCCGCTCCCTGCCCGACGGACTTCAGTCCTTCGTGGCCCAGGGCGGCACCAACTTCTCCGGCGGACAGAAGCAGCGCCTGTCCATTGCCCGGGCCCTGGTGAAAAAGCCGGAGCTCTACATCTTTGACGACAGCTTCTCCGCCCTGGACTTCAAGACCGACGCCGCTCTGCGCAAAGCGCTGGCGCCCGAGACCAAGGATGCGGCGGTACTCATCATCGCCCAGCGGGTCAGCTCCATCCGCCACGCCCATCAGATTATCGTCCTCCACGAGGGGCACATGGCGGGCATCGGCACCCACGAGGAGCTCATGAAAACCTGCAAGGTCTATCAGGAGATCTACGAATCCCAGACAAAGGAGGCGCAAGAGGCATGAGCGCCAAAAAGAAACTTGCCGGCATCGAGCGGGAAGTTCCCCAGAACGCCCGGAATACCGCCGTCCGGCTGTTCCGCCAGCTCCACGGCCAGCGCGTGCGCCTGACCGTGGTGGTAATCTCCATCGTCATCTATGTGGCGCTGAGTATCTGGAACCCTATGTACAGCGCCATCGTCATCGACCGGCTGTGGCAGTCGATTCAGGCCGCCTGGAACGGGGGCGTCCCCTTCTCTCCCCTCAGCCTGGCTCCCCAGCTTTTGCAGCTCACCGCCCAGTACCTGTTTACCTGGCTGTTTTACTACCTTCAGTCCTATCTGATGGCCAGCGTGGCCGAGAGTCTGGTTCTGGAGCTGCGCACCCAGATCGCCCGGAAGCTCCACCGGCTTCCCCTGCGCTTTTTCGACCAGAACCTGGCCGGCGAGATCCTCAGCCGGGTCACCAGCGACCTGGATAAGATCTCCGAAGTCCTTCAGACCGGCCTTTTGAAGCTCATCGTGGCCATCGGCACCATCATCGGCTCGCTCATTGTCATGTTCTACTACAGCGTGCCGCTGACCTGCATTTTCCTGGTGTTCATGGCCATCAGTATGATTGTCACCAACATTGTGGCCCGAAAGAACCTCGTCTGCGCGGCGGAGCGGCAGGAGACCATCGCCGTCCTCACCGGCATTGTGGAGGAGTATTACAACGGCCGCAACGTCATCAAGGCCTATAACCACGAGGCGGAGTCCATCCGCAAGGTCTCGGAGGCCGCCGAGGCCAACCGGGCCGCCAATCAGAAGGCCGACTTCCTGACCAACTGCGTCAATCCCCTCATCCGCCTTCTCAACCGCCTGGCCCAGGTCGTGATTGCGATCCTCGCCGGCCGGGCCATGCTCAGCGGCGCCATGTCGATCGGCGTCGTCCAGGCCTTTTTCCAGTACGTAAACCAGACCTCCGAGCCCCTCACCGAGGCGTCCTACATGATTAACTCCCTCCAGGCCGCCCTGGCCTCCGCCGAGCGCACCTTTGAGCTGCTGGACGAGGAGGAGGAGATCCCCGATCCCGCCCATCCCGTCCCGGTGGAGCGCGCCCGCGGAAACATCGCCTTTGAACACGTCAGCTTCGGCTATGACCCCCAGCGCATTTTGATGAAGGACATCAGCTTCACCGCCCTTCCCGGGCAGAAAATCGCCGTGGTCGGCTCCACCGGCGCGGGGAAAACCACCCTCATCAATCTGCTCATGCGCTTTTACGAGGTCAACGGCGGGCGTATCACCGTGGACGGCGTGCCCACGGCGGAGATGACCCGCAGCGGCCTGCGGCGGAACTTCGGCATGGTTCTTCAGGACACCTGGCTCTTTGGCGGAACGGTGGCCGAGAATATCGCCTACGGCAAGCCCGACGCCACCCGCGAAGAGATCATCGCCGCGGCCAGGGCCGCCAAGGTGGACTATTTCATCCGCACGATGCCTCAGGGCTACGACACCGTGCTGGACAACGAGGCCGCCAACCTCTCCGCCGGACAGCGGCAGCTGCTGACCATCGCCCGGGTGTTCCTGTGCAACCCGCCCATCATCATCCTGGACGAGGCCACCTCCAGCGTAGACACCCGCACGGAGGCCGAAATCGGCAAAGCCATGAAACAGCTCATGCAGGGCCGCACCAGCTTTGTCATCGCCCACCGCCTCTCCACCATCCGGGATGCGGATATCATCCTCTTCATGGAGCACGGCAACATCATCGAGCAGGGCGACCACAATACCCTCCTCGCCAAGAAGGGGGCGTATGCCGCCCTCTACTACAGCCAGTTTGAATAAGCCGCCCCGCCGGAACACAGCCGCCGGAGAACCGAACAGGTTCTCCGGCGGCTCTTTTGCATTCTCGTAAATAAACGTTCCTCTTTTCGAAAAAAAGGATGTCTTTTTCCGAAATATTATACCCTTTAGTCTGGTCATAAAGAAAAATTTAAGTGAAACTCCCTCTCGTTCATTGGTGATAATCGCCAAAAATAAGAAAATAATTTTATTCAAAAGAGAGTGATGAAAAAATTTTTCTCCAATGTTACAATAGAGCTATCGACCGGACGAGGAAAGGGGGCGGAGCGCGCACAGTCTGTTCCGGACTGGACCTGAAACATGTTTACGATGAGATGAGAAAGGATGATTCCATGAAACTTCAGAAACTGTCCGCCATTGCCCTCACTGTGGGAATGCTCACCACCTTCGCCCCCGCGGCCCTGGCGGCCGAGACCATCGCGCCTCCCGCCGATCTGCCCACCGCCACGCAGTACATTCAGGATACCGACGGCGTGGACGACGGCGCGGTGTACGCCATCTATACCAACGTCTCTCCGGATGTGAGCAACCGTATCCTCTATCACACGGATACCGGCAAGACCGATAAGGTGGGCGGCACCGTATCCGGTAACACCCTCGCTCTAAACGGCAGCTTTGCCGCCTCCAGGCAGCTGTGGACCGTGACCGCTGTGGACGGCGGCTATACGCTCCAGAATATGGACAGCAATTACTATCTGGACCTGACCGAGTCCAGTGCTTCCAACATAAATACTTCGCAAACTCCGGTGACCCTGACCATCGGCTTTGATGAGGAGAGCGGCACCTATACCATCTCTCAGGAGGGCGGTTACGCCTTCTCCTATAATCCGGACAACAACGGCGTCGTCTCCGCCGGTTCGGAGGCGGCCTCGCTCCGCTTCTTCAAGATGACCGAGGTGGAGGTCGAGCAGTCCGACGGCGTGGCTCCCTCCGGCACCAGCCAGGATCAGCCCTTTGTGAAGTCCGACACCGGGAGCAATTTCTTCCGCATTCCCTCCCTGGTGACTCTGGACAACGGCTGGATCGTGGCCACCTCCGACATCCGCTGGCGCACCAGCGGCGACGCTGCCAACAACTTGGACACCATCGTGTCCATCTCCAAGGACGGCGGCAAGACCTGGGAGTGGGAGGTCGTCAACTACTTTGACGACATGACCAACACCTCCACCGGTTCGTACAGCGCCTGCTTCATCGACCCCTCTGTCATCCAGGCCTCCGACGGCACCGTCCACATGGTCGTGGACGCCTGTCCTTCTTATACCGGCCTCTTCAACTCCAAGATGGGTTATGAGAGCAGCGGCTTTGACGCGCATGGCCGGATGATCGTGGCTCTGGGCGAGGCCAATGCCGACGCCCCCACCGCCGCCAGCGCCTACGACTACTACGTGGACATCAACAATTCCGCCGCCGGCCAGGCCATCACCGTGGACGGGGAGGAGATGACCCTCTACCCCATCTGCTCGTATGCCGACGACAGCGAGACCGGCTACTATGTGGACGCCTTCCTGGACCTGTACTACAACTACGGCGGGGATGAGGGCGTGCAGGCCGTCTACTGCGTCCAGCTCAACGGCTCCGTGGCCGTGCAGAACAACCTCTTCTACCGGCAGTCCCAGTGGAAGGCCTATCCGGTGTTCTACATCATGCACCGCTCCGCCACCGTCACCGCCGACGGCCTGGAGTGGAGCGAGCCCCAGTTTCTGGACATCAAGCTCAGCTCCAACGAGGCTTTCACCGGCGTCTGCCCCGGCCGCGGCACCGTGGCCATGGTGGACGGCGTAGAGCGCATCCTCTTCCCGCTGTATGACAACCAGACCGGCACCGAGCTGGCCAGCGTCATCTACTCCGACGACGGCGGCCAGACCTGGACCCGCGGCCAGCGCGCCAGCGCCCTCAACGGCACCGGCAAGTCCAGCGAGTCCCAGATCGTGGTTCTGCCCGACGGCAACCTGCGCATGTACTCCCGCAACACCGTCAACTACATCAGCTACGCCGACTCCACCGACGGCGGCGTGAGCTGGGGCGCCTATCAGCGCGATATGGATCTGTACACCAAGAACCCCGGCAACGGCTGCATGGTCTCCTTCATCAACCTGGACGGCGTGCTGGTCTCCCCCGACGGCACCCGCTATGAGAACCTGATCCTGGCCTCCTATCCCGTGACCCAGCGCAGCGAGGGCGTGGTCCGCATCGGCTCCATCGACGCGGAGACCAACGAGGTGACCTGGCTCAACGACGACGAGGTGCGCTTCTCCGGCTCCGGCGGCTACTCCTACTCCTGCCTGACCCAGCTGTCCCAGCTGGACACCTTCGGTCTGCTCTATGAGTACGACAACACCACCGGCACCATCGGCTATGTGGCCCTGACCGTCAACGATCTGCTGGGTGATGGCTGGTACCTCAACGAGGACGGCACCAAGCCCACGCCCGCCCTGGGTGTGACTCTGAGCGGTTCCTCCGTCACCACCGTGAACGGGCTGGCCAACTACACCTTCTCTCTGGAAGGCGAGAGCGACAACCTGGCCGACATCGGCATGATCTTCACCGTCAGCGGCAGCGACGCCGGCGTCCTGGCCGGCCGCAGCCTGACCGTGGGCGAGGGCTTCTCCACCGTCACCGAGCCTGACGTTGTCGCCAACGCCGGCGGCTCCTACACCTATGTGGTCACTCTGTCGCGGAACGACGCGTCCGCCACCGATCTCCTTCACCTGAACGTCCGGGCCGCCGCCGCCGGTTCCATCACCGTCAAGCTGGACCGGGTGGCTGTGACCTATGTGGATGATCAGACCGAGACCGCGCTCGCCGCCGGGGCCAGCGCCACCACCCGCGTGGTGGAGGGCAGCCTCTACGACATCAACGGCAACGGCGTGTTCGATCTGGCCGACGTGACCCTGACGCGCCTTGAGTACTATCAGGTCCAGCAGGGCGACGACAACTGGGATGCGGCCAGCCGGGCCGACCTGAACGGCGACGGCGTGGTGGACCTGGTTGACCTGGTGGAGCTGGCCAACGCCTATCAGGAGCAGTCCCTGGCCGGTCTGAACAGCTAAACCAAGTTGATTTCCATACCCCATAGAATGGAGGAACCCCATTTGAGAAAGAACATGCGACAGGCTGGTGTGGGGCTTCTGGCGGCAGCGGTGCTGGCCGGGAGCGCCCAGGCGGCAACCATTACCTCCTCGACGGAGCAGATCACCCTGGACGCGGACCAGGAGACCTTTACCCTGGTGGTGTCCATGGAGGAATCGGACCCGTTTGCGGGGGCGGAGTTCGGCATTGATCTGCCCGACGGCGTGGAGTTGACCGAGGTGGAATTTCTCTCCGATCTGGGGAGCGTGAGCCATGTGGAGACCCAGCGGGAGAGCCGGTACTACTTTGGTTTTTACGACACGGAGAACCGGTTTTCGGGCAGCTACGACGTGGCGGAGCTGACCTTCACGTATACGGGCGACGCCGACGTGGAGATCGTCCTGGGCTACTCCCAGGTGGTGACTCTGCTCGCCAACGGAACGACGGAGGGGGATGAGACCTCGTCCGGCTTCACGGTGGCGGTCACCCGGGAGGACGACCAGGGCGGCGGCTCGGGCGGCGGAAGCAGCGGCGGCGGGTCTAGCAGCAGTGGAAACACCGGCGGAGAGATCGACATCGGTGACGAGGAGACGCCTCTGGGCGGCGCGCCCTTCACCGATGTGCCGGAGGACGCCTGGTACAAGGAGGCGGTGGACTACGTCTACGCCAACGGCCTCATGAGCGGCACCAGCGCCACCACCT
>DWYC01000064.1 GCA_019118925.1 Candidatus Flavonifractor intestinipullorum | reverse complement strand
AGGTGGTGGCGCTGGTGCCGCTCATGAGGCCGTTGGCGTAGACGTAGTCCACCGCCTCCTTGTACCAGGCGTCCTCCGGCACATCGGTGAAGGGCGCGCCGCCCAGAGGCGTCTCCTCGTCACCGATGTCGGTCTCTCCGCCGGTGTTTCCGCCGCTGCCGGACCCGCCGCCGCTGCTTCCGCCGCCCGAGCCGCCGCCGGGCTCGTCCGTCCCGTTGGCGGAGAGCTCATAGACCGCCACGGTGCCCGAGACCTCACAGGCGGCCAGGAGCAGGTCCTTGCCGTTGGGGCTCTGTCCGGCCGGGAGGAAGGCCAGGCCCTCGGGGGCCACGTCGCCGCCGGTCACCCACTTGTCCAGCTCGCCGTCGTCATACTCCTCGGAGCCGGGCACGATGGTCTCAAAGTTCCGGGAGTTGATGTAGTTGACAAAGGAGACATCGGCCGGGTCGGTCACATCGTAGACCATCACGCCGCCGGTGCGCTCCAGGGCCACAAAGGCGTAGGTGTGTCCGTCCACCGCGCCCACGGTGATGCTCTCCGCCTCGGGGCCCTTTTTGCCGGAGCGGTCGTCGAGGGCGCTGTTGTCGTTGGAGCTGTTGAAATACGCGGGCAGATACCGGGCGGTGAGGGCCTCGAAGTCGTCGCCGCTGGTGAATACCTCGGAGATGCCGTCCTCCGCCACCTCATACACGGTGAAGGAGCGCCCGCCGAAGAGGTAGTCCTTGGCCGGGTCCAGGCCGTCGTAATCCTCGACGAGGAAGAAGACCACCTTGCCGTCGAGGCCGGAATTCTCCGCGGTGATGGCGCCGGTGGGCGAGGTGTCCTCGCCGTCCTTGAAGTTGCGCTCGTCCTCGTTGAGATAGGCGGTGCCCAGGTCCTCGTCGCCCCACTCCCGGGCGTCGCCCTCGTTGGCGGTGACCAGGTAGGTGGTCCCGCCGGCCTCAAAGGCCGCGATGCCGTCGGGCATCCGAATGCCCATAAGGCTCTCATAGGTCTTGGGGGCGTAGGCCTCGTCCTTCTTGTCGATGTCCACGGGAGTCGTGCTGTAGTCCTCAAACCCGGCGGAGTAGACGCCGGTAAAGGCCTTGGCGCTCAGGTCCAGCACCGCGATGGCGTTGGCCTCCTGGAGCGTCACATAGGCTCTGCCGCCGGAGAGCGCAAGGTACTCGGGCTCAAAGTCCACCGAAGGAGCGGTGTTCTTCTTCAGAACCACGCCCGCCACAGCCAGGCTGTCCCGCTGGGAGTCAAAGGAATCGAAGGTCACCACACTGGCGGTGCCGGCGTCCGTGTCCACGATGCTCACCGAGCCCTTGGGGTCGGTAATGCCTTCACCGTAGCCCTCTCTGGGCTCGCCCTCGTCGGCGGTGAGGACGGTATGGTTATCTGCAAAGGTCACCATGTCGGGCTGTACACCCACCGGGACCAGTTTCTGAAGGGTCAGGGAGCCGTCGGGATTGCAGGCAAACAGGGCCACCCGGCCGGCGTCGGCGTAACCCTCCGCCTGAAGGGCCGCCGCCAGGGTACTCCCGTCGGGGGAGACGGCCACGGAGGTCATGTCGCCGTACTGGAAGGAGGCGTCTGCGGCCTCCACCAGCGCCTTGACGTCGATGTCGTTGCCGTCCAGCAGATCCACGGAGTCCTTTTCCTCCAGGGTCTTGAGCGCAATCGCGGTGAGGTAGCCGGACTGGCCGTTGACGGCATAGGCCCAGCCGGTCCGGGCATTGTAGGAGACGATCTCCATCACGCCGCCGTCCACGTTGGTCTCGCCGGCCTCATAGCGGCCGGTCTGGGTCAGATCCAGGGTGCTCCCGCCGTTGGCGAAGCCCTGCGCCTGATCCCCGCCGTCGGTGTTCTTGGTGACGGTGAAGTGGTCGATGCGCTTGGACTCGGGGTTCACGCTGTCCCCGGAGAGGTTGTACACATCCACCGAGATGGTGTTTCCATCCACATCAAAGAGGGCATAGCTGGGGCTGTACTCCTGGTTGTACTCTTGGTTGCCGTAGGGCAGGTTGCCCGCCAGATAGGCCTGGGAGCCGGTCTCGCCGTTGGCCAGGATGGGATAGTCGGCGTTGTTGGTCTTGTCCAGGGATTCGAAGGGGGTGTAATACTGCATGTCGCTGGCGCAGTTGCCCGTGAGGTAGATGGTGCCGTCGGGGTCGTGGAAGGTATCCAGGGCCTCGGCGTTGCGCGCCCCGTCCTTGAGCACATAGCTGCGGGAGTAGACATGGTCGTGGCCGCCTAGGACGAAGTCCACGTCGAACTCGTCCATCAGGCTCTCGAATCCCGCGTCCACATAGTTCTCAATGTCGGAGTCGGCGGCGTGCTTGGCCACGGTCTGGGTGGACTTGTGGTGGGTGACGATGAGCCAGTCGTACTGCCCGGCGTACTCCTCCACAGCGGCCTCCAGGGTCCGGCGGAAGTTCTCCACCATGGCCTCGGCCTCGGCGTTGTCCTTCCCGGCGCTGGGTACGTCCGCGTTTCCGGCGTTCTCCTCGTCGTTGCCGCCGGGGTAGGCGCCGGTGTTCAGGGTGACGAAGAGGACGTTGTTGAAGAGGTAGTAGTAGTTGCCCCGGGTCTCCATCGCCCGCCGCTCGGTAAAGTCGTAGAAGCCCTGGGCGTTGGGGGTCACGCCGTTGCTCTCGCTGTGATTGGCGATCTCGTCGGCGGTGGCCTGAATGTAATTTCCATGGCTCTGGCTGGTGCCGTTGTTCTGGCCCCGGAAGGTGGTCTTGATCTGCTCCAGGAGGCTGGGCGTTCCGGGCTGGCCGTCCCCGGCCACATCCATTTCGTTGGGCAGATTGAAGTGGTCGGCAAACATGTAGTGCCGGTCGTGGTTGCCCACGGCGGGGGCGTACAGCATGGAGGTCATCTCCTCCGGGGCGAAGAAGGCGGCGTACTCGCTGCTCTTGCCCCAGCTCTGGTCCTCCACCTGGTCGCCGGCGGAGACCATCAGGCTGGCCCCGGCCTCGGCCACGGTCTCCATCATGACGGCCCAGCCGGTCTGGTTGGTCCCGTCGGCGGGATTCCAGCCGCCGCTGTTGGTGGACTGGTCCTCCTTGATCTGGGGATCGCTGGTGAAGGCAAAGGTAAAGGAGTCCTCGGCGGCGGTGGTGTAGGTGTAGACCTTGGACCAGGTGGCGCCGCCGTCGTTGGAAATCTGATACTGGTAAGTGGTCTCGGGGGTCAGGCCGGACACGGTGGCCTTGCAGGCCATCTTGCCGGTGTCGGTGTACTTGGCGGTATCCACCTTAGTGGGTGCAGTCAGTTCGCTCACGGCGGCGTCCACTACCTGCTCACCGAACTTCACTTGGGCACTGACGGTACCCGCAGGGGCATACCAGTTCAGGTTGACCGAGGCCTCCGTCTCGCCCGGCTGGAGGGTCAGGCTCTCGGCGGCAAAGCCGTCCTCCGTCCCCCCTTCGCCCACGCTGACCCAGATGGGATTGGCGTAGAAGGAGAGATTGGTGTAGTTGTAGTTGTCCTCGTTCCGGAGCTGATAGGTGTCGTTGCGGCCGAACTCGCCCAGATAATCTTCCGGGTTGGGAATCAGCCAGTCGGCCTTGTCCAGGGCCCGGCTGGAGATGCGGATCTCCTGAAGGCTGCCCTGGAGGAACTTGTCCAGGCCGTTCCACCAGGAGGAGCCCACGCGGAAGCGGCCGTCCTCCGGGTCGGCGTACATGCCCGCCATCTCGTCGGAAGCATAGTCCCGGAAGGCCTCGCAGCCGTTGACGTAGGTGGAGATCTCATGGCCGTCGGAGACCACGGCGATGTGGTACCACACGCCCCCTTCGTCCATGGTTACCGACCAGGCGGCGGAGCTCATGGTGTGCCCCTGGTCCGCCGGCGCGGTGGAAAACTGGATTTCCTTACAGTTGGAGACGGCCATGGACATGGTGCCCAACTCGGGCTCGTCCATCCCCTCAAACGAGGCCGGATCGTCCGTCTGCCGGGCCAGGATGCCCATCCAAGCGTCGGCGGCGGTCCAGTCCTCGGGGAAGTAATAGAGGACCTCGATGGTATAGCCCGTCTCAAACGTCTCGCCGTTGATGGGCGCGCCGTCCACGGTGATAAAGTCGGCACCTGTCTTGGTCCCGGTGTCGCCGTCAAAGACCATGCTGCCGTCCCGGCCGGTCATGCTCTCCTCGGAGAACGAGAGGTATTCGCTCCAGTCCCCCTCCCCGTACGTCTGCATTTTCAGGTCGTTTTCGTTGCCGCTCTGGTCCTCGATGATCAGGTCGCCTCCGGCGATGCTGCCGCTGGTATACGCCCGGCCGAACTTCCAGTCGGCGGTTACATACTCCGCGGAGGACCGCCCGGCCGCGGGCGCTGCGCCCTCATAACTCTCGGCGGCCGCCGCCGGGATCAGGCTGAACAGCATCGCGCCGGTCAGTGCGGCTGCAACACACCTTCTGCCGCAGTGATTGATCGGTGTCCATTTCATCCCCTACGCTCACTCCTTATGCACATTCCTGTGATTGGCCATTGACAGTATAGCGGAGGGTTCGTCGGCTTATCTATCAAGGTTTCGTCAATTCCGTGTAAACTCCATCGGAGCAGCACAAAGCCGGCCGGCGCCTTGAAAGGCGCCGGCCGGCTTGCTCGCATGGTTCAAATTTGTTCGATAAACTGGCGAATATAGCGGATCGCCGCCCCGAAACTGTTGGTTCTGCTCTGCTTGCTCGCAAACGCCAGGTAGGATTTTTCATTCTGGACCGGCGTCAGTTTCCGCAGACGCTCGCTCAGCGTCTGTTCATAGATGGGCAGATACTGGGATACCGGTCCGCCCACCACAACCTTGCAGTCCAGCATCAGATGGATGTTGCTCACCGCCAGGGCCAGGTCGTCCAGATACTCCTCCCAGCGCGCCCGGCAACTGGGGTTCCCCTGTTCCAGCCGCCAGAAAAATTCCTCCACGCTGATTCCCAGCTCCTCGGAGAGGCAGGCCGAAGAGCAGTAGGCCTCCAGGCATCCCTGTTTCCCGCAGGTACACTGCTTTCCCCCGGGGTGAATGCACATGTGTCCGAATTCCGCCGCCCGGCGTTCCGTTCCCTCATACAGACAGTGCTGCATCAGGATCGCTCCGCCCACGCCGTAACCCAGAGACAGATAGGCCATATTTTCCTGATCGTCCTGATCCCACTCCCCCAGCCCGCCGCAGGTGGCGTCGTTATCCACCGTATGGGGATAGGGGATGTCTCCTGTGATATGCTCGGGCGTGTCGCTGAGAATTCCCAGCGTCGTGGCGTATTTAATCGTATTGCGCTCCGGACTGATGATGCCGGGCAGCGCGATTCCGACCCCGAGCAGCCGCTCCCGGTCCAGGTTGTGCTCCGTCAAAAACTCTTCCAGATATTCCGCCAGGTCCCGCCCATAGGCCTCTGAATTCTCAAAAAGGCGTTTATATTTGCGATAGGCCAGTTCATTGCGCAGCAAGTCCACCGCAATCAGCCGGATATGCCTCCGGGTGAGTTCCACTCCCACGGCAAATCGCGCGTCTGGTACGGCGCTGATCAGCCGGGGACGCCGTCCCCCGGTGGAATCGGTGGTCCCGGTGGCCGCAATTAAACCCATCTCCGAAAGTTCTTTGATATTCTGCGTGAGGGTGGGTAAGCTCATCCCCAATTCCTTCGCCAGCTCCTGCCGCGTTCTGGGCTGCGGCTGTGTGACGAGGAGGTGGTAGACCCGATTCCGATTCTTTTTACGCATTTCCATCGTGGATAAGGTTCCGCCGGTTTGTTCCACGCTGTACCCCTCCCTCCTGTTATTTTTTACAATACCATAAAAATACCAAAAATACAACTAAAGACTTTGTTTTCTGGTATTTTTCTCTTTATAGTCTGAATTGTATGCAGTCTCACCCCAATTTGTCTGTGATTTTTGCGCAAATCATCCGTTCCAATGCAGGCCCTTTCATTCCGGGCCCGCAGTCTGTTTACCGGCGCAGTCCATGTTTACTCCATGACCGTCCAGGCAAAACGCATAAAGATGGAAGCTGCCTCGGCCCGGGTCGCGGTCCCCTGGGGATCCAGCACGCCGCCGCCCTTGCCGGAGAGCAGGCCGCTGCCGACCGCCCACTGGACCGCTTCCGCCGCCCAGCCGGAGGTGGACGCGCCGTCCGTAAAGCTGCTCAGCTCTCCGCCGGCGCTCACGTCATAGCCCTTATACTGGGCGTAGTAGTAGAGCATATTCGCCATCTGCTCCCGGGTGATGAGGTCGTCGGGGCCGAAGCGGCCGTTGCCGTAGCCGCTGACGATCCCCTCGCCGGCGGCCCAGTTCACCGCGTCGGCGTACCAGGCATCCGCCGCCACGTCGGTGAAGGCGGCGCTCTCCGCTGCGGCAGGCCGGTCCTCCAGATTGTAGAGGATCTGAACCATCATGGCCCGGCTGAGCTGCGTACTGGGGGCGAAGGTGGTGGCGCTGGTGCCGCT
>DWYC01000063.1 GCA_019118925.1 Candidatus Flavonifractor intestinipullorum | reverse complement strand
TGCCCACGCCGGTGGAGCCCACGAAGATGAAGGAGACGGGCTTGCGCTTGGAGGCGATGCCCACCCGGCCCCGGCGCACGGCGGAGGCCACGGCGTGGACGGCCTCATCCTGCCCCACCAGATGCTCCTTGAGCCGGTCCTCCAGCTTGGCCAGGCGCTCGTACTCGGCCTCCTGGATGGAGCTGGCGGGGATTTTGGTCCACAGCTCAATGACCCGGGCCAGGTGCTCGGCGGTGAGGGGCGGGGCGCTCTGGAGTTCCAGCTTGTGCAGCTCCTCTTCCAGCTGGAGCTGGCGGCTCTTCATCTCGGCCAGGCGCTCGTACTGATTGCCGTCGCTCTCGGTGGCCAGGGAGACCCGCTCCCGATTGAGGACGGAGAGCTCCTTCTGAAGCTTGGCGGCCTCCCGCTCATTGTCCCGGAGGCCGGCCTCCTGATCTCCGGCGGCGGCGAGGGCGTCGTGCTCCTCGTTGAGCTTGCCCAGCTGGCGGCGGAGGTCGGCCTGTTTCTGCTCGTTGACTTTCAGGCTGCTCTGGCGCTTGTACTCCCGGTCGTTGGCCTCGCTGACCATCCGGTCCCGCTCTTTGGCCAGGTCCTCCAGCTCCTTTTTCACCTGGGCCTCCCGGGCCAGGGCGGTGTTATGGAGGTTCACATCGGAGCAGGCCTCGTCAATGAGGTCGATGGCCTTGTCGGGGAGGAAGCGGTCGGTGATGTAGCGCTCGCTCATCGTCACGGCCAGACGGCACATCTCGGGGGAGATGGAGACGAAGTGGTACTTCTCATAGTAGGGGGCCACGCCCTGGATGACCTTGACCGCATCCTCGATGGAGGGCTCCTCCACGATAACGGGCTGAAAGCGCCGCTCCAGCGCGGTATCCTTCTCGATGTGCTTGCGGTACTCGGTGAGGGTGGTGGCGCCGATGACCTGGATCTCCCCCCGGGAAAGGGCGGGTTTGAGGATGTTGGCGGCGTTCATGGAGCCCTCGGCATCGCCGGCGCCCACAATGTTGTGGACCTCGTCGATGACCAGGATGATGTTGCCCAGCTTCTTGATCTCCTCAATGAGGCCCTTCATACGGCTCTCAAACTGGCCGCGGAACTGGGTGCCCGCCACCAGGGCGGTCAGGTCCAGCAGGTAGACCTCCTTGTCCTGGAGCTTATAGGGCACCTGCTTGTTGTAGATGCGCTGGGCCAGGCCCTCGGCAATGGCGGTCTTGCCCACGCCGGGCTCACCGATCAGGCAGGGGTTGTTCTTCTGCCGCCGGTTGAGGATCTGAATGGTGCGCTGGATCTCCTCCTCCCGGCCGATGATGTTGTCCAGCTTGCCTTCGGCGGCCTTCTGGGTGAGGGAGATGCAGTAATTCTCCAAAAATTTGCGCTTGGGAGGGCGTTCGCCCTTGGAATTCTTCTCTTCCCGATTCTGACGGGGGGGCGCGTCGCCCCCGGAGGGGGCTTCGCCGCTGTTCTGGGCCCCGAAGAGCTTATTGAGGAAGGGGAAGGTGGCGGTCTTGCCGTCCTCCTCGTCCCCCTCTTCCGGGTCGGAGGGGATAAGGCCCTCCATACTCTCCGGAGTGCCCATTGCGTTCATCATCTCGCTGGAGAGTCCCTCCAGATCCTCGTCGGTGATGCCCATTTTCTGCATCATCTCCTGAAGAGGCTGGATGCCCAGCTCTTTGGCGCATTTGAGACAGAGACCCTCGGTCTTGGCCGCGCCGTTCTCCATTTTCTGGATAAAGACAACGGCAATATTTTTATGACACCTGGAACAGAGTGTCGGTTGCATGTCAGATTCACTCCTTTGCGGCGCGGGACCTGGAAAGGCCGTCCGCGCATGGGATACTCTTTCTGAAAACAGGAGTATAGCCTGTAATTGTGAACTGGGTATGAATGTTCGAAAATTCTCCGGCAGATCAGCGCTTTTTCCGGCGGCCGGTGACATTCAGGTACTGCCACAGGTAGCTGACAAAGGCGGCCACAGTGAGGACCAGCGCAAAGGAGATCAGGCCGGTGGCCCAGTGCTTGGGGATTTCGGGGAAGAGGACCAGGGCGGCGCAGACAATGAAGAACACGCCGGTGGAGGTCTTGCCCAGCCAGTTGGAGGGGATTACATCGTCCACCTTCCGGTACATGGACAGGGCGCCGATGCCCATGGCGGCCTCCTTCAGGAAGAAAATGACCACCGCCCACACGGGAATGATGCCGTCGGCGGTAATGCAGATGATGACGGTAAAGGTCATCAGCTTGTCGGCCAGGGGGTCCAGCACCCGGCCCAGCCGGGTGATCTGGTTGAAATGCCGTGCGATCCAGCCGTCGGCGATGTCGGTGAAGAAGGCCAGGGCGTACACCCCGGCCGCCCAGTAGTGGGCGCCCGGAGCGTCGGAGAAAAAGACAACGGCAAAGACAGGGACCATGCACAGGCGGAGCAGGGAGAGAAAATTGGGTAAATTCATGGTATCACCTCGCAGAGAGCTGCGAATTCAAAATGGACGCGCGCGCTTAGGCGGCCAGGCCCGCCAGCAGAGCGGGAGCGTTAAGGAAATGCTTGAGCAGCCAGGTTTGCTGTACGGTCTCCTGCGGAATGGCGTGGCCCAGCACCTGGAGCAGCCACACCGCCACCGAGAGGATGACGAACGCCTGGATCACACCGATGAGAGCGCCGCCGGTTTTATTGAGAAAATGGAGCACCGGCAGGCGGGCCATCAGATTGAGGGTGCGGCTGAGCACCCCCCAGGCGGCCAGCAGCAGGGCAAAGGCCACGGCAAAGATCACCCGGTAGGCCACCGACTGGGCCACGGAGGCCGCCACCGCGGCGGCCGTGTCGGCGGCGGCGCTGGTCATGCCGCCCTGCACCGCGTCCTCCACCGCGCCGGCCACCGTGTCATAGAGGCCCAGATTCTCCAGAATTTCCAGCACACCGGAGAGAGGGGAGTCCCCGGAGGGGTCTACCCCCTCGGGAAGCTGCTGAATCTGGGCGTCCAGCTGTTCCTCAATGACGGCGGCGAAGCGGGGCTCTAGGGCGTCCGCCACGGCGGGGGAGAGCGTCTGAGCGGCCAGCCCGGCCCCGGCGAAGGCCACCACAAAGGCCATCAGTCCGCACAGGGAGAGGACCAGTCCCCGGGCCGCCCCCCGCCAGACGAACAGGGCCACCACGGCAATGACAATGAGATCCAGGATATAGGGCATAGAGAGACCTCCGTTTTCAATCAGTTGGGGACATAGAGATGGGCGGTGTCGGCGTTGATGAGCATAGTGCTGCCGTCGGCGCGCTGGAGCACCAGCCGGGCGCCCTGGGTGGTCTCCAGGGTGCGGTAGAGGTTGAGCTCCTGGGAATAGATCTGCAGATTTCCGGCTGTGAGCACAGCCACATAGTTTCCCGCCGCCGAGAGGGAGAGAACCTGCTCGTCAAAGGAGAGGGAGGCTGCGGCGCTCCCCGCGGCGTCCACCGCCAGGAGCGTAGTCCCGCTGCCCGCCCGGTATTTGCCCAGCAGGAGGACCGCATAGCCCGATCCATCCAGAGAATAGTTCTTCAAATACTGCCCGCCGTAGTCGTACCGGCCGGAGAGGGCGCCGTCGGCGGCGTAGATGGACAGGGCGCTCTCGCCCACAAGCCAGATTCCGTCGCTTTTCCAGTCCATATCCAAAATTACGTCGTTCCCTAAGGAGCAGGTGAGGTCGGGTTCCACATCCTCCTCGCTCCGGGAGAGACGGTAAAACTCCAAATGGGTGTCGAAGCTGCTGCCACTCAGGCCCAGACTGAGCAGGGCCACGGTAGAGCCGTCGGGGGAGACCGCCGCGTCGGTGATGAAGCGGCTGGAGAGATTGATCCGCAGCACCGCCTGAAAGCTGGGGTCGTAGACGGTGACCACGCCCTTATAGCCGCTGGTCTGGGCGGTGACGGCCAGATAGCCGCCGGCGCTGAGCCGGGCGGAGAGGAAGGACTCCTCCTCTTCCAGGGTGAGGGAAAAGACCTCCTGCGCGCCGGAAACGACCAACAGTTCCCGCCCTCCCGCGTCGTAGACCAGGGCCGAACCGGCGTTGACGTCCACCACAGGCTGCTCCATGGAGACGGCCTTTTCCAGCGAGACGGCCCCGCTGCCCGAGTAGAGGCGGATGGTGGTGGGCGAGCACACCAGCAGCTCTCCGTCCAGCAGGGCGAAGCGGTTGGTGCTCCCCCCCTCATAGGGGAAGGAGTCGGCCTGCCCGGTGTCGCTGCGCTCGACCCCTAGATAGCGGATCCACCGCCAGAGGCTGTCCAAATTCCACACGTCCCGATGGGCCACCAGAAATACCGCCCCGGCCACGAGAGCCAGGGTGGTCAGGAAAGCCAGAAAACGCACCAGCAGACTGGGGCGTTTTTTCGGGGGCGGGGCCTTGGGTTTGAGCAATTCCATGATACGCCTCCTGTCAGCCGGGGAAAGAGGGGTGCTCCAGGAAGGGGACGACCTCCTCCAGCGGGGAGGTGTCGTACCACAGGCGGGTCATATACAGCCCTCCGGCGGGCACGGTGGGCCCGGCGTCGGTGCGGTTGCGCCGCGCCAGAATATCGGGCACGGCGTCGGGCGAAAACTTTCCCTCGGCGGCGTAAACGCAGGTGCCCACCATGGCCCGCACCATGTTGTAGAGAAAGCCGTTGGCGCACACCTTGCAGGTGATGAGGTCGCCGGTGCGGGCGATGGTGAAGTAGTGAACGGTGCGAACGGTGGACTGTACCTCGGTGCCCACCGACTGTACGGCGGCAAAGTCGTGGGTGCCTACAAAGTGCCCGGCGGCCCGCTGCATGACGGCCTCATCCAGCGGCCGGGGGTAGAACCAGGCCCGGTCCACAAAAAAGGCGTTGCGGATGCGGGAGTTGTAGATGCGGTAGGTGTACTCCTTTTTGATGCACGAGCCGATGGCGTTGAAGGACTCGGGCATCTCCCAGGCCCGCACCACCACGATGTCGTCGGGCAGGCGGGTGTTGACGGCCAGGGGAAAGCGGTCGCAGGGGATGCGGCACTCGGTGCGGAAATTGGCCACATAGACCTGGGCGTGGACGCCGGCGTCGGTGCGCCCGGCGCCGGTGCACTTGACCGGGTGCCCGGTCACCGAAGAGAGGGCTTTTTCCAGGGTTCCGGCCACGGTAACGGCGTTTTTCTGCACCTGCCAGCCGTGATAGGCGGTGCCGACATACATCAATTGCAGTGCGATATTTCTCATGAAATCGGCGACCTCCACCGGCATACCGCGAAAGCACAACGGACTCCGCGGAGATGATTATAACATAGAATGGGAAAATTAGGGTTAAAATTCCTTTAAAAATTTTAAGGGAAAAGGGGAAGACGGCCCAACAGCACCACCGCCGCGATCAGAAGGACCGCCAGAACCAGCGCGATCCAATCAAAGGACTGGAAGCGAAGCTGACGCAGGCGGGTGCGCCCCTCGCCGCCGTGGTAGCAGCGGCACTCCATCGCCACCGCCAGCTCGTCGGCCCGGCGGAAGGCGGAGATGAACAGGGGCACCAGCAGGGGCACCAGGGCCCGGGCCCGCTGGACAAGGTTGCCGCTCTCAAAATCGGCGCCCCGGGCCTTCTGGGCCGACATGATCTTGTCGGTCTCCTCAATGAGGGTGGGGATGAAGCGCAGGGCGATGGACATCATCATGGCCAGCTCATGGACGGGGACATGGAGGGCTTTCAGGGGACTCAGGAGCTTTTCCAGTCCGTCGGTGAGCAGGATGGGAGAGGTGGTGTAGGTGAGCAGGAAGGTGCAGGTGATCAGGAGCATGATCCGCAGGATCATAAACACGGCCGACCAGATGCCCTCCACGGTGATGCGCAGGAAGCCCAGGCGCCAGATCTCCTGTCCGGGGGTGTAGAAGAGGTTGAGCACGCCGGTGATGATCACGATGACCAGCACCGGGCGCATCCCCCGGACGATGGCCTTCACGCCCACCTTGGACACGGCCACCGCTCCGGCCAGTACCGCGATGGCCAGAAGATAGGCCGGTACATTGGTGCACAGGAAGAGAGCGGCGATATAGCCCACGGTGAGCAGGATTTTGGTCCGGGGGTCCATGCGGTGGAAGATGGTGTGTCCCGGGAAATACTGCCCCAGGGTGATGTCTTTCAGCGCCATATTACCGCGCCCCCTTTCGGGCCAGATAGTCCAGCACAGCCTGCCGGGCCTGGGCGATGGTGTAGACCGAGGGGTCGATGTCCAATCCCATGGCGCGCAGGCGGTGAAAAACCCGGGTCATCTGGGGCACGCCCAGACCCATCCGCTCCAGCTCCTCCCCGTGGCGAAAGACCTCCCGGGGCGCTCCGGCGAAGGGAATGCGCCCGTCGTTGACCACCACCAGGCGGTCCACGGTGCGGGCCACCTCCTCCATGGAGTGGGAGACCAGGATGATGGTGGCGTTGTGGGCGTCGTGGTAGTCGCGGATGTTGCCCAAAATCTGCTCCACGCCCACCGGGTCCAGCCCGGCGGTGGGCTCGTCCAGAATGAGGACCTGGGGCTCCATGGCGATGACGCCGGCGATGGCCACCCGGCGCTTCTGTCCGCCGGAGAGCTCGAAGGGCGAGCCCTGGAGCTGCTCGTCGGTGAGGCCCACGAAATGGGCGGCCTCCCGGACCCGGCGGTCCACCTCGCCCTCGTCCAGGCCCATATTTTTGGGCCCGAAGGAGATGTCCTTATAGACCGTCTCCTCAAAGAGCTGGTACTCGGGGTACTGGAAGACCAGACCCACCTGGAAGCGGGTCTGGCGGGTGCGCTCCTTGCTCTCCCAGATGTCCTTCCCCTCGAGAAAGACCTGTCCGCTGGTGGGCTGAAGCAGGCCGTTGAGGTGCTGAATCAGGGTGGACTTGCCCGAGCCGGTGTGGCCGATGATGCCCAGGTATTCCCCCCGGTAGGCGGTGAAGTCCACATCCACCAGGGCGGCCCGCTCAAAAGGGGTTCCGGTGGAGTAGACGTGGGAGAGCTGTTTGGTTTCAAGGATGGGTTCCAAATGACTTCATTCCTTTGCGAGAGTGGTGCACGCCGCCCGGCGGCGGTCGCGCCCGGGGAGGAAAATTTTCCGCTTATTGCAGCAGCTGGAACAGAGCCTGGGCGCATGCCTCGTCGCTCAGGGCGTCCAGAGGGAGGTCCAGCCCGTCCTGGCGCAGCTGCCAGCACAGCTCCACCGTCTCCGGGACGGTGAGGCCCACGGCCTTGAGGCCCTCCACGTCGGAAAAGACCGCGTTCGGGGCGCCGTCGGCGACAATTTTGCCATTGGACATGACGATGAGCCGGTCGGCCTGGGCGGCCTCATCCATATGGTGGGTGATGAGGACCACCGTCACGCCGCTGGCGCGGTTGAGCTTTTTGACGGTGTCGATGACCTCCCGCCGGCCCACCGGGTCCAGCATGGCGGTGGGCTCGTCCAGAACGATGCACCGGGGCTGCATGGCGATGACGCCGGCGATGGCCACCCGCTGTTTCTGCCCGCCGGAGAGGAGATGGGGGGCGTGTTCCCGGTACTCGTACATACCCACGGCCTTGAGGGCCTCGTCCACCCTCCGGCGGATTTCCCTGGGGGGAACCCCCAGGTTTTCCGGGGCGAAGGCCACGTCCTCCTCCACCACGTTGGCCACGATCTGGTTGTCCGGGTTCTGAAAGACCATGCCCACCGTCCGCCGGATGTCCAGAAGCTTCTCGTCGTCGGCGGTGTCCATGCCGTCCACATAGACGGCCCCGCCGGTGGGCAGGAGGATGGCGTTCATATGCTTGGCCAGGGTAGACTTTCCGCTGCCGTTGTGGCCCAGCACGGCTACAAAGGAGCCCTCCTCAATCTCCAGGTCCACCCCGTCCAAAACCGAGGGGGCCGCCCCGGCGGCGGTGGTGTAGGAGAAGCGGAGGTCGTTGGTTTGGATGATGGCGCGCTCCATTTTGGTGCTCCTTTCCAGTGGGAGGGGTTACTGTCCGGCGGTCCACCGTCCGGTGGCGCCGCAGGGGAGGATCAGGCCGCTCTGGGTCACAGGGAGGCCCAGCTCCTGGCTCTCCGTGTGGCCGCCGAAACGGGAAGAGAGGAGCGTCTCCATAATATAGGTCAGCACCGAGGGGGCCAGGCCCGTGGTGTAGGAGTTGAGCAGCACAAACACCGGCCGCTCGGAGAGCACCCGGCTGACCAGTTCCACAAAGGGGTAGAGGTTGTCCTCCAGCCGCCAGACCTCGCCGGTGGGGCCCCGGCCGTAGGAGGGGGGGTCCATAATGACGGCGTCATAGCGGCGGCCCCGGCGGATCTCCCGCTCCACAAACTTGGTGCAGTCGTCCACGATCCAGCGGATGGGGGCCTCCTCCAGGCCGGAGCTTCGGGCGTTTTCCCGGGCCCAGGAGACCATGCCCTTCGCCGCGTCCACATGGCACACGCTGGCCCCCGCGGCGGCGCAGGCCACGGTGGCCCCGCCGGTGTAGGCGAAGAGATTGAGCACGTTCACCGGCCGCCCGGCGCGCCGGATCTGCTCCCGGGCCCAGTCCCAGTTGGCAGCCTGCTCGGGAAAGAGGCCGGTGTGCTTGAAGTTCATGGGCTTGATGTGGAAGGTCAGGTCCCGATACTGGACCGTCCAGCGCTCGGGCAGATCCTTTTTCTCCCAGGCTCCGCCGCCGCTGGAGGAGCGGGCATAGCGCCCGTCGGGCCGCTTCCAGCCCGGATGGGTGCGGGGGGTGTTCCAGATGGCCTGGGGATCGGGCCGGACCAGTACCTGCCGGCCCCAGCGCTCCAGCTTCTCCCCCCGGGAACAGTCAATGAGTTCGTAATCCTTCCAATGGGTGGAAATCCACATGGCGTGACCTCACAGTTCTCTGAAAAATACAATCAGGTTATTATATCATCTGCGCTACCCAGCGTCAAATGGAACCGGAGCGTTCCCGGGAAAAAGATCGCTTTCGCTCTGCCGTTGTCTTTTTGGGCGAACCATGGTACAATACCCAGTGCAGAGGCCGGCGCGCCGCGTCCGGGCTTAGAAAAAGGAAACTCAGCGCCGAGAAGGAGCGTGCACACCGTGGATCACGAGGAATATCAGTTCCGAACCGCCGCCATTGGCGGATTCAGCAAGCAGGACGTCCTGGACTACATCGCCCGGGCCAATCAGGAGCACCAGACCAGGGTAGAGCGGTTGGAGAAGGAATTGTCCCAGACCGGGGAGGAGCGGGACAAATTCCGCAGCCGGGTGGAGGAGGCCGAAGGGCGCAATGTGGAGCTCTCCGCGCAGGTCCAGAAGCTTACCGGGGAGCTGGAGGAACTCCGAACCGAGCTGGAGAGCCTCCGAACTGCCCGGGAGGAGGCCGAGGCCCGCCGGGCCGAGCAGGAATCCGCCGCCGCCGCTCTGGCGGAGGAGCGGGACGGGCTGCGCCGGGACCTGGAAAAGGCCCAGCGGGCGGCCGCAGCCTACGAGCGCATCAAGGACCGCACCGCCGGCATCGAGCTGGAGGCCCACTGCCGGGCCCAGGCGGTGGAGGACGCCGCCCAGATCCAGGTGGACAAGGCCAAACAGGAGGTAGAACAGTGGGCGGTCAAAGTCCAGGCCGACTACGATCAGATGCGCACGGACATCGCGGCCACCATCTCCCACGCCAGCGGGGAGCTGGAGCGGGTCCGCCGGAGCATGGCGCAGATTCTCACGCAGTTCGACCAGCGGGACGGGGATTTGAAAGCCCTGCTCCAGCGCTGCGAGGAGGCCATGGGTCCCCGGATGCCGGACCCCCTCCCTCTGGAGGAGAAGTAAAAAAACAGATTGGAGAAGGCCGCCGGACTCCGGTCCGGCGGCCTTTTTCGGAGTTTTACCGAGAATTTGAGGATGAGGTGTTTCATGAGCTTCTATCGGGAATTTGCGCGCTATGTGGCGCCCTCCGTACTGGCCTTCGCCCTCTCGGGGGTGTATGCGATTACGGACGGCTTTTTTGTGGGCAACGCCCTGGGGGACGAGGCCCTGGCCGCCATCAATGTGGCCTATCCCCTCACCGCCTTTTTGCAGTCGGTGGGTACCGGCGTGGGCCTGGGCGGGGCCATTTCCTACGCCATCCGCCGGGGCGGCGGCGATGAGGAGGGGAGCCGCCGGTATTTCGGCGTATCGGTTGTCCTGCTGCTGCTCTCCAGCGCGCTGCTCACCGGGCTCTATCTCTGGAAGGCCCTCCCGCTGCTGGGTCTCTTCGGCGCGGAAGGGGCCATCCTGGACCTGGGCTGGGAGTATATCCGCTGCATCGCTCTGGGGGCGCTCTTTCAGATTTTAGCCACCGGCCTGGTGCCCTTTTTGCGGAACATGGGAGGGACTGTGGCGGCGATGGCCTCGATGATAACCGGATTTGTGACCAACGTCGTGCTGGACTATCTCTTTGTATGGGTGCTGCCCTGGGGCATGACGGGGGCGGCGGCGGCCACCGTGATCGGCCAGGCCATGACCTTCCTCGTGTGTCTGGGGGCGCTGGTACGCCGGCGGGCCCGGCCCGCATTTCCGCGGGGACCGGAGGCCCTTCGGATGATGGGGCGGGTGCTCCTGGTGGGGCTTTCTCCCTTCGGTCTGACCTTCTCCCCCAATATTACCCTGATTTTAGTCAACAAGAGCGCCGCTGTCTTTGGCGGCGCGTTCGCGGTGATGGTCTACGCGCCCATCAGCTATCTCTCCTCGGTGATTCTTCTGCTGCTCCAGGGGGTCAGCGACGGCTGTCAGCCTCTGCTCAGCCTCTCCTACGGCCGGGGAGAGAAAGAGAAGGCGCGGAGGGTGCGGGAGCTGGCCCATCTCTGTGCGCTGGTGCTGGGCGGGATGTGTATGGTGCTGCTCTATCTGCTGCGGGGCCAGACGGCCCTGCTGTTCGGGGCCTCGCCGGCGGTGGCGGAGGAGGCCGCCCGGGTGCTGCCCATTTTCCTGAGCGGCTATCTCTTCCTGGCGCTCTCCCGAGTGACGACGGCCTACCTTTACGCCACCAATCAGAACCGCCGGGCCTACGCGCTGATCTATGGAGAACCCCTCTTTTTGGCGGTATTGCTTCTGATTCTGCCCGCAGCGCTGGGAGGAGTGCTGGGGACCTGGTGGGCGGTCCCCCTCTCGCAGATGGCCACCGCCCTGCTGAGTCTGTGGTTCCTGCGGCGGGAGCGGCGGCCCGTCCCTGCGGCCGAATGAAGGCGCCCCACTCTCCTTATATTATCAGGGGGGTGGGGCGCCGATTTTTCTCAGGGCAGCGGCGTGGGGTGGACATGGGCGGCCAGGAAGGTGAGCAGGTCGATGAGAAACCGGGGCGCGCCGGAGAGCGACTGCTCCAATGCGGCACGGACAGCCGAGCGGGTGAGGGCAGGGTCGGAGAGAAGAAGCTGCACCGCGCCCTCCACCTCGTCTCCGATGGCCAGAGGAGCGGAGGCCACGGTACCGATGGCCACCTGGCTGCCGACAGCCACCGTACCCACGGCGAACATGCCTTTCGCCACCGCGCCCAGGGCCAGTACGCCCATGGAGAGCGCACCCAGGGCCAGCACGCCCACGGCTGCCGCTCCGGCTGCAATCAGACCCAGGCAGGCCGCACCCAGGGCCAGCAGCCCGATGGACACGCAGCCCACCGAGAAGGGCCCCAGAGCCACGCCCCCCACAGCCAGCACGCCGGTGGCCACATTGCCGATGGCGAGGATACCCTTGGCCCGGCGGAAGCCCCGGCCCAGGTTGACGTGGACCAGAGGGAGGCCCCAGAGGGTGCGGCGGCTGGTGTACTCATAGGACCAGCCCGGATAGTAGTGGTTGATGATGGTGGTATGGACCTCGGAGGACGCCCGGGGCGCGGCGGGCTCCACGCCCCGAATCAGGTAGTCCAGGCTGACCTGAAAAAACTCGGCGATGGCGGTCAGGTTATCCATATCGGGCCGGGAGGCCCCGGACTCCCATTTTTGCACGGCCTGGCGGGAGACGCCCACCACGTTGGCCAGCTCCTCCTGAGAGATGCCTTTGGATTTGCGGAGTTGATAGAGACGCTCGTGAAACATGTCGGATAGAACCTCCTGAAGTGGATTTGGAACGCTCCCAG
>DWYC01000062.1 GCA_019118925.1 Candidatus Flavonifractor intestinipullorum | reverse complement strand
AAGGCCGCCCCGGATGATCTCGGCCACATAGGCCCCCGAGTTGATGCCCAGGGACAGGGCGCCGATCAGCGTCTTGTTGCGGTTGGCGGAAAAAATGACCAGACCCATAATCAGCAGCTGTACCATCATGGGGGTGCCCCGGATGACGGTGACATACACCTTGCACATAACGTTAATCAGGCCCAGTACCGGATTGTGACGGCCCGGGCGCTGCTGATCGTGGGCGGTGCGGAGCACCGCCACCACCACGCCCAAAATCACACCGATGATCAGGGCGACTACGGTCACCTCAATGGTGGTGCCCAGACCCTGAAAGTACTGCTTCCAGCGGTCGGCCTCGAACCAGGCGCCGTAAAAATCAAGATAGGTTTTCTGCCAGAAGCCGGGGGCCTCCAGGGCGCTGAAGGTCTCATACAACTGCGCGAACATGATACGCTCCCTTCTCTTGGTCGGTGGTTACAGGGCAGAAGGAGCGGCCATGGGCCGCTCCTTCTGCGGATATCGTTGTGAATAAAATGCCGTTTACTCGGCGGTGATGTACTTGTCGACGATGGACTGGACCGTGCCGTCGGCAATGAGCTCGTTCAGGGCGGCGTTCAGCGCGTCCAGCAGGGCGGTGTTGCCCTCGTCCACGGCCAGGCAGTAGTCCTCCTCCACCCAGTTGCCGGGCAGGATGGTCAGACCGGCGTCGGCGTTGGCGGCCACATACTCCTCGGCGGGCTGCTGGTCGATGATGACGGCGTCGATGGTGCCGTTGATCAGCTCCTGCACGGCGGTGGCGCCGTTGTCATAGCCGATCACGTGGTCCTCGCCATAGCCGCCGTTCTCCGGGGTGTCGGAGGCATAGAGGTAACCGGTGGTGCCGCGCTGGGTGCCGATCATGTAGTCGCCCAGGTTGTCCAGGGTCACATCGGAGCCCTCCTTGACGATGACCACCTGCACGCCGGTGGCGTAGGGATCGGAGAAGTCCACCACCTGATCCCGCTCCTCGGAGTAGCTCAGGCCCGCCAGCATCATGTCGGCGGCGTTGTTCTGCACCGCCAGCAGGGCGGAATCAAACTCCATGTCGTCGATGACCAGCTCCAGGCCCAGCTTGTCGGCCAGAGCCAGGGCGATCTCAATGTCGATGCCCTCAAAGCCGGTGCCCTCCACGCCTTCGCCGTCGGCCACCATCTCGTAGGGCGGGAACTGGGCGTTGGTGGACATGATGAGCTTGCCGTCCTCAATGGTGGTGAAGGAGGCCTCGGTGCCGGAGGCGGAGGACTCCGCGGCGGGGTCCGTGTCCTCCTGCGCCGCGCTGGGCGCGGTGGAGGGCTGGCTGGTGGTGCCGCCGGAGCAGGCGGACAGAAGGCCCACAGACAGGACCCCGGACAGGGCCAGGGCAAGAACTTTATTCCATTTCATGTTCATTCTCTCCTTAAGATGGGGATGACTCCCCGGTTGTTGCGTATGATTATACACCTCTTTCCCCGTCTATGCAATCCTTATTCAGCCGTCAAACTGCACAAACTTCCCGCCTCATTCCGGTCAATTTCCCCTACTTCGGAAAATTGTCCCCAATGATCCCTGGAAATCCATTCCGTCTGCCCGGATTCGGATTTCTCTGATATTCATTTTCTTTTGCATATTCGAAGATCTCATTCCGATTCTTCCGCCCGGTGGCAGGCCGCGAAGTGCCCGGGAGTGATCTCCCGCATGGGCGGGTAGTGCCTCGCGCAGGCCGGGACCGCCCGGGGGCAGCGCGGGTGGAAGGGGCATCCCGGCGGCGGCTCCAGCGGGGATGGGATCTCCCCCTGGAGCACGATGCGCCCCCGGCCCGCCCGGGGGTCGGGCGTGGGGACGGCGGAGAGGAGCACCTGGGTGTAGGGATGGAGCGGACGGCGGATGAGCTCTCCGCTCCCGGCCAGCTCCACCAGGCTTCCCAGATACATCACCCCAATGCGCTGGGAGATGTGGCGCACCACGCTCAGGTCGTGGGCGATGAAGAGATAGGTCAGTTTCAGCTCCCGCTGCATGTCCTCCAGGAGATTGACCACCTGGGCCTGGATGGACACGTCCAGGGCGGAGATGGGCTCGTCGCAGACCAGGAATTCCGGCTCTACCGCCAGGGCCCGGGCAATGCCCACCCGCTGCTGCTGCCCGCCGGAGAAGGCATGAGGATAGCGCCCCGCGTCCTCTCCCCGCAGACCCACCAGCTCCAGCAGTTCCCGGATGCGCCGTGTCCGCTGGGCCCGGTTTTGGGCCAGATGGTGGATGTCAATGGCCTCCCCGATAATCTCTCCCGCCGTCATGCGGGGGTCCAGGGAGGAAGAGGGGTCCTGGAAAATGATCTGCATCTGCCGCCGGTAGGGCAGCATGTCCACCGCCTCGGTCCGCCCCGGCCGGCCATCGGGCCCCAGATCCCGGGCGAAGAGCGTGGTTCCCCGGTAGAGAATCCGCCCGCTGGTGGGCTCGTGGAGGCGCAATAGGGTGCGGCCCAGGGTCGTCTTGCCGCAGCCCGACTCCCCCACCAGCCCCAGGGTCTCTCCCCGCCGGATGGAGAAGGACACGTCCCGCACCGCCTGGATGCCGGGTCCCCGGCGGCCCTTCACCGGGAAGGATTTGCACAGGTGCTCCACCCGCAGCAGCTCTTCAGCCATGTCCGCCGCCTCCTCTCTCCCCGGCGGGCAGCCAGCAGGCCGCCCAGTGCCCGCCCCCCAGCTCCGCCATGGGGGGCGCCTCTCTCCGGCAGCGCTCCAGGCACCGCCCACACCGGGGGGCGAAGGGACACCCCGCCGGCCGGTGGAGGGGATCGGCCGGCGTGCCCGGAATGGGGACAAGCCGTCCTTGATCCTCCGCGTCCAGCCGGGGCATGGAGCGCAGCAGTCCCAGGGTGTATGGATGGGCGGGGGCATAGAAGATGTCCTCCACGTCCCCCTGCTCCACAATTTTGCCCGCATACATCACCGACACCCGGTCGCACAGTCCGGCTACCACCCCCAGGTTGTGGGTGATAAAGAGAATGCCCATCCCGGTCTCCCGCTGGAGGTCCTGCATCAGCTCCAGGATCTGGGCCTGGATGGTCACATCCAGGGCGGTGGTCGGCTCGTCGGCGATGAGCAGCTTGGGCCGGCAGATGAGGGCCATGGCGATCATCACCCGCTGCCGCTGCCCGCCGGAGAACTGGTGGGGATACTGGTCCATGCGCGTGCGCGGGTTCTGGATTCCCACCCGCTCCAGCATCTGCGCGGCCCGCTCCCGGGCGGCCCGGCGGGAGATGGTCTCGTGGGCCCGCAGGGCCTCCACCAGCTGGCTGCCCACGGGGTAGAGGGGGTTGAGGGAGGTCATGGGATTTTGAAAGACCATGGCCACCTCTCCGCCCCGGAAGCGGGCCAGCTCCTCCGGGCCGAAGGAGAGCACATCCCGCCCCTCAAAGGCGATGCGCCCGCCCAGCACCCGGCCCGGAGGCGGCACCAGTCCCAGCAGGGAGTAGGCCTGTACGCTCTTCCCGCTGCCCGACTCCCCCACAATGCCCATGACGCTCCCCCGCTCCACGGTATAGCGGATGCCGTCCACCGCCTTGATCTCTCCCTCCGGGTGAAAAAAAGAGACCCGCAGGTCCTCAACCTCCAGCAGGGGCGGGGTCCTTCTGTTATCCGGCATAACGCCCCTCCTTTCCCACCAGTTTCTCTTTGAAAGGTAATGTTATCCTACCACGGCGCACTCTTTCTGACAAGGTTTTCTTCCCCTCCCGGCCGCTTTCCGCGGCCCCTGTCCCGCTTGCGCTTTTGTGCCCGGCGCATTACAATAGTCTCATCACCGCAGCCGTCCCTGTGCGCGTTTCCCCGCGCAGGGGTCTTATCTCATTTGGGAGGTCGCCATGAAATACGATTTTACCAGCCTTCTGGACCGCACCGGCCGGGACGCCCTGGCGCTGGATGTGGAGGCCGCGCTGCGCTCCAGCTCCTCTCCCGGGATGCGGGCCGCCAAGGTGCGGGAGGGCTTCTCCGTCATCCCCATGTGGGTGGCCGACATGAATTTCCCCACGGTTCCCACCATTCAGCAGGCCGTCATCCGCCGCATGGAGCACCCCGCCTTCGGGTATTTCCAGCCCTCACCGGAATACTATGCCTCCATCCTCCGCTGGCAGGAGGCGCGCAACGGGGTTACCGGCCTGCACGCCGAGCACATCGGCTATGAAAACGGCGTGCTGGGCGGCGTGATCAGCGCCCTGAATGTCTTCTGCTCCAAGGGGGACAAGGTGTTGGTCCACTCCCCCACATACATCGGCTTTACCCACAGCCTCACCAACAACGGCTATCACATCGTCCACAGTCCCCTCCGGCAGGACGAGCACCACGTCTGGCGCATGGACTTTGCCGATATGGAGGAGAAATTGCGCACGCAGAAGATCCACGCCGCCATCTTCTGCTCCCCCCACAACCCCACCGGCCGGGTCTGGGAGCGCTGGGAGCTGGAGCAGGCCATGGAGCTCTTCCGCAAGTACGGCGTGTATGTGATCTCGGACGAGATCTGGTCCGACCTGACGCTGGAGGGTTACCGCCACATCCCCACCCAGAGCGTCAGCGACGACGCGCGGCAGCGCACCGTCGCCCTCTACGCCCCCAGCAAGACGTTCAACCTGGCGGGTCTGGTGGGCAGTTACCACATCATCTACAACCCCTGGATTCGGGACCGGGTGGAGAAGGAGTCCTCGCTGTCCCACTACAACTCCATGAACGTGCTCTCCATGCACGCCCTCATCGGGGCCTACCAGCAGGAGGGGCAGGTCTGGCTGGACGAGCTGCGGCAGGCCCTCACCGAAAACGTCCGCTGGGCCTGCGATTACATCGACCGGCATATTCCGGGCGTCCAGGTCTCCCGGCCCCAGGGGACCTATATGCTCTTTCTGGACTGCACCCGGTGGTGCGCGCAGCACGGCCGGACCATCGACCAGCTCCAGGCCGCCGGCGTGGAGGTGGGCGTACTCTGGCAGGACGGCCGGGCGTTTCACGGTCCCTGCCACATCCGCATGAATCTGGCCCTCCCCCGCGCCCGGGTGGAGGAGGCGTTCCGGCGCCTGGACCGGTATGTCTTTCACCCCTGAGGCAGCAAATCGCGCGGCGGCGCCCTCTCCGGGAGGGCGCCGCCGCGCGTTCCATCATATCTCCAGTCCGCCCCGGCGGCTCAGGTTGGCGTTGGTGTAGGCCGGATCTCCGGTGACCTCCCGTCCAAACCACTCCGGCGGCTGAAAGGCCAGGGCCTCTTCCCGGGTGGGGAACTCCACCTCCGCCAGGATCAGTGGGGCCAGGGGCGGGGCAAACCGGTCCAGCTCAATGGTGTAGGCCCCGCAGGGCAGATAGTAGCGGTCCTTGACGATGCGCACCCCGTCGGCCTTGGCGAAGAGATGCCGGTAGGCCTCTTCGCTCAGGGGCATCTCAAATTCCTCCCGCTCCATCAGGCCCTTCCCCTTGCAGGTGAGGAAATAATCCTCTCCGGCCCGCCGCACCCGCAGCGCCGGCTCCAGGCAGAGATAGGCCTGCTCAATGTGCTTGCAGGGGTGCCGCTCCAGTCCCTCCGGCAGCATGCGTACCAGGAATTTTCGCTCAATCTCCATGAGGGGTCCTCCTCGCTTCGTGAGATGCCGGACGCCGCCCGGCTCCCCCTCATCTTACCACATCCGGCCCGCCTTGTCACCCCTCCGCGGCGGGGCAGCCCAGCAGGATGGGCTGGAGCTGACGGCCCTGCCGGGCGGCCTCCACCGCCTGCGTGACCTGAGTGAAGTCGGCCTGGAGCGACCTGGGCTTGCCCGCCGGGTCGTCCTGTCCGAAGGGGACGAAATAGACGTGCTTCTTATCCAGCAGCGCCCCGATGTTCTTGGCCGAGGCGGACAGGCCGTCGTTGGTGGACAGGGCGATGACCACCGCCCCGCCCCGGCGCAGGTGGGATTTGGCCGCCATGGTCACGGTGGAATCGGTGATGCCCAGGGCCAGTTTGGCCAGGGTATTCCCGGTGCAGGGGCAGATGACCAGCACATCCAGCAGCCCCTTTGGCCCGATGGGTTCGGCCTGCACCACGGTGGAGATCACCGGCCGGCCGCAGATGCGTTCCATCTCCTCCAGAAAGTCCCGGGCGCAGCCGAAGCGGGTGTCGGTGCCGCTCCCCCGCTCGGAGACGATGGGGATCACCGTCTCATAGCGCTGCGCCGTCTGCCGGAGCACCTCCACGGCCCGCCCCCAGGTGCAGAAGGAGCCGCAGAAGGCAAATCCAATGCGCGCTTGTTCCATGCTCACACTCCCAGTTCGTTTAAGATGTGATAGATGCTGCTCTTGACGGCCTGACCGGCGGTGACCGGCGCGGTCTTGCCCGGCAGAGAGAGGGCCCAGACGGCCCGCACGCCCAGGGTCCGGGCCGCCTCAAAGTCCACCCCGCCGGGTTTGGAGGCCAGATCGATGATCAGGCATCCCGGCTTCAGATCCCGGAGCGCCCCCTCGTCCAGTACCCGGGCGGGCACGGTGTTGACAATCAGGTCGTAGCCGCACAGCCAGCCCTCCAGTTCCCCGGTATGTTCGGCGGTGTAGCCCGCGGCCTCAATCCAGGCCAGGTCCTCCCACTTCCGGGCCGCCACGCTCACCCGGGCGCCCAGGGCGGAGAGCCGCGGAGCCAGGGCCCGCCCCAGGCGTCCGTACCCCACCACCAGCGCCCTGGCACCGTGGAGGGTGATGGGCAGCTCCTCCAGGGCGATCTGGATGGCCCCCTCGGCGGTGGGCACCGCATTGGCAAATGGCCCCCGTTCTCTCCCCCAACATGCCGGCCGGGGCTTCCGCTTCTGGAATCCGGCGCCGGGGAATATACATCTCTCATGCAGATATCCTCCCTCTCTCATCTAAAGGAGCGGTTCTTATGAAGAATTCTGTCCGCAGCGGCCTTTGCCCTGCATATGGGGACGGCAGAATATGATGTGTTCTCCCGGTTCTGACGGCCCCCTGCGGGTGGCGGCTTATTGCCGGGTCTCCACCGACAAGGAGGACCAGCGCAACTCTCTGTCCGCCCAGCAGGCCTTTTTCCAGCGTTATATCCAGGCGCACCCGAACTGGGTGCTTGTGGATGTATTTGCCGACGAGGGCCTGTCCGGCACCTCAACCAGACACCGTCCGCAGTTCACCGAGATGATCCGTCAGGCCATGTCCGGCGCGATCGACCTGATCCTCACAAAGGAGGTATCCCGCTTTGCCCGAAACACCGTGGATACGCTCCAGATCACCCGCCGGCTCAAGGAGCGCCATGTGGGCGTATGCTTTCTCAACGACAATATCGATACCCGGGACAACGACGGGGAATTCCGCCTCGCCATCATGGCCAGCGTCGCCCAGGAGGAGAGCCGCAAGATCTCTGAGCGAACCCGTTGGGGCCAGCTTCAGGCCATGCGGCGCGGCGTGGTCTTTGGCAACAACTCCATCTACGGCTATACCCTGCGGGGCGGCCGGCTCACGGTAGTGCCAGAACAGGCTGCCATTGTGCGCCAAATATACCGCAGCTTTCTGGCCGGGCGCAAAGGCGCCTATACCATCGCCCGGGAATTGACTCAGGCCGGTGTTTCCCCGCCGCTGCGCCCCGAAGGGGCCTGGTCCTCCACCATGGTGCTGCGGATTCTGCGCAATGAAAAATACTGCGGGGATCTGCTCCAGAAGAAATACCGCACCACCGACTATCTGACTCACCGCAAAATTCTCAACGACGGCGCCGAAGAATCGTTCTATTTTCCGGATCACCATGAGGCCATCGTCAGCCGGGAAGATTTTCAGGCCGCGCAAGCGGAACTGAGCCGGCGCGCACACATGCCGAAGGAAGGAACGCGTTATTCCGCCCGGTACTGGTATTCCGGCAAGGTGCGCTGCGGGCAGTGCGGCCGGAGCTTCGCCGTCAAGCGGACGCACCGCGCCAACGGAACCGAGTACGCCCGGTTTGTCTGCCGGGGGCGCTTGGGCGGCAATCAAACTTGCCAGATGCGTGCCGTTTATGGTCCCGTCATTCTTACCGTGGCCCGCCACGTGCTGCGGCAGCTCTCCCTGGACAGCTCGGCCATCCTCGCCCGGCTCATCCGGGAGTGCAGCGCCGTCTCTGCCGCCGACGCCGGCCTGGAACGCTCCGAAACCCGGCTTCAGCAGGCGTTTCAGCGTCAGTGGAATCGGAAGAACCGGGCGCTGGAATCCTTTCTGGACGGCGAGCTTGCACAGGAAGAGATGCGTTGTTTTGTCGCGCGCTGTGAGGAGGAAATGGTTCGGATCCAGACTGAACTGAGGCATCTGGCGGCCCGGAAGCAGGAGCTTTCCCGGAAGCAGGCGCACGTTCAGGACCTCCGGGCCTGGTTGGAGCGGGAACTGGACGGCGGAGAGGCCGTCCTGGACGAACTGATTCAGCGGATCACCGTCTGTCAGGATTGTTTCCTGGTTGAAGTTGCGGAACTTCCCGTCCGTTTTCGGGTCCGCGCCGGGAAAGGCGGTCCCGGCGCGGGTGATTCCATCGCGGTGACGGAATGCATTGCGGAACCGTCTCCGCAGCCCATGCAGGGGGACCCTCGCTCCTCGAAACGTTGAGAATGACCCGGCTCTGTTGTCACGGGCGCTCCGGTGTGTTATGATGAAGCCGCCAAGCAGAAGGAGGGCGGAAAGGAGGCGCGTATGCGCGGAACGGTCGTACACATCTGGATGTCGCCTGATTCTCTGAAAAAGAGCCGGTACGGATTGCATACCCTGGGCGGCATTGTTGGAATTGTGGTATTGGTTCAGCTGATGATTTTGGGCGGAACAGCGCTGATATTCTCGATGGACTGGCCCAAGGAGTTCGCTCTGGTTCTGTTGTGCTTGGGCACAGTGGTTCTGGCCCTGTTTCTGGCCGCGCAGTTGGGGCGGCGCTCGGTGCAGAACGCTACCGTTTTCTTTCTGACAGAAGAAGACCAGCTCTTTGCCGTGGATGTCCGCCGGCTGATCTATACCGGACGCAGCCCGCTTGATTTGGCTGTCTCCGCGTTCCAGACGGAACAATTTCTGCGGAAACTGGCCAGCGCGCCCTGCATCCCCGCCGGGGCAGATGAAATCCGAAGCGTAGAGCGGATCCGCGAGAACGGTTCCCATTATGCCCTGGTCTGCCGGGTCCGCCGTCCCAACCAGCAGATCATCCGCCGCACCTATTTTCTTGTAAAAGGAATGGAGGACCAGGAGTCACTGCTCCGGCAGCTGGAGCGCCGGGAACATTGGGATAGCGCCCTGGAGCCGGGAGAAAACCGGAATTCCAGGGGGCTTCTGATCTGTGCGCTGGTCTGTGCCGGCTTTGCCGTCCTGTGCGTACTCAGTCATCCAGCCGTAGCCCAATTGCCCCAGTACCTCTATTTTCCCTGCCTGGGGACGGCGTTTGCAGCGCTGTGCGGTGCAGTCTGGTTCGCCGTCCGGCAGCGGCGGGGAGAATAGTGTACAGCAGTTCGTTGGAAAGAATATAAAATATAATTTAGCTTTATAAAATATCCGCCCCGCTCCACGGGGCGGATATTTTGTTTTCCTCATTCCTATTTTACGAAAAAATATATAGTTAAGTAGAGTAATGTCATGATTTAACCGTGAAATAAAAACAAAAAGTGGAATCTAATTAGCATCATCATGATAAAAATCTACTAAAATCCGTATTGACAAAGCGGAGGATTCCATCTAAACTGGCATATAAATAAAGATAATTTATTTAAGTTATCTTTAAATCTGAGCGTCCCGGTCTCGCCGGACGGTCCGGCGCAGGGGAGTGTTGAAGGGACTGAAGTGGACGGGTAGCAGCCGCGAAAGGGCGGCGGGAGAGGAGGTGCGGAAGGCGTCCACCCAGTGTTGTTACAAGACGAGAAGGAGGTTTCAAGGTGAAACAAGCAAAAAAGATGCAGCGTTTCCTGTCCACCGGAATCGCGGGGCTGATGCTCGTGCAGAGCATGGCGCTTCCGGCGTTCGCGGCGGAGGGGGAACCGGCGGCGGAGACGCCGGAGTACCCCTATCTGGATACGAGCCGGAGCTTTG
>DWYC01000061.1 GCA_019118925.1 Candidatus Flavonifractor intestinipullorum | reverse complement strand
GGCCGACGACGCCATCTCCTGCGTAGCCTACGGCACGGGCAAGAGCCTGGAGACCATCGCCGACATGCAGGACGGCACCATCAACCTCTCCCGCCGCAAGCAGATGAACTGAGCCTGAGACGCCGCGAGGGCCGCTCCCAAAAGGAGCGGCCCTCGTTTTTCGGTTATGCGTTGCGCTGGTAGAGTTTCAGCAGCCCGATGAGGAGCAGATTTTCATCATAGTGGACCGTGTGCTTACAGAAAGGCAGCACCACGCCCATCAGCCCGCCGGTGGCCACCACCGTCACCGGCTCGCCCAGCTCCTCCTCCACCCGGTCCACCAGACCGTCCAGCATGGCGGCGTTGGAATAGATGGCCCCCGCCTTCATGCAGTCCACGGTGTTCTTGCCGATGAGGCGCTCGGGCGGCTCGTCCAGATTGATAAAGGGAAGCTGGGCCGCCCGGCTGGACAGCGCGTCCATCGAGAGGCGCAAGCCGGGCACGATGACCCCGCCGATGTAATTTCCCTGGGCGTCCAGCACCGACATGGTGGTGGCCGTGCCCATATCGAAGATGACCAGCGGCGGTTTGTAGAGGGACAGGGCCGCCGCCGCATCCACCAGCAGGTCGGCCCCTACCTGGGAGGGGATATCCATCTTGATCTCCATATCCCCCAGGTCCATACGGTTGCTCACAACCAGAAAGGCCTTGCCCGTCAGGCGCTCCATGACCTTGCCCAGAACGTAGCGCAGCTCGGGCACCACGCTGGAGATGATGCCCCCCTCCACCGCGGAGAGGTCCACCCCCTGCTCGGCCAGCAGGCCCCGGAGGAGGAACACATACTCATCCGCCGTCTTGTTCCGGTCGCTCTGCATCCGGAAGCTGAAGCACAGGCGCTCCCCCGCAAAGCCCCCCACCACCGTATTGGTATTGCCGACGTCCAGTGCTAAAATCATCCTGCAAGCGCTCCTCTCTTACCGCTTCAGCGCCCGCTGGAGGGGCAGAACCACTGCGGGCACCAGCACCGCTGCGGCAATGGCCTCCGGCACGCCGTTGATGGCCACCACGCCCATAATGGCGGCGGTGACTCCGTCCACCGGGATTCCATTGGCCGTGGCGTAGGCGTCCCGGAACAGCACGCCGATGGAGCCCATCACCAGGCCCGTATTGACCACCAGCGCGCCCACCACCGCGGCCGCGGCGGCGGCGATCATGCGCCCGCCGGCCCGACGGCTCAGGAGCTTGGCCAGCAGCGTGTACACCGCCCAGGCCACCGGCCCGATGAGCATCCGGGGCACCATCGAGATAAACAGGGCCCACAGGCTCCCGCTCTGCGTCCCGGGCACCGGGATCAGGGGGGAAAAGGCAAAGGAGAGAAGGCCGGGGACCATGGTGTTCTTCACCACGCTGGTGAGCCCAAAGACCGCGCCCAAAAAGGCCCCCTGCTTGGGCCCCAGCAGAATCGCCCCGATGATGACGGGGATATGGAGGAGCGTCGCCTTAATCATGGGCAGATCGATCAGCCCGATGGGCGTGCAGGCCATCAAAATCACAATGGCCGTGAGCAGGGAGAGGAGCACCATGTTGTGGATGGCGGAGCTCCGGGCGGCCCGGCCGGCCGCGGCTTGTGTGCGCATATTCAATTCAAAAACCTCCTGCTGCCGTTCTCCTGTTGAGATACAGCGCAAATTTTGGGAGCCGCCGGGCCCGATTCGGGTTCGCCTGCCGTCCCACAGGGGGTACAGCGGCGGGCTGAGGCCCATTGGCGTGGTTCTTATTATAGTCAACGCCCCGGCAAATTGCAAGGGTCCCCGGCAAAAATCCCGCCGTTTACAGCCGGAGCTGAATTTGGTATACTGAATCAAAGTTTCCCGCCCCTCCCGGCGGGCGTAAGGAGAGCGATCCCAATGCTGAGTGGAAAAACGGTGCTCCTGGGCGTCACCGGCGGCATCGCCTGTTACAAGGCCGCCGCCCTGGCCTCTGCCCTAGTCAAGCAGCACTGCGACGTGCAGGTGGTCATGACCCGCAACGCCACCGAGTTCCTCACCCCCGTTACCTTCGAGCAGCTCACCGGCAACCGGGTGGCGGTGGACACCTTCGACCGCAACCACCCCTTCCAGGTGGAGCACGTGGCCCTGGCCGACCGGGCCGACCTGGTGCTCATCGCCCCGGCCACCGCCAACGTGCTGGCCAAGCTGGCCCACGGCATCGCCGACGACATGCTCACCACCACCGTCCTGGCCTGCGACTGCCCCAAAATGGCCGCCCCGGCCATGAACACCCGCATGTACGAAAACCCGGTGACGCAGGACAACCTGGCCGCTCTGCGCCGGTACGGGTGGGAGATCATCGCGCCCGCCAGCGGCCGCCTGGCCTGCGGCGCGGTGGGCCCCGGCAAGCTGCCCGAGCCCGAGGACCTGTTGGAGTGCGTCCTTCACGCCCTGAGTCACACCAAAGATATGGCCGGACTGCGCCTGCTGGTCACCGCCGGCCCCACCCAGGAGGCTCTGGACCCGGTGCGCTACCTGACCAACCACTCCACGGGGAAGATGGGGTACGCCATCGCCCGGGCCGCCGCCGCCCGGGGGGCGGAAGTCACCCTGGTCACCGGCCCCACCGCCCTCAAGCGTCCGGCCTATATGGAGGTGGTGGAGGTCGTCTCCGCCCGGGAGATGTTCGAGGCCGTCACCCGCCGCAGCCAGCGGCAGGATATCATCGTCAAGGCCGCCGCCGTGGCCGACTACCGCCCCGCCGCCGTGGCCGGGGAGAAGATCAAAAAGTCGGAGGACGGCAGCGACCTGGCCCTCACGCTGGAGCGCACCGACGACATTTTGGCCTGGCTGGGGGCCCACAAGCCCCAGGGGCAGTTCTTGTGCGGCTTCTCCATGGAGACCCGGGACGTGCTGGCCAACTCCCGGAAAAAGCTGCTGAAAAAGAACCTGGATCTGATCGCCGCCAACAGCCTGCGGGAGGCGGGGGCCGGCTTCGGGACGGCCACCAATCACGTCACCCTCATCACCGCCCAGGCGGAAAAAGATCTTCCCCTCATGTCCAAGGACCAGGTCGCCCACGCCCTGTTGGACGAAATTCTGCGCCTGCGCTGAATACATCGGACAGAAAACGACCCGCCCGCCCCGGAAACCGGGGCGGGCGGGTTTTTGCTTCCTCCGCGCCGTCTGCTCAGCACAGCTTGGCGCCGGCGGGAATCTTGTCGTCCAGCATGATGAGGTTGAGCCGCTCCTCGCCCTTCTCGGTGTGGACGGCGGAGAGGAGCATCCCCTGGCTCTCCTGGCCCATCATCTTCCGGGCGGGCAGGTTCACAATGGCCGCCAGGGTCTTGCCCACCAGCTCCTCGGGCTTGTAGTACATGGCGATGCCCGAGAGAATCTGCCGGTCGGTGCCGGTGCCGTCGTCCAGGGTGAATTTCAGGAGCTTATTGCTCTTCTTCACCGCCTGGCAGTCCTTCACCTTCACCACGCGCAGATCGCTCTTGCAGAAGGTGTCGAAGTCCACCTTCTCCTCCAGCAGGGGTTCGGTCTCCAGCGCGGGGAGGCCAGCCTTCCTGGCCGCCTCGGCGGCCTGCTCCAGCTCCTGGAGGGCCTTTTCCACGTCCACCCGGGGGAAGAGATTCTCCCCCTTGGTGACGGCGGCCGTCTCCGGCAGGCCCCCCCACGCCGCGGCGCTCTCCCAGGTCCGGGCCTGCTCGGGGGCGCCGATCTGGGCGAAAAGCTTGTCCATGCTGCCGGGCATGAAGGGCGTGAGCAGCACGCCGCAGATGCGGGTGGTCTCCAGCAGGTTGTAGAGAACATGGGCCAGGCGCGCGCCGTTTGCGTCCATATCCTTGGCCAGGGCCCAGGGGGCTGTCTCGTCAATATACTTGTTGGCCCGCTGGATGACCCGGAAAACCTCCTCCAGGGCCTTGTGGGGGGCGAAGGCGTCCATGGCGTCCTGATACTTCTCCCGCAGGCCCGAGGCCATACCGAGCAGCTCGGCGTCAAAGCTCTCGGGGGCATCCCAGGTCTTGCACCCCTGGGGCAGAGCGCCGCCGAAATACTTCTGCACCATGGCGGTGGTGCGGCTGAGGAGATTGCCCAGGTCGTTGGCCAGGTCCCGGTTGATGGTGTCGATGAGCAGCTCGTTGGAGAAGTTGCCGTCGCTGCCGAAGGGGAAGGTCCGCATCAGGAAAAAGCGCAGGGCGTCCACCCCGAACTGCTCGGCCAGAATGTAGGGGTCCACCACGTTGCCCTTGCTCTTGGACATTTTGCCGCCGTCCAGCAGCAGCCAGCCGTGACCAAAGACCTTCTTGGGCAGGGGCAGGCCCAGGCTCATGAGGATGGCGGGCCAGATGATGGAGTGGAAACGGACGATCTCCTTGCCCACAATGTGCACGTCGGCGGGCCAGAATTTGTCGTAGTCCTGGTAGCGGTCGTTGTCGTAGCCCAGGGCGGTGATGTAGTTGGACAGGGCGTCCACCCACACATAGACCACGTGGCCCGGGTCGAAGTCCACCGGCACGCCCCAGGTAAAGCTGGTCCGGGAGACGCACAGGTCCTCCAGACCGGGCTTAATGAAGTTGTTGACCATCTCGTGGACCCGGCTGCGGGGCTCCAGGAAGTCGGTGTTCTCCAGCAGGTCCAGAATCTTGCCGGCGTACTTGCTCAGGCGGAAGAAGTAGGCCTCCTCCTCGGCGTCCTGCACCTCCCGGCCGCAGTCTGGGCACTTGCCGTCCACCAGCTGGCTTTCGGTCCAGAAGGACTCGCAGGGCTTGCAGTACTTGCCCTTGTAGGTGCCCTTGTAGATGTCGCCGTTCTCATAGAGCTTCTTGAAAATGCGCTGTACGGCGGCCACATGGTAGTCGTCGGTGGTGCGGATGAAACGGTCGTTGGAGATATTCATCAGCTTCCACAGGTCCTTGACCCCCCGGGGGCCCTCCACGATGTTGTCCACAAACTCCTTGGGGGTGACGCCGGCCTCCCGGGCCTTGTCCTCGATCTTCTGGCCGTGCTCATCGGTGCCGGTGAGGAACATCACGTCGTACCCCTGCAAACGCTTATACCGGGCCAGCGCGTCGGTGGCCACGGTGCAGTAGGTGTGGCCGATGTGGAGCTTGTCCGAGGGGTAGTAGATGGGGGTGGTGATATAGTATTTATTCTGACTCATTGGGAAATCCCTCCAGTTTTATCTCGTTGTCCTGGTCCGCTTCGCCGGGCATTCGGGGTCCCTCCGGCTCCTGAACGGGACGGGGCCGCCCGTCCTGGGCGAGGAGCGCTGTGACAAACGCCAGCAGGTAACACACACAAAAACCGTACAGCAGCAGCGTGGCCGGATCGTGGCGGTCGGCCAGGGTCACCAGGGAGAAATACACGCCGCTCAGCGCGAAAAAGACCGTCTTACCCGGCCGGGGCCGCTGGAAGGCGAAACCGGCCAGATAGTAGGCCGCCAGCAGGGCGCAGATAATGGCCAGCAGCTCGTAAATATAATCCTGGATCACCGGGTCGGAGGCCCGGGCCTGGTAGGCCACGATGAGCCACAGGCACAGGGCGTAGGCCGGCAGCAGCACCCCGCCGCTCATGCGCTCCACCGTCTCCCCCCGGTAACACTTGCGGGCCAGCATCAGTACGCTCGCCCCAGCCGCCGCGGAAAATCCCGCCAGCACCACGGGCAACAGAATCGCCAGAAACGGGTTGCCCCCCATCCCCTGCAGGGCCATGGCCCGGGCCTCCCGGTAGCTCCCGGCCACCGAGGCGAGCTCCAGCGCCGCACCGCCGAAGGCCAGGAACGCCCCCAGCACCGCGGCGCTGAAGAAAAAGGTATTCCCCTTGGCGGCAAAGGCCTGGTGAAACTCCCCCGTAAAGTCGGCGTGTTTTCCCATGGCACAGAGTAAAAACAGGAGCACTGCCGCCGCCGACACCGCAATGAGGGCGATGGTTGAGGGCATTCCAGGGGTGACCAGGCCGGTCTCCGGCTCGAAGGCGGTGGAGAGCTCCCACTTCCGCAGGGCGAAGCCCGCCGCCCCCAGCGCCACGGCCAGGATGGGACAGACGACAGATTTACGCATGGCAGCGCATCCTTTCGGTTTTGGGATGATGGGGGGACGCCTGCCGCGTCCCCTCGGAGAATATCAGTATAGCACAAGCCGGGAGAAAAGGCACGGGATTTGCGGGAAATTTCCTTCTATAGCGCTCTTTTCTCAGTCCAATTCGTATTTTATTGTACGAAAAATACAGACCGTTTTCTTATTTCCCGGCGGCAAGGCTCTCCAGGTACTCGTCGTAGGTCATCCGGCGGTCGATGAGCTTCCCCTCGGGGGTGAAGTCGAAGATGCGGTTGGCCACCGTCTGAACCATCTGGTGGTCATGGGAGGAGAAGAGCACATTGCACTTGACGGCGCTCAGGCCGTTGTTCACGGCGGTGATGGACTCCAGGTCCAGGTGGTTGGTGGGCTGGTCCAGCAGGAGGACGTTGGCCCCGGAGAGCATCATCCGGGAGAGCATGCACCGCACCTTCTCGCCGCCGGAGAGGACTTTCACACTCTTGTACACATCGTCCCCCGAGAAGAGCATCCGGCCCAAAAAGCCCCGCAGGTAGCTCTCGTGGGGGTCGGGGGAGAACTCCCGCAGCCACTCCACCAGATTCTCGTCGTGGTTCTCGAAGAAGGCGGTGTTGTCCTTGGGGAAATAGGAGAAGGTGGCCGTCTGGCCCCACTTGACGGTGCCCTCGTCGGGCTCCATCTCGCCGGTGAGGATCTGGAAGAGGGCGGTATGGGCGTTCTCGTTCTCGCCCACGAAGGCGATCTTATCCCCGTGGCCCACGGCGAAGGACACTTTGTCCAGCACCTTCACGCCGTCGATGGTCTTGCTCACGTCGGTGACGAAGAGAATGTCCTTGCCCACCTCCCGCTCGGGAGAGAAGGCCACCCAGGGGTAGCGGCGGGAGGAGGCGGGCATCTCCTCCACGGTGAGCTTGTCCAGGAGCTTGCGCCGGGCGGTGGCCTGCTTGCTCTTGGACTTGTTGGCCGAGAAGCGGGCGATGAAGTCCTGAAGCTCCTTGATCTTCTCCTCGTTGCGCTTGTTCTGGTTCTTGATGAGGGTCTGTACCAGCTGGGAGGACTCGTACCAGAAGTCGTAGTTGCCCACGTACATCTTAATCTTGTTGTAATCGATGTCCACGATGTGGGTGCAGATGGTATTAAGGAAGTGCCGGTCGTGGCTGACCACGATGACGGTGCCCTCGAACTCCAGCAGGAAGTCCTCCAGCCAGTTGACGGCGTTGATGTCCAGGTTGTTGGTGGGCTCGTCCAGGAGCAGGATGTCCGGATTTCCGAAGAGCGCCTGGGCCAGGAGGACCTTCACCTTCAGCCGGGCGTCCAGGGTGGCCATGCTGTTGTAGTGCAGCTCGGTGCCCAGGCCCAGGCCCTGGAGAATCCGGGAGGCGTCGCTCTCGGCCTCCCAGCCGCCCAGCTCGCTGTACTCCTCCTCCAGCTCGCAGGCCCGGATGCCGTCCTCCTCGGTCATCTCCTCCTTGGCGTAGAGGGCCTCTTTCTCCTTGCCGATATCGTAGAGGCGCTGGTTGCCCATAATGACGGTGTCCATCACGTTGTAGGCGTCATAGGCGTTCTGGTTCTGCTTGAGCACCGACATGCGGGTGTTGGGCAGAATGGAGACCTCTCCCTTGGTGGGCTCCAGTTCCCCGGAGAGAATTTTCAAAAAGGTGGATTTGCCGGCGCCGTTGGCGCCGATAATGCCGTAGCAGTTGCCCTTGGTGAACTGGAGGTCCACATGGCTGAACAGGGCCTGCCCGCTGTACTGGAGAGTCAGGTCAGAAACGGTGATCATGTTGTACTCCTTTTATGGAAAGTCATCATACGGAGCGGATTATATCACAGATTGTGCACAGTGGCTAGAGAAAAATTGGACAAGATCGGAGGCCGGCCCGGCCTCCGGTCCGGCGAAAAAAATTCGCCCTATTCTGCAATAGCGCTTGCAAAATGTTGGAGCTGGTGTTATGATAGGGCCGATTCATGCAAGAACACTTGCGAGGAGGCAATTGCAATATGGCGATCCAATACCGTTCCGAACACGACTCCGTCGGCGAGCGCGCCATCCCGAAGGATGTATACTACGGCGTGCAGTCTCTGCGGGCGGCGGAAAACTTCCACATCACCGGCCTGACCATGCACCCGGAGCTCATCAACTCCATTGCGGAGATCAAGAAGGCCTCCGCCATCACCAACCTGGAGATCGGCCTGCTGGACAAGCGGGTGGCCGACGCCATTGTCCACGCCTGCGACGAGATCGTCTCCGGCAAGCTCCACGACGCCTTCATCGTCGACCCCATTCAGGGCGGCGCGGGCACCAGCCTGAACATGAACGCCAACGAGGTCATCGCCAACCGGGCCATCGAGCTGCTGGGCGGCGAGAAGGGAGACTACTCCCTGGTCAACCCCAACGACCACGTCAACTGCGGCCAGTCCACCAACGACGTCTTCCCCTCCGCCGGCAAGCTGGCGGTGCTGAAGCTGCTCAACCGGGCCCAGGTGCAGCTGGAGCGGCTCTACCAGGCTCTGATGGAAAAGGCCGAAGAGTTCGACGACGTGCTCAAAATGGGCCGCACCCAGCTTCAGGACGCGGTGCCCATCCGTCTGGGGCAGGAGTTCCGGGCCTACAGCCAGGCGGTGCGCCGGGACATCTCCCGGTTCGAGCGGGCCAAGGACGAGATGCGCTGCCTCAACATGGGCGGCACCGCCGTGGGCACCGGCATCAACGCCGACGAGCGCTACCTGCGCCGCATCGTCCCCAACCTGTGCAAGGTCACCGGGCTGGACCTGATCCAGGCCCACGACCTCATTGACGCCACCCAGAACCTGGACGAGTTCGTCGCCGTGTCGGGCACGGTTAAGACCTGCGCGGTCAACCTGTCCAAGATGTCCAACGACCTGCGCCTCATGTCCTCCGGGCCCCGCTGCGGTTTTGGCGAGATCAACCTGCCGCCCCGGCAGAACGGCTCCTCCATTATGCCCGGCAAGGTCAACCCCGTCATTCCCGAGGTGGTCAATCAGGTGGCCTTCAACATCATGGGCAACGATCTGACCATCACGCTGGCCGCCGAGGCCGGTCAGCTGGAGCTCAACGCTTTCGAGCCCATCATCTTCTGGAACCTGACCCACGCGGTGGAGTTCCTGACCTACGCGGTGAATACTCTGGTGGACCACTGCGTGGTGGGCATCACGGCCAACCGGGAGCGCTGCCGGGATATGGTGGAGCACAGCGTGGGCATCATCACCGCCCTGTGCCCCCACGTGGGCTATGAGAAGGCCGCAGAGGTGGCCAAGCGGGCCATTGCCACGGGGGCCTCGGTGCGCGAGCTCATTCTGGAAGAGGGCCTGCTGGACGAGGCCGCTCTGGACAAGATTCTGGACCCCTACTCCATGACCGAGCCGGGCATCTCCGGCCGGGAACTGCTCCAGCGCTGACTTTCTTCCGCTAAGAGTGAAATCAGGAGCCTGTCGGAACGCGGCCGAGCCGGGTTTTGACGGGCTCCTTTCCGCTCCGCCGCCTTGCCTTTCCCGGCAGAGATATGCTATACTGCTCCTGATCCCGGAGCAACCCAAACCGGACGAAAAGAGGCGTTATATGGAGAGTCTGTTTCTCTGTCCCATCTGTTCCGCTCCCCTCCGGCGGGGGGAGCGCACCTATACCTGTCCCAGCGGCCACAGCTACGACATCGCCCGGGAGGGCTATGTCCACCTGCTGCCCCCCAACCGGAAGCACTCCAAATCCCCCGGAGACGACAAGGCCATGGTCGCCGCCCGCAACCGCTTCCTCTCCGCCGGGTACTACGCCCCCCTGCGGGAGGAGCTGGAGCGCCTTGCCCTGCGCTACGCTCCCTCGGGGCGGACCGTCCTGGTGGACTCGGGCTGTGGGGAGGGCTACTACACCGCCGGGGCGGCCTCCGCCCTGCGGGCCTCCGGCCGGGATGTGGCGGTGGCGGGCGTGGATATCTCAAAATTCGCCCTGCGCTATGCCGCCCGGCGGGAGCCCGCGGGCGAGTTCGCGGTGGCCTCGGCCTACCATCTGCCCCTGCCCGACCGGTGCGCCCACCTGCTCCTCAACTGCTTCTCCCCCATGGCTGCGGAGGAGTTCGTCCGGGTCCTCCGGCCCGGCGGGGTGCTGCTCTATGTGGTCCCCGCCCCCCAGCACCTCTGGGAGCTCAAAGAAGTGCTCTACGACGCGCCCTATCCCAACCCCGACGAGCAGATCCCCTATGAGGGCTTTGCGCTTCTGGAGGTCTGTCCGGTGGAGGACCTGCTCCGCATCGGGCATCCGGAGGACCTGCGCGCCCTCTTCCAGATGACGCCCTATGTCTGGAACACCCCCCGGGCCGGGGTGGCGCGGATGGAGGCCCTCTCCCATCTGGAGGTGCGCGCCGCCTTCCGGGTCCACGTATTCCGGCGGGAATGAGGGCATAGGACGGGCCCAACGGACATAGGGTAGTCCGGAGGTGAACTCGTATGTCCCGTCTGCTGGCGAAACCCTGGGTCCGGGACGGGGCGCTGGGGGCGGCGTTGCTGTGCGCGGTTTTGTCCCTGACGCTCTGGCCCCAGGACGCCATGGAGGCCGCCCGAAGTGGGCTGGCCCTGTGCGGCAATGTGATTATCCCATCCCTGTTTCCCTTTTTTGTTCTCTCCTCTCTGGTGGTGGAATTGGGTCTGGCCGGCTATCTGGGACGGCTGCTGGAGGGGGTGATGCGCCCTCTCTTCCGGGTAAACGGCGCCTGTGCCTCGGCGGTGGCCCTGGGGTTTATCGGGGGCTATCCGGTGGGGGCCCGCACCGCCCTGAGCCTGTATGAGAAGGGCATGTGTACGCGCACCGAGGCCCAGCGGCTGCTGGCCTTCTGCAACAACTCCGGGCCGGCCTTTATCCTGGGCGTAGTGGGGGCGGGCGTGTTCGCCAGCAGCCGGGCGGGCGTACTCATCTACCTGGCCCACGCCGCCGCGTCGCTGTGTGTGGGACTGCTCTTTCGCTTTTACGGCCGGGACGAGGAGCCCCGCCACCGGGGCGGGCCCCCCTGCATCCGCACGACCCGGTTTTCCTCCGCGTTTACCGGCGCGGTCACGGGCGCGCTGCGCTCCACGCTGAATATCTGCGCCTTTGTGGTCTTTTTCCTGGTGGTGGTCCGCCTGCTCACCCGCTCGGGTCTGCTCACCGGCCTGGCCGAAGTGCTGGGAAGCTGGTTCGCCCCGCTGGGGTTTGACCGGGTCTGGGCCCAGCGCCTGCTCACCGGCCTGTTGGAGATGACCTCCGGCGTATGTACGCTCTCAGGGGACGGCTCCCTCACCGGGCGGCTGTCCATGGCCGCCTTTCTGCTGGGCTGGGCCGGGGTGTCGGTCCACTGTCAGGTGCTCTCTTTTCTGGGGGGCAGCGGCCTGTCTGCCGGCACCTATCTGGCGGGAAAACTGCTCCACGGCATCCTGGCCGCCCTGTTCACCGGAGTGCTGGCCGCCCACATCCCCCTGGGCGCGCCGGTGGCCGCTCTGCTCTCCAGCCAGGCCGACGACCTGGCCGCTCTGGATTTTCACACCGCCCTGACCCTCTCCACCGCGGCCGCCTGGATCACGTTCCTGGCGTTTCTGCTTCTGTCGGCGGCGGCCCTAAAAAAAGCTGGTCACCCCCGCCGCCCCGTGGTATAATAAAAACCTATGGATTGCTCCGCTCGGAGAGGAGGGAATGGGACCATGTTATTCAAAAAGGACATCGAGCCCCGGTGTGCCTACTGTGCCCACGGCACGCAGCTGGAGGGGGATTCCATCCTGTGCAAGAAAAAAGGGGTGGTACACTCCGGCGGGCACTGCCGCTCGTTCCGGTACGATCCCCTGCTGCGGGTCCCGCCGCCCCCGGCGACACTGGACCTGAGCCGTTTGAAGGACGAGGATTTCTCGCTCTAACCTTCTCCGCCGCCCCGGCCCGGAATGGGCTGGGGCGGCGGTTTTTCAGGACTTGGGCCGGGCTTTGAAAAAGAGCGCGCCCAGAAGGGCGAAGAAGATGGCCGCGGTAATGCCCGCCGCCGCGGCGGTCAGGCCTCCGGTGAGGGCGCCGAAGAGGCCCTGTTCCTCCACGGCCTTTTTGACCCCCTTGGCCAGCAGGTAGCCGAACCCGGTCAAGGGCACCGTGGCCCCGGCCCCGGCGAAGTCCACCGCGTAGGAGTAAACGCCCAGTCCGCCCAGCACCACACCGGCGACCACATAGGCCGCCAGAATCCGGGCGGGCGTCAGTCCGGTTTTGTCAATCAGAACCTGACCGATGGCGCACAGCAGCCCTCCGAACAGAAAGGCGCGGGCATAGTCCCAAAACAGTTCCATAAACACACCCCCTCTCCCCGGCTCACGCCGGTCCCTCTAGGGCTACGGCGTGGCAGATCCCGGGGATGCTCTCCCCCTGCTGGGTGGAGGTGGGCGAGAGCAGCGCGCCGGTGCCGCAGAAGAGGATGTGCTTCCACCGCCCCTGTTTCAGCCCGGGGAGAAACAGAGAGGTGAGCGCCACCGCCGAGCACCCACACCCCGAGCCGCCGCAGTGGACATCCTGCCGCTCCAGGTCGTAGACCAGAAGGCCGCAGTCGCTCAGGTTCTTGAGCTCCACGCCGTCCCGGTGAAAAAAGTCCAGTACAATCTCCCGCCCCAGCTCCCCCAGGTCCCCGGTGACGATCAGGTCGTAGAACGACGGCTTCCGGCCGGTCTCCGCGAGGTGGGCCCGGATGGTGTCATAGGCCGCCGGAGCCATGGCCGCGCCCATGTTGGCCGGGTCCTTGACCCCCTTGTCCACGATCTTCCCGGTGGTGACGTGGGTGACCCGCGGGCCCGCCCCCTCCGTCTCCAGCACCACCGCCCCCGCGCCGGTGACCGTCCACTGTGCAGTGGGGGTGCGCTGGCTGCCGTACTCCAGGGGGGTACGGTACTGCCGCTCGGCCGAGCAGAAGTGGGAGGACGTTACGGCCGCCGCCCGGGCGCCGAACCCTCCGTCCAGCAGCAGCGCCGCCAGAGAGAGGGACTCGGCCATAGTGGAACAGGCCCCATAGAGGCCGTAAAAGGGCACCTCCTGCCCCCGCAGGGCGAAGCTGGAGCTGATGCACTGGTTGAGCAGATCGCCGGCGAGGGCGTAATCCAGCTCCGAGGCGGTCCGCCCCGCCTGATCCAGGGCGGCAGAGAGGGCCATGCGCTGCATGGCGCTCTCCGCTTTCTCCCAGCTCTTCTCCCCAAAGGAGTCGTCCTGGCTCACATAGTGGAACTGCGCGGCCAGGGGGCCCTCCCCCTCCTTTTTGCCCGCCACGCCGGCCCAGCCGGTGAGGACGGGGGGCCGCGCCAGGGCCACCGTCTGCCGGCCCAGGCGTTTTTGTTCCATACCATCGCCTCCTGACATAGCGGATGCCCCTAGTCTCACCGTTTCCGCGCATTCTATGCGCCTGGGCGGGACTCTTTTCTCCCTGATCTGCTGTCTGTACTTCTGAAAACGATGCCCGCAAACCGGGGGCTTCCTTCCTCTTTACATCACTTTCACAATGTTTTATAATAATTTGAGTTGTTGTGCAGTTGTGAAGCAACTCTATGCCGCCGAAACGGCGCTTTTTTGCGCGGTCTCGCGGGAAACTATGTCTGGTAGAAAATCCCCCTCGTTTCAGTCCGCGGAACCGCCGCACCCAAACGCATGTCCTGCGGTCTGCGGCCCGCCGGAAGCGCCTATCACGCTAGAAGAAATTGGTGAAAACATGCCGAATTTAACCAAAGACGACATCCGCTCCGTCCTGGAATTGATCAAAGAACTCTATCTCGCGGACAAAATTCCCTGGATTTGCGGCTACAGCGGCGGGAAGGACTCTACCGCGGTGGTGCAGCTGGTCTGGACGGCCCTGGCCCAGCTTCCCGAGAGCCAGCGGCATAAACCTGTCCACGTGATCAGCACGGATACGCTGGTGGAGTCCCCCGTCGTCGCTCTCTGGGCCACCCGGTCTCTGGAGCGGATGCGGCGCGCCGCAGAGGCCGGCGGGCTGCCTATTCTTCCCAACAGGCTGGTTCCCGAGGTTACGAATACCTTCTGGGTCAACCTGATCGGCCGGGGCTACCCCTATCCGCGCCGGAATTTCCGCTGGTGTACGGACCGCCTGAAAATCGATCCCTCCAACCGCTTTGTCAAAAAAATTCTGGACGCCGAGAGCGAGGCCATCCTGGTCCTGGGCACGCGGAAGGCCGAGAGCGCCACGCGCAAAGCGGTCATGGAGGAGTATGAGAAGAAGCGCTACCGCGCCCACCTGAGCCCAAACGGCTCGTTCCCCAACTCCTACGTCTTTTCCCCCATTGAAGATTGGAGCAACGACAACGTCTGGCAGTACCTCGTGCAGTACCCCAACCCCTGGGGGCACTCCAACAAAGACCTGCTGGCCATGTACAGCGGCGCTTCCGCCGATGGAGAGTGCCCGCTGGTCCTGGACACGTCCACGCCCAGCTGCGGCAACAGCCGCTTCGGATGCTGGGTGTGTACCATGGTGAGCGAGGACAAATCCATGGCGGCGATGATCCAGAACGACGAGGAAAAAGCCTGGATGCTCCCCATGCTCGAATTCCGAAACGAGATCGCGGCCACCTGGGACGTCGACCGCAAGCGCCGGGACTTCCGCCGTATGGACGGCCGGCTCACCTGGCACAACGGACACCTGGTGCACGGGCCCTACACCAAAGAGACGCGGGAGTTTTTCCTGAGGCGCCTGCTGGAGGTGGAAAAGCTCGTCCATGAAATCGGCCCCGAGGAAATCCGGGACATCCCCCTGATCACCATGGACGAGCTGCGCTTGATCCGTCAGTTGTGGCTGGATGAAAAGCACGAGTTTGAGGATACCCTGCCCGGAATCTATGAGTCGGTTACGGGCCGCCCCTACGACGATGGAACCATCAGCAAAAATAAATACTTCGGTGCGGCCGAGGCCGGGCTTCTTCAGGCGGCCTGTCAGACGGTCTGTCCCGATGAGACCCTGATGTACGAGCTGCAGCGGGCTCTTTTGGATATCGAGGCCAAGGCCGAGGCCATCTCCAATAAGCGAAATGTGATTCAGAAGTTTGAGCGTGAGATTCAAAAGGCCTTTTACCGCAGCCCCGAGGAGGCGGAGCAGCTCGCACAGGCGCGGACCGAAACGATCGCCGGAATGCTGGAACCCTTTGACGATGTGGATTGGACGGAATGAGGTGCCGGAACGATGTATTTTACCAAAGTCGAGCTGCATAATTTCGGCATTTACCGGGGGCACCACGAGATGCGCCTCTCCAATGGCCTCGGCCGGCGCAACGTCACCCTGATCGGCGGCCTGAACGGCCGTGGAAAGACCACCTTTCTGGACGCGATTTTACTGGCCCTGTACGGCAAGCAGGCCCTCAAATACATCCAGGAAAACGCCCGCTCGTATGAACGGCTTCTGCTGGAGCATATCAACCGACAGGCGACCGACGGCCTTACCTATGTCGCCGTATCCCTCGGCCTGGACGACGGTACCACCCTGCGCGTGTGCCGGAGCTGGAGCGCCAGGGGAAAAAAGGTGGACGAGTCCATCTCCGTGGAGAAGAACGGCGCCGCAGACAAGTACCTGGGCGAGAGCTGGAGCTACTATATTGAAGAGATTCTGCCCTTCGGAATCGCCCGCTTTTTCTTCTTTGACAACGAAAAGATCACCCAGCTCGCCGATGACGCCTCCTTTGAACAGATCAAAAGCTCCATTCAGTCGGCTATCGGCGTCTCCACCATCGAGAAAGCCGCGGCGCATCTGGAAGAGGTGATCCGCCGGAAAGAACAGGCCCTGCGCACCTTTGCAAAGAGTGAAATAAACGCGGACTATCAGGAGGTCGAGGCCCAGCTCAAGGCGCTCCATCCGAGCATCGAAGAGGCCCGGCGCAAGGCGGAGCGCCTGCAGATGGACTGTGAGAGCATCGACGCCGCCATTGAGGCCAAAGAGAAAGAATTCTGGGCCTCCGGCGGCGAGCTCAGCCTCAGCCGCGACGCCATCGAGCGGGAGGCCCAGGCCATCCGGGCCCAAATGCAGCGGGTCCAGGACGAGATTCTCCTTCTGGTATCCGATCCCTCCACGCCCCTCTTTCTCTGCCGGACGCTCGTGGTTCAGGCCTACGACGCGGAGATAGACGCGCAGAAAGGGGAGGCCCTCCGGCTCTCCGGCCCGCTCATCAGCCATATTCAGCGGCGCATTCTCCAGCGCCTCCGCCAGAGCGGGCTGGAGCCGCGCGCCCTCGCCGTCGCCGCCGACATCGTTCAGCAGGAACTCGGCGCCGGCCTCCCTGTGTCCGATGACCCCGGGCCCGTCCGCATGTCTCCCACCACCATGCTGCTCTTCGACCAATTTATCGGCGGCATTTCCCCTGTTCTGGAGCAGAAGATCGACGCCCTGATCCGCTCCATAGACGCCCAGGAAAATGAGCTGATGAGCCTGGACGCCCATCTCGGCGAGTCGGATGAAAAAACCATGGCCCTCCAGCTCTATGAGTCCCTCAAAGAGCTGGAACAGAAAAAGGCCCTGGCCGCCGATCAGTATCAGAAACAAACGGCCCTGCTGGAGAGCCTTGTCCGCCAGCAGGAGGCCCTGCACGCCAAGCGCCTGCAGCTGATCAAGGCCATTGCGGAAACGGAACACGCCAACGACGACAACGCCCGCATCATCCGATATGCGGCCATGTCCATCCAGGTGCTGACGGAATTTAAAATCCGCTTGCAGCGGGAAAAAATTGAAACGCTCTCCGATACCGCCACCGAATGCTTTCAGACATTGGTGGAGAAAGATTCCCTGGTGAGCAAGATCCAGATTGATACGGATACGCTGGATGTCACCATTCTGGACCGGGACGGCCATGAGCTGCGGAAAAACCAGTTGTCCGCCGGCGAACAGCAGATGTTTGCGATCTCCATTGTCTGGGCGCTGGCCCGCACATCCGGCTACAAAGCCCCTGTGGTCATCGACACGCCCATGGCCCGTCTGGACTCCTCCCACCGGGCCAACTTCGTGACCCGCTATCTGCCGGCCGCCAGCTCTCAGGTCCTGGTCCTGTCCACCGATGAGGAAATCTACGGCCGGTACCTCGATATGATTCGGGAGAATGTCGCCGACTCCTTTACGCTGCTCTACCAGGAAGACGAGCAGTGCACCACCATTGCCCACGGCTACTTTGGGGAGGCATAGTCCCATGGTCATCAAACATTTCAAACTCTCTCAGCCCGAGAAGGAGCGCCTCATTCGCATCAAGGCCAAAACCGGAATCCAGAACTGGAACATTCTCTGCCGGTGGGCCCTGTGCTGGTCCCTCTCCGAGCCCAGCATTCCCGGGGGCGTAGAGCCCCAGTCCGACAGCAATGTGGAAATGGACTGGACTACGCTCACCGGGGAGTATTCTGAGATCTATGAGGCCATTCTCCGCCAGCGCTGTTTAAACGACGGCCTGGGGGACGACCCCGGTACGCTGACGCGTCAGTTCCGGCTCCATCTCTGCCGGGGTATCAACCACTATAGTTCCCGCGATGTGCTGAAAAATTGCGCGGATCTCTTAAATTCCGCCCGGAGCAAGGAGCGTGCATAATGGCGGTCTATTTGGATTTCAACGCCTCCGCTCCGGTGGATGAACGCGTTCTGGAGCGTATGATAGAGGTCTACCGCTCCCATTTCGGCAACGCGGACAGCCGCACGCATGTATTTGGGACCGACGCCAAAGAGATTGTGTCCGCGGCCCGGCGGAGTATCGCCCGGATTCTGGACGTCGACAGCTCCGACCTCTTTTTTACCAGCGGCTCCACCGAGAGCAATAACATGGCCATTCTGGGCCTGTTGGAATACGCCCGGTCCACCGGGCGCAACCACTTTATCACAACGTCGATCGAGCACAAGTCGGTGCTGGAGGCCATGAAGTATCTCCGCGCCCACGGCTGCGAGGTGGACTTTGTCTCTCCCGACACCTCGGGGCGGGTCATGCCGGAGCAGATTTTAAGCCGGGTGACGGACCGGACCCTTCTGGTGTCCGTCATGCACGTCAACAGCGAGACGGGCGTCATCCAGCCCATTGAGGAGATTGGGGCGGCTCTGGCCGGCACCCCGGCCTACTTTCACATCGACGCCACGCAGGGCTTTGGAAAGCGGAACGACAGCCTGCGCCGCACCCAGTACAATATGCTCAGCATCACCGCGCACAAACTGGGCGGCCCCCAGGGCGTGGGGGCGTTTGTCCTCAAGCGGGGCAAAGACTACCGGCGTCCTCCCGTCAAGCCGCTGATGTACGGCGGGCCGCAGGAGCGCGGCTACCGCCCCGGGACCACGCCGGTGGCGCTTGTGGCCGGATTTGCCCTGGCGGCCGAGCTGTGCGACCGGGAGGGGGCCGCCCATTGGGAGGCCTGCGCGAACATCAAAGCCTCCTTTCTCCGCGCGATTGACGGCCTGGACTACTCCTTCAACGGCGCGCAGGAGTACTGCCTGCCGTCCACGGTCAACATCAGCTTTCACGGGGTGGACGCGGAGGGCATTTTCCTGGCGCTGAAGGACGATTACGCGCTCTCCAACGGCTCGGCCTGTAACTCCGGCAGCCATGAGCCCAGCTATGTCCTCTCCGCCATGGGCCTGTCGGAGGCGCGCATCTATGAGGCGGTGCGACTCTCCTGGAATTACAATACGCAGGTGGACTTCCGCCCTCTTGTGAACTATATTCAAAGCATTGTCTGACCCCTCTCCGCCCCTGATCCGGGCGAAAAGGGACAAAAAAACGGTGGGCCCGGTACGGGCCCACCGTTTTTTATCTGGTCTTTTAGTTGGACGCGGTGTCCAGATCGGAGTCGTTGCCCCAGATCATGTTCTTGCGCAGCTGCTCGCCCACGACCTCCATGGGGTGCTTCTTGAGCTGAGCCCGCTTGGAGTTGAAGAAGGTGCGGCCGTTCTTGTTCTCGGCAATCCACCGGCCGGCGAAGGTGCCGTCCTGAATGTCGGAGAGGACCGCCCGCATGTTGGCCTTGATCTCCTCCTTGGGCAGGACGCGGGGACCGGAGACATACTCGCCGAACTCCGCGGTGTCCGAGATGGAGTAGTTCATAGCGGCCACGCCGCCCTTGTTGATGAGGTCGATGATGAGCTTCATCTCGTGGATGCACTCGAAGTAGGCGTTCTCGGGCTCGTACCCGGCCTCCACCAGCACCTCGAAGCCGCAGCGCATCAGGTCCACCACGCCGCCGCACAGGACGGTCTGCTCGCCGAAGAGGTCGGTCTCGGTCTCATCGTGGAAGGTGGTCTCCATCACGCCGGCCCGGGCGCCGCCGATGCCGGCGATGTAGGCCAGAGCGATCTTGTAGGCGTTGCCGGTGGCGTTCTGCTCCACCGCCACCAGGCAGGGCACGCCCTTGCCGTTGACATAGGTGGAGCGGACGGTGTGGCCGGGGCCCTTGGGGGCGGCCATGAACACGTCCACACCGGCGGGCGGGACAATCTGCTGATAGCGGATATTGAAGCCGTGGGCGAAGGCCAGCGCCTTGCCCTCGGTCATGTAGGGCGCGATGTCCTTCTTATAGACGTCGGCCTGGACCTCGTCGTTGATGAGCATCATCACGATGTCGCCCCACTGGGCGGCCTCGGGGACGGTCATGACCTTCAGTCCGGCGGCCTCGGCCTCGGCCCAGCGCTTGGAGCCCTGACGCAGGCCCACGCACACCTCGCAGCCCGAATCCTTCAGATTCAGGGCGTGGGCATGGCCCTGAGAGCCGTAGCCGATGATGGCGATCTTCTTACCATCCAGGTAGCTCAGGTCGCAGTCCTTCTCATAGTACATCTTTGCCATGTGAATACACTCCTTTATTTATCAAGATGTCCCTCTCAGCCACATCATAGCACGGAGCGAGGGAAAAGAATGATAACTAGGTTACAATTGCCGAAAAAATCTCGCCGGAGGCTACATCACATTCTTGCCCAGGCTGAACTCGGCCTTCTCCTTGTTCTCGTCGCTGATGGTATAGGCGCCCCGCTCCAGGGCCACCATCCCGGTGCGCACCAGCTCCAGAATGCCGAACGTATCCAGCAGGCGCTCCATGGCCTCGGCCTTGTCCTCGTCGCCGATGAGGGCCAGGGTCAGGGATTTCAGAGATACGTCGATAATGGACGCCCGGAAAATATTGGCGATCTGGATGACTTCGTTGCGGATGTCGGGGGTCTCCGCCCGCACCTTGAACATCACCAGCTCCCGCCGGATGGAGCGCTCGGGCAGCAGCTCCTGCACCGAGTAGACCGTAAAGAGCTTGCGCAGCTGGTTCATGATCTGCCGGGTGCTCATGGCATCGGCCAGCACCTCGATGGTAATGCGGGAGACCGTGGGGTCGTTGGTGGTGCCCACGGCCAGGGACTCGATGTTATACCCCTTCCGGGAGAAGAGGCGGGAGACCTGGGAGAGTACGCCGGCGGCGTTCTCCACCAGCACCGAAAGGGTGTGGCGGGTGACGGGATTCGGATTCTCTTTCAGCGTCATAAGTAACCCCTCCTTCTTACTTAGTCCAGCAGGAAATCGGTGGACTGCGCGCCGCCGGAGACCATGGGGTGGACCATGGCGTCCTTGTCGATGGCGCAGTCGATCACCCAGGCCTCGCCGCTCTCCACGGCGGTGCGCAGGGCGGCCTCGAACTCGGTCTGATTTTTGGCCCGGGCCCCGCGGAGTCCGTAGGCCTCGGCCAGTTTGACGAAGTCGGGTCCCCGGTCCAGGTCGGTCTGGGAGTAGCGCTCGCCGTAGATCAGGTGCTGCCACTGCCGGACCATACCCAGGGTGTGGTTATCAAAGACCACGATGATGACGGGGATATGGTAGTGCTCCACCGTGGAGAGCTCATGGCAGTTCATCCGGAAGCAGCCGTCGCCGGTACACAGAACCACGGTCTGGTCGGGGTTGCCCAGCTTGGCGCCCATGGCGGCCCCCAGGCCGAAGCCCATGGTGCCGAAGCCGCCGGAGGTAATGAGCTGGCCCGGCCGGGAGAAGTGGTAGTACTGGGCCGACCACATCTGGTGCTGGCCCACGTCGGTGGCGATGATGGCCTGGCCGTCGGTCACATCGGAAATGGTCTCCAGAATCTCGTGAGGATGGAGGATGTCGTCCTTTTTCAGGGGCACCTCCTTCTGGGAGAAGACGAACTCCTTCCACTCGGGGTAGTCGTGGGCGGGGAGCTTCTCGTTGAGCAGCTCCAGCACCCGCCGGGCGTCGCCGATGATGTGGTGGTCGGTGGCCACATTTTTATCGATCTCCGCCCGGTCGATGTCGATCTGGACGATCTTGGCCTGACGGGCGAAGGTGGCCGGATCGGTGGCCACCCGGTCGGAGAAGCGGCAGCCGATGGCGATGAGCAGGTCGCACCGGCTGGATGCGATGTTGGAGGCGTGGGAGCCGTGCATTCCGATCATGCCGGTGAAGAGCGGGTGGTTGCCCGGGCAGGCGCCGCCGCCCATAATGGTGGAGGCCACCGGGGCGTTGAGCCGCTCAAAGAATTTGCGGAACTCGGGCACCGCGCCCTTGGAGCGGATCACGCCGCCGCCCACCAGGACCAGGGGACGCTCGGACTCCTCGATCATGGTCAGGAGCTTTTCAATATCGCCGTAGTCGGGTTCCGGGGTCTTGAGGTCGTGGCTGGCCCGGCGGAGCATACTCCCCAGGCGACCGTGCCGGCCGTGCTCGGAGACCGGCACATACTCGTAGTCCGCCGAGTCGTAGGTCACATTTTTGAGGATGTCGATAAGCACCGGGCCCGGGCGCCCCGAACGGGCGATGGCAAAGGCCTCCCGGATCACGTCGGCCAGGTCCTCCGCCCGGCGCACCAGGTAGTTGCACTTGGTGATGGGCATGGTGATGCCGGTGATGTCCACCTCCTGGAAGGAGTCCTTGCCGATGAGGTTCTCCGCCACGTTGACGGTGATAAAGACCACCGGGGAGGAGTCCATGTAGGCCGTGGCAATGCCGGTGGTCAGGTTGGTGGCCCCGGGGCCCGAGGTGGCAAAGCACACGCCCACTTTTCCGGTGGCGCGGGCATAGCCGTCGGCAGCATGGGAGGCCCCCTGTTCATGGGCGGTGAGAATGTGGCGGATCTTATTTTTATATCCGTGGAGCTCCAGCTCATCATAGATGTTCAGAATGGTCCCGCCCGGGTAGCCGAATACGGTATCTACCCCCTGCTCCAGCAGGCACTCCATTAAGATCTGAGGGCTCTTCATTAACATAGGCGTTGTCCTCCTTTTCTCTCCTACCCGGACCACGGGGCTCTCCTGTCCGAATATACAAAAAACGCCCCGTCCTCTCAACTAGGACGAAGCGTCTCCTCCGTGGTACCACCTAACTTCACGGCGGCAGTCCGCCGTGCACTCATCGCCCCGGTAACGGGGGGCAATCCGGTCCGGTCTACTGGCGGCGCACCCGCGCCCGTTCCTCCGGACGGCTCCTGGGCGATGTTCCCTCATCGGCTCTCACAGGGACTTACACCAGCCGTCCCCTCTCTGCGCATCTTAAGCCGCGGGTACTTTTCCAGTCATTGCCATGTTTGTGCATCTGTAGTTTCTCTCCTCCACACTTCGGTCGGAAGCCAAGTGTGAAATTACTGATAATCATACTCGCAAGTTCTTCTTTTGTCAAGCGGCGTTTTTGACAAATCCCGCCCGGCCGCTCCGGAGCCTCTTTCTCAGCCGGTACGGGATCGCAGGCCGGCCTGGCGATGTCTGGAACAATCCGAGGGCCTTTATGACTATACTGAGCGGTTTACCTAAGAATCCGAGATTTTTTTCGAGAATGGCTAGACATTTTCCACGGGCTGCGTTATGATAATACACGTCAAACTAAGCGCCTTTCCGGCGCGGAGAAAAGAGGGCGGCGGACGGATTTATCCTACCGCCGCCAGCCCCGCAAGGGGCTTGATTTGTGAGGTGGACCTATGAAACTCTCCTTCTATGGCGGCGTGCACCCGGACGAGCGGAAGGAAGCGACCTGCGGCAAGGCGGTGGAACCTCTTCACGAGGCGCCCGCCCAGGTGGCTCTTGCCATGTCCATGCACGTCGGCGCGCCCTGCGCGCCAGTCGTACAGGTGGGCGACCAGGTCACGGTGGGGCAGAAGATTGCCGCTCCCACCGGGCTGGGCGCCCCCATCCATGCCAGCGTCTCCGGCAAGGTCGTGGCCATCGAGCCCCGTCCCTACTGCGGCGGCGGCATGATGAACGCGGTGGTCATTGAAAATGACTTCCAGAACACCTTCGGCTCGGAGCTCACGCCCCATCCCGACTATCAGAAGCTTTCCCCCCAGGAGATCGTGGACATCGTCCGCGAGGCCGGTCTCACCGGTATGGGCGGCGCCGGCTTCCCCACCCATGTGAAGATCAGCTCGGGCCTCGGGAAGGTGGACACCCTCATCATCAACGCCGCCGAGTGCGAGCCCTACATCACCGCCGACCACCGGCTCATGCTGGAGCAGGGCGAGCGCATCATCGAGGGCACCCGCATTCTCATGCAGACCTTCGGGCTGGACAAGGGCTACATCGCCATTGAGGACAACAAGCCCGACGCCATCGAGAAGATGAAGAGCCTGGCCGGCAACGGCATCGAAGTGGTGGCCTGCCGCACCCGGTACCCCCAGGGCGCAGAAAAGCAGCTCATCCAGCGCATCACCGGCCGGGAGGTGCCCCCCGGCGGCCTGCCCGCCCACGTGGGCTGCGCCGTCTTTAACGCCGGCACCACTGCCGCCGTCTATGACGCCGTGGTGAAGGGCAAGCCCCTCACCGAGCGTATCGTCACCCTCACCGGCGGCGCCCTCAATGAGCCCCGCAACGTGGTGGTCCCCTTCGGCACTCCCATGGAGCATCTGGTGAAAGAGGCCGGCGGCTTTAAGGAAGAGCCCGACCGGGTCCTGGTGGGCGGCCCCATGATGGGCATCGCGCTCTACGACCTGTCGGCCTGCACCATCAAGGGCAACAACGCCCTGCTGTGCATGACCCGCGCCGAGGCCGCCGAGCACGTGGAGAATCCCACCTGCATCCGCTGCGGCAAGTGCGTCAACGTCTGCCCCATGCACCTGACTCCCGTGTACATGCACCTCTATACCGAGAAGCGCATGTGGGATGAGGCGGAGCACATGAACCTGCTGGACTGCATCGAGTGCGGCTCCTGCAACTACATCTGTCCGGCCCGCGTGCCGCTGGTCCAGTCCTTCCGCATGGCTAAGTTTGAGATCCGCACCCTGGCCATGAAGCGCAAGGCTGAGGCCGAGAAGGAGGCCAAGAAAGCATGATTGACACCAAGAATCTGAAGCTCACTGTGGCTTCCTCCCCCCACGTCTGCTCCCCGGTAAATACCCGCCGGCTGATGCTGGACGTGCTCATCGCGCTGCTGCCCGCCCTGTGCATGGCGGTGTATGTGTTCGGCCCCCGTGCTCTGACGATGACTGCGGTGTCAGTGCTGGGCTGTGAATTCTTCGAGTGGGGCTACCGCAAGCTCCTGAAGAAGCCCTCCTCCAACGGCGACCTCTCCGCCGCCGTCACCGGCGTGCTGCTGGCCTTTGTCTGCCCGGTTACGCTGCCCTATTGGACGCTGCTCATCGGCGATTTCTTCGCCATCGTGGTGGTCAAGCAGCTCTTCGGCGGTCTGGGTCAGAACTTTATGAACCCCGCCCTGGGCGGCCGTGCGTTCCTGATGATGTGCTATCCGGTGCCCATGACCACCTGGGTGCTCCCCGGCCTGGAGAACTGGGCGGGCGTGCTCTCCGCCTCCGACGCGGTGACCGGCGCCACCCCCATGGCCTCTCTGCACAGCCACCTGGACGTGGCCAGCGGCCTGAATGTCCACAGCCTGCCCGCGGATAGCCTGACGGACCTGTTTGTGGGCACCATCGGCGGCTGCCTGGGCGAGACCTCCGCCCTGCTTCTGCTGCTGGGCGGCGTGTACCTGATCTGGCGGGGCGTCATCCGCTTCCGCATCCCGGTGGCCTATCTGGGCACGGTGGCGGTGCTGTGCCTCCTCTTCCCCCAGGGCGGCATCGGCCGGGTGGACTGGATGCTCTACAACCTGTGCGGCGGCGGACTGATGCTGGGCGCCTTCTTTATGGCCACCGACTATGTGACCAGCCCCGTCACCAAGATGGGCGAGATCTACTTCGGCATCGGCTGCGGCCTGCTGACCGTGTTTATCCGCTACTTCGGCGGCTATCCCGAGGGCGTCAGCTACGCCATCCTGATCATGAACATCTGCGTGTGGCTGCTGGATAAGGCAGGCAAGAGCGCCCGCTTCGGCGTGACCAAGGAAATGAAGGCCAAAGCCAAGGCGGACAAGAAAGCGGCAAAGGAGGGGTAAGCGCTATGTCTGAAACGAAGAAAGAATCCAGCGCGCAGCTGGTTATCGTACTTTTTTCCATCTGTCTTGTGACCTCGCTGCTGCTGGGCCTGGCCAATATGCTCACGGCCGACGCCATTGCGGCCAACAAGCAGCGGGTCTCCGACAAGGCCATGGCCGAGGTTCTGCCCTCTGAGAGCGGCTATACCGACGTGACCGATCAGTATACCGGCGGCGACTCCACCGTTCTGGGCGTTTACCAGGCCGGCGAGGACGGCTATGTGGTGGAAGTGGCCAGCTCCGGCTTCGGCGGACTGGTGAACATGATGGTGGGCGTGGGCTCCGACGGGACGTGCACCGGCGTAGCCATCACCTCCCACTCCGAGACCTCCGGCCTGGGCGCCAACGCCACCAAGGCCGAGTGGCGGGAGCAGTTTAAGGGGGCCAGCGGCTCGGTCTCCGTCACCAAGGACGGCGGCACCATTGAGGCGCTCACCGGCTCCACCATCACCTCCCGGGCGGTCTGCAACGGCGTGAACTCGGCGCTGGAAGCGGCCGCGTCCATGGGTTAAGGAGGCGCAAGTATGAACATCAAACAGCAATTTAAAGAGGGCCTCATCACCCAAAACCCGGTTACCGTCCAGCTTTTGGGCATGTGCTCCACCATGGCCATCACCACCACCCTCTTCAACGGCATCGGCATGGGCCTGTCGGTTCTGGTGATTTTGACCCTGTCCAACATCATCATCTCCATGCTGCGGAAGATCATCCCCGATAAGGTCCGTATCGCCTGCTTCATCGTGGTGATCGCCGGCTTCGTGACCATCGTGGACCTGGCGCTGAAGGCCTATCTGCCCGACCTGTCCTCCAGCCTGGGCCTGTTTATCCCCCTGATCGTGGTTAACTGTATCATCCTGGCCCGGGCCGAGGGCTTCTGCTATAAGAACGGCGTGGCCGCCTCCGCCATCGACGGCATCGCGCAGGGCCTGGGTTACACCATCATCCTGGTCATCATGTGTGTGGTCCGTGAGTTCCTGGGCAACGGCACCTTCGGCGGCGGCATCCTCAACGGGGGCGACGGCATCCGCATCCTCCCCGAGGGTATCCCCGCCCTGGGTATGATCCTGCCGGTGGGCGGCTTCCTCACGCTGGCCTGTGTCATTGCGGCCATGCAGTATTTCCTCAACCGGCCCAAGAAAAACGCTGAGAAGCGCGAGGAGGTGTCCAAGTAATGGATTTCGCCGATCTGTTCAGCATTGCTCTGGGCGCAATTCTGGTTAACAACTTCATTTTCTCCCAGTTCTTGGGTATCTGCCCCTTTATGGGCGTGTCCAAGAAGATCGACACCGCCATGGGCATGGGTATGGCCGTCACCTTCGTTATGGGTGTGGCCAGCGCCGTGTGCTGGCCCATCAACCAGCTCCTGCTGAAGCTGAACCTGGACTTCATGCAGACGGTGGTCTTTATTCTGGTCATCGCCTCCCTGGTGCAGTTCGTCGAGATGTTTTTGCAGAAGTCCATGCCCTCCCTGTACCAGGCGCTGGGCGTGTACCTGCCCCTGATCACCACCAACTGCGCCGTGCTGGGCGTGGTGCTTCAGAACACCCAGAACAACTACGATTTCCTGGAGAGCGTGGTCTACGGCGTCACCGGCGGCCTGGGCTTCCTGCTGGCCATCGTGCTCTTTGCCAGCGTGCGGGAGCGCCTGGAGTTCTCCGAGTGCCCCAAGGCCTTTGAGGGCTTCCCCATCGCACTGGTGACCGCCGGTCTGCTGGCGCTGGCCTTCCTGGGCTTCTCCGGCCTGTCGGTATTTTAAGGGAGGCGCAACGTTATGACAACTGTGATTGCTGCTGTTGCCGTGCTCGCCATTTTGGGCGCGGTGTTCGGCGTGATTTTGGCCTTTGCCGCCAAGATATTCGCCGTGGAGAAGGACCCCCGGGAGGAGGCCATCGCCGGTGTGCTGCCCGGCGCCAACTGCGGCGGCTGCGGCTACCCCGGCTGCGCCGGTTACGCCGCGGCTGTGGCCGCGGGCAAAGCCGCGACCAACTGCTGTGCCGCCGGCGGTGACGCCGTGGCCGCCCAGATCGCCGAGATTATGGGCGTGAAGGCGGAAGCGACCGTCAAAGAGGTCGCCCAGGTGCAGTGCACCGGCGGCTGCCGCGGCCGGGAGAAGTACAACTATGTGGGCATCTCCGACTGTGCCGCCGCGGCCCGGTTGCCCGGCGGAGGTCCTGCCGGCTGCTCCTACGGCTGCCTGGGTCTGGGCACCTGTGAGAAGGTCTGCCCCTTCGACGCCATCCACGTGGTGGACGGCGTGGCCAAGGTGGACGAGGAGAAGTGCAAAGCCTGTAAGAAGTGCGTGGACGCCTGTCCCCGGCACATCATCCTTCTGGCCCCCTATAAGACCAAGCGCCATGTGGCCATCACCTGCTCCTCCAAGGACAAGGGTGTGGTGGTCCGCCAGGTCTGCGACAACGGCTGTATCGGCTGCGGCCTGTGCGCCAAGGCCTGCCCCAAGGAAGCCATTACGGTGGACAAGAACCTGGCCGTCATCGACTACGACAAGTGCATCGGCTGCGGCCTGTGCGCCCAGAAGTGCCCCCGCAAGCTCATCACGGTGGACGGGAAGGTCCCGGAGATCAAGCCCGCCGCCCCCAAAGCTGCTCCCGCGGCCAAGGCTGAGTAAAAATCCCGCCTGTTCTGCGCCGCGGAGTTCATCCGCGGCGCAGTTTTTTCGCCGTTTTCTGCGAAACCTCTTTTCGAAACGGCTTTGTTGCGGTATACTGAAGGAAATCATTATGAGGAGGATGATCCCATGGACTATGCAAGCGAATCTCTGAAAAAGCACTATGAGTGGCGGGGCAAGCTGGAAGTGACCCCCCGGGCCGCTGTGGACAGCAAGGAGGCCCTCTCTCTGGCCTATACTCCCGGCGTGGCTCAGCCCTGTCTGGAGATCCAGAAGGACGTAACCAAGAGCTATGACCTCACCCGCCGCTGGAACACGGTGGCGGTGGTCACCGACGGCTCGGCGGTGCTGGGTCTGGGGGACATCGGTCCGGAGGCCGGTATGCCCGTTATGGAGGGCAAGTGCGTCCTCTTCAAGGCCTTTGGCGACGTGGACGCCATTCCTCTGTGTGTGCGCAGCCACGACGTGGACGAGATCGTCCGGACCGTGGCGCTCCTGGCCGGCTCCTTCGGCGGCGTGAATCTGGAGGACATCTCCGCCCCCCGCTGTTTTGAGATCGAGCGCAAGCTCAAAGAGCAGTGCGACATTCCCATCTTCCACGACGACCAGCACGGCACCGCCGTCATCACCCTGGCGGGCCTCCTCAACGCCCTGAAAGTAGTGGGCAAGAAGATTGAGGACGTGAAGATCGTCACCTCCGGCGCGGGCGCTGCCGGTATCGCCATCATCAAGCTGCTGATGAGCATGGGCCTGAAGAACGTCATCATGACCGACCGCACCGGCGCCATCTACGAGGGCCGGGAGGGCCTCAACCCGGTGAAGGAGGAGATGGCCCGCATCACCAACTTTAACCACGAGACGGGAACTCTGGCCGAGGTCATCCGGGGCGCCGACGTGTTCATCGGCGTCTCTGCTCCCGGGACGCTCACCAAGGAGATGGTGCAGACCATGGCCAAGGACCCCATTATTTTCGCCTGCGCCAATCCGGTGCCCGAAATCTTCCCCGACGAGGCCAAGGCCGGCGGCGCGGCGGTGGTGTCCACCGGCCGGAGCGACTTCCCCAACCAGGTCAACAACGTTCTGGCGTTCCCGGGCATCTTCCGGGGCGCTCTGGACGTGCGGGCCAGCGATATCAACGACGCCATGAAGGTGGCCGCCGCCCGGGCCATTGCCGGTCTGGTCAGCGATGAGGAGCTCAACGCCGAGTACATCCTCCCCGCCGCCTTCGACCCCCGGGTCAAGGACGCCGTGGCCGCCGCCGTGGCCCAGGCCGCCCGGGAATCCGGAGTCGCCCGTATCTAAATTTCCCCTTCCTCAAAAACGAAACACGCGGGGCCGCGCTAAGTAGCGCGGCCCCGCGTGTATTTTATCGTGGGATGAGCTCACTCTTGAATCAGTCGGATGCGGAAGACCCCCTCCACCGCCTTCAGGGCGGCTAGGTTCTCCTCGCTCACCGTTCCGCTCACGTCAATGAGCGTATAGGCGTACTCACCCCGGGCCTTGTTGGTCATATGCTCAATGTTGAAGCCGCCCTCCGAGAGCACGGTGGTCAGCTTCAGGAGCATATTGGGGATATTCCGGTGCAGGGCGCACACCCGGGCGCAGTCCCCTCGGTCCATAAATACGTCGGGGTAATTCACCGAGTGGACAATATTCCCGTTTTCCAGGTACTCTTTCAGGGACTGGGCCGCCATTACGGCGCAGTTGAGCTCGCTCTCGGGCGTAGAGGCCCCCAGGTGGGGCAGCGCCACCACGTTGGGCGCAGCCAAAATCCCGGCGCTGGGGAAGTCGGTGACGTACCGGGCCACCTTTCCGGCATTCAGGGCCTCCACCATGGCGGCCTCGTTCACCAGACCCCCCCGGGCCAGATTGATCACCCGCACACCGGGCTTGGTCCTGGCCAGCACCCCGGCGTTGATGGTGTCCTTGGTGCTCTCGCTGTAGGGCAGGTGGAGGGTGATATAGTCGGCCTTCTCCCAGAGCTCATTCTCATCCTTGACGCAGTGGACATGCCGGTCCAGGCGCAGGGCGGTCTCCACCGAGAGGTAGGGGTCGTAGCCGTAGACCTCCATCCCCAGCTTATAGGCGGCGTTGGCCACCAGCACGCCGATGGCCCCCAGGCCCACCACGCCCAGGGTCTTGCCCATGATCTCGGGACCGGCAAAAACCGACTTGCCCTTCTCCACGGCGGTGGAGAGGTCCACGCCAGCGGCGGCCTGCTCCCGCACCCAGGCCGCGCCCCCCACCAGGTTTCGGGAGGCCATCAGCAGGGCGGCCAGCGCCAGCTCTTTTACGGCGTTGGCGTTGGCGCCGGGGGTGTTAAAGACCACCACGCCGGCCTGGGCGCACTTGTCCAGGGGGATGTTGTTGGTCCCCGCCCCCGCCCGGGCGATGGCCCGCAGGTTGGAATTAAGCTCCATCTCGTGCAGGGAGGCCGAGCGCACCAGGATGCCGTCGGGGTCGCTCACCTCCGCCCCCACGCGGAACCCGCCGGCGGGCAGCACGTCCAGGCCCGCCTGGGCGATGTGGTTCATGGTTTTAATGGAATACATGTCTCTCCCTCTCTTCGTCTCTCTTAATGCTTCCGGTCAAAGGCCCGGATAAAGTCGCACAGCTTCTCCACGCCCTCCACCGGCATGGCGTTGTAGATGGAGGCCCGCATACCGCCCACCGAGCGGTGGCCCTTCAGATTGGAGAACCCGGCCGCCGTGGCCTCGGCCACAAACTGGGCGTCCAGAGCCTCGTCCCCCGTGCGGAAGGTCACATTCATGCCCGAGCGGGCGCTCTTCTCCGCGTGGCAGTGGAAGAGTCTGGACTGATCCAGGGTGTCGTAGAGCATCCCGGCGCGGGTGTTGCGCAGCTTCTCCATACCGGCCACGCCGCCCTGCTCGGCCACCCAGTCCAGCACCAGGCCCAGCATATAGATACACCAGCAGGGGGGCGTATTGTACATGGAGTCCTTCTTGATCATGGTCTGATAGCTGAGCATCAGGGGCGTATAGGGCAGCTCCTGGCCCGCCAGGTCCTTGCGGATGAGGACCACCGTCAGTCCGGCGGGGGCCATGTTCTTCTGGGCGCCGGCAAAGATGATGCCGTACTTGCTCACATCCACCGGCCGGGAGAGGATATCGGAGGACATGTCGCACACCAGAGGCACCGCCCCGGTCTCGGGGACGTACTGCCACTCGGTGCCGTAGATGGTGTTGTTGGAGCAGTAGTAGAAATAGGACGCGCCGGGGTCCAGCCGGAGGGCCTCCTGAGCGGGGATGGTGGTAAAGTTCTCCCCCGAGACGTCGGCCGCCAGGGAGACCTGGCCGTACTTTCCGGCCTCCTTGGCCGCGACCTGGGCAAAGTGTCCGGTGACGGCGTAATCGGCTTTCCCGGTACGTCCCATCAGGTTCAGCGGAACCGCGGAAAACTGGGTGCTGGCCCCCCCCTGAAGGAACAGAATTTCATGGCTGTCGGGCACCTGAAGCAGCTGGCGCAGCTTGGTCTTGGTGTCCTGAAAAATCTGATCAAAGGCCTTTGAACGGTGACTCATCTCCATCACAGACATTCCGGAACCGCCGTAATTGGTGATTTCGGCGCCGGCGCGGGTGAGCGCTTCCAGCGGAAGCATGGAAGGGCCGGCAGAAAAATTGTAAATGCGATGGTTTTCCATGAGGATACCCCTTTCATTGGCGTTTTGATGTGATCTTGTCATTCTCCCGGCTGCTTTGTCCGCCGGGATATGGTTAAAATTATATCAATTTAGCGCGTGAAACGCAAGGGACGCGATGCACAATTCCGACGGGCCTCGGCCCGCTCCCTTTGGATTCGGCGGGATTTTTTCCGGTGTTTTCGCCAAAAGTTCCGGCTTCTTTTTATGAAAAACGCCGTTTTTCTTCTCGCTTCACCGCTCGCTGCAGCATCCTCAGCGCAGTCTATGCGCGCGTCCGGCCGGCGGTGCCCGCTGCAGAAACGGCCGGCCCCCCGGATTGGAGGGCCGGCCGGCCGTTACATCCCCATGTAGGAGAAGTGCATATAGTCGTGGTATCCGCTGGAGGCGTCGGAGCTGGCCGCCCAGGCGTCACCGCCCCAGCTCCAGCCGTGGGCCTTGAAAATCCGCACCACCGAGCTGTCCGGGCCGATGGAGTAGGGGTTTACCCCCGGCTGCCAGAGGGAGCCCACCAGGGCCTGTCCCTCCCGCACCTGGTAATTCTCGTTGGCGTTGAGGTCGATGGCGCTGCCGCAGTTGTGCTCGCCGGTGGCGTCGTCCCCCCGCCAGGAGTAGCCCCCCGCTTCATAGATGGGGAACTGCTCCGGGTCGTTGTAGATCTCTGTAAAGATGGCCTTGACATCCTCGGCCAGACCCGCGTTGATCTGGAACGATACCGTAGAGGAGACTTTCTGTCCGTTGGAGAGCTTCCACACCGGCACGGTGACGGTGGTCATGGCCGCTGCGGCCTGCTCCTGGTTCTCAAAGCGCCGCTGGTCTCCCCGGCCGAAGAGCTGGGTATACTTTCGGGGGTTCTCCCCCTCCTGCCGGAGCCAGAAATCCTGCTGCATGTACTGCTCATAGGTGATCTCACCGCTCTGATACTGGTTCCAGGCCCGCTCCTCAGCCAGCTCGTCGGCCGTCAGGCGGCGGTACTGAAGGGTGACCTCCTGCGAGAGCGCGCTCACGTCGTAATAGGGCCCCACAAAGCGGTAACCCTCGGGGGCGTCCGCCAGGGAATAGTAGCTCTCGCCCACCTGTACCTGTGCCGTGTAATCGGGCTGAATCGTCTGGCCCTCCCGGTCCACCATGTGGACGGTCACGGTTACCTCTTCCCCCCGGCGGGTGCTGTCCACCGCCTCCAGTACTCCCATAAGGAGGACCGCACCGGCGGCCCGGGTGAGGGTACCCTCCCCGTCAAAGCGTCCGTCCCCGGTTCCGTTGAGAATCCGCTCTTCATACAGGGCGCTCACCGCCTCCCGGTACTGGGCCGGAATCTGGTTCCAGTCGCTCAGCTCCGCCGCGGCGTCCCGCTCTCCATACCACCAGCTGTTCCCGCCCAGGCTCTCCTGGGGGACCACCCGGTAAAAGACCTCGGCCGCCGACTGCCGGTTGACCTCGGCCTCCAGCCCCTGGGCGGAGACCGGGAGAAAATCGTCCTCCTCCAACACGCCCGCATCCAGGGCCGCCTGATAGCCCTGATCGGCCCAATTGTCCCCCGCCGGGGCCGCTTCGTAGGTCTCCCGGTAGAAGGTCCGGCCCACCATGGTCAAAAACTGCCCCCAGGTCAGGGTTCCGTCCGGGTCCATGGCCCCGCCGGACCCGCCGGAGAGGATGCCCAGCTCCCGGGCCTGGTCCATCTGGTCATAGGCCCAGTGGCTCTCGTCCAAATCGGGGTATACCGCCGCCCCCGCCGGGGCCGCCAGTGCCAGGCACAACCCCAGAGCCAGCGCCCGCCGGCCCCACCGCTTCCACTGCATAATATCTCAAGACCTCTCTTTCTTCCACGGCTCCGGAACGGCGCCGTGGGCTCATTCAGGTCTATGATAGCATAATTTTGTCGAACGGTAAATTTCCCAGGATAATTTTCCTCGCATCTTTTTGTAAGAAATCCGGCGAACCGGAGGATAAAAAAGGAAAGGAGGTCTTTTCCATGCACAAGCGGTTTACCCGCCTCTGGCCCTGGCTGCTGCTGGCGGTCTTTCTGCTCTCGCTGGTCCCGGTGCTCTGGCTGGGACAGTACGCCCGCGCCGGTGCGGACGACTACTGCTACGGCATCGCAGTCCACCGGGCCCTCCAGGAGGGCGGCTCCCTTCTGGAGGCCGTGTGGCACACCATCTCCGGCTATTACCAGAGCTGGCAGGGTACGTTTTCCGCCCTGGCCTTCATGTCCCTGACCCCCTGCAGCTGGTCGGAGGGGACCTATTGGATCACTCCGGTGGTCATGCTGGTCTCCCTGGCCGGCGGAACCTTCTACCTGAGCGGCGTCCTGTGCCGGCGTCTCTTGGGCGGGAGCCGGCGGGATGGTATTCTCGTAGCGCTGGCCCTCCTCTTCCCCTCCATCCAGTGCCTGGCCCAGCCGCTGCACAGCTTTTACTGGTGGAACGGCGCGGTATATTATACGTTTACCTACGGCCTCTCCCTCTTCTACCTGGCCGGGTTGACCGGACTCTTCCTGCCCGGGCGGCCCCGTCCCCGGGCGCTGGCTGTGGGCGCTCTTCTGGGGATTTTGGTGGGCGGGAGCAACTATGTCTCCGCCCTGCTCACCGCGCTGCTCGGCCTGACCGCCCTGGCCGGGGTGCTGTGGCGGAGGCGGGAGCGGCTCTTTCCCGCGCTGGTTCTGGTTCTCCCTCTGCTGTGCGCCTTCGCGGTGAGCGTTCTCGCCCCCGGCAATCAGGTCCGCCAGAGCGGTGAGACCCCCATGACCGTCCCGGAGGCTGTTTTCGCCGCTCTGGAGCAGGGCTGGTCCGACCTGCTGGAGTGGCCCAACTGGCTGACGCTGATCTCCGCCCTGGCCCTCATTCCTCTGCTGTGGCGGCTGGCTGGGCGGACCGGGTGGCGCTTCCCCCTGCCGCCCTTGTTCACGTTGGTCACCTTCCTCTTCTTTTCCGCCCAGAACGCCCCCCATTTTTACGCCGCCTCCAGCGCCGGACCCGACCGGCTGCGGAATATCATCTACTTCTCCCACTTCTGGGTGGTTTTGCTCAACGAGTGCTACTATCTGGGGTGGCTGCGCCGGGTCCTGGGGGAGCGCCGGGTTCTCTCCGCTCTCTGGCTGCGCCGGACAGCCGCCGCCGCTCTGGCCGCCCTTCTGGTGGGGTGGCTGCCCCACTACTGGCCCACGCTCACCAGCGTACGCTGCTGGGAAACCCTCTCTGACGGCAGCGCGGCGGCCTACGCCCGGCAGCGGGATGAACGCCTGCCCACCCTTTTGGACCCGGAGGTGACCGATCCCCGCTTCTCCCCCATTACGGCCCGGCCTGCTCTGCTCTATTTGGGAGACATCACCACCGATCCCGCCGACTGGCACAACAACACCATGGCCGTCTTTTATGGAAAGCACTCTGTGGCGCTCCTCCCGCCCTCAGTGTCTTTAAATGAGGGACACAACGTGTCCCTCATTCCGCCCGACTCCCAGAGCCGGGCGGGCGCCCCTCTTCTTATTTCTTCCAAAATTCTGACTTTTTTCTGATATTTTTCAGAAATAGCCGCATTTTACCCCTGTTATCTTGCAACTCCCTCCTGATTCCGGTATACTCAGATGGAAAAGGCCGGAAGGGAGGTCTTTCTATGACGGACTTTTCAACCTGGTTCGAGGGCCTTTACCGCACGTATTACGCCGCGCTCCTGGCCGCGGCGGAGCGCAAACTCTCCCGGCGGGAACTGGCGGAAGAGGCGGTGCAGGAGACGTTCCTACGCCTCTGGGCCCGGTCGGAGCGGCTGGAAAAGCACCCCAATCCAGGGGGCTGGCTCATGGTCACCCTCTCCCATGTCGTCGGTCACACCGTACGGGACGAGGCGCACTATGTCCTCGCTCTGCCCGAACGCCTTCCCGCGCCTCCGTATGCGCCCTTTTCCCTCTCCGAGGTCCTCCCAGCCGGGCTCTCCCCCCAGGAGCGGGACATTCTTCTCCTCTTTTACGAGCGGCGCCGTTCCTATCGGGAAATTGCCCAGATCCTGCAAATCTCGGTCTCCAACTGCGGCGCGCGCCTGAACCGGGCCCGAAACCGCTGCCGCGCCCTGTGGCCCGGACCTCCCGGCTGATCCCTGCGCCGGAATTTTCCCAGTTTTTTGGAAAAACTTGTTGTAATCAGCCCCATCCCGCCGTTGGAAGCCTGCTTTTCCACATCTTCCACCGAGTTTTGCACATCTTGTGTGGACAGCTTCTTTCCTCCACCAAATCCTGTGTTTCAACTTCTTTCTTCTCGTTCCCGCGCCGGTTCCGATAAAACAGAGCGTATTTTCTCCTCCTCCGGTCTGGCTCCGCGCAGAGGAAAATTTGTGCAGATACTCCTTTTCCAGTTGTCTATTCGCCGCATTTCATGTATAATATCCCCATAGCCGGGCGGAATGCCGCCGGCCACCACACTGGGAAACCAGAAGAAGGAGCGAACCACCATGAAACAGTTCACCTATACCATTACCGATCCTGTGGGGATCCACGCCCGTCCCGCCGGCCTGCTGGTGAAAGAGGCCAAAAAGTACGCCGGGAGCACCATTACCCTGGCTGTGGAAAAGACGGGCAAGAGCGCCAATGCTCTGAAGCTGATGGCCCTGATGAGTATGGGCGTCAAGGGCGGCGACGTCGTGACCGTCACCGTGGAGGGCGGCGATGAAGAGGCCGCCTCCGCCGGAATGCAGGCGTTCCTCTCCGCCAATCTGTAACGGTTTTCGAACATAGACAAGCGCCGCGGACCGGACCGGTCCGCGGCGCTTGTCGGCTCAGACGTTTTTTAGCGGCTGTGGCAGCCGCCGGCGCCCATCTGGAACGAGGCGCACTCGGTGGAAGCGCAGGACTTCACATTCTGCTCGGTGCAGCCCACCTTGATCTCGTTGAGGGTGCAGTAGTTCTCCGGGCAGTGGTGGGTACAGTTGGTCACCGAACACTTGATGCTGTGGTTGGCATTCTGATTCATGACGCGAATCCTCCTTTGCGGTGATGGCCTTAGTATGGCCCGGCGCGCAGGGGAGTATACGCCCAAAAATTAGAAAATTAACCCTCCTCTGCTGCGGGCAGCAGTTCCCGGGAGAGGGTCCGGTACTCCTCCGCTGCCTGGAGCAGCCCCTGATACTCCTCCGGCCGGAGGGGGCGCTTGACTTTGGCGGGGGCGCCCATCACCAGGCTTCCGGCGGGGATCACGGCGTTCTGGGGGACCAGAGCTCCCGCCGCCACCAGGCAGTCGGGCCCAATCTGGCAGCCGTTGAGCAAAATGGCCCCCATACCTACGGTTGTGCGCTCGCCCACGGTGCAGCCGTGGAGGATGGCCCCGTGGCCCACCGTTACGCCGGCGCCCACGTGGAGGGGGAAGCCCTCGTCGCAGTGAAGCACGCAGTTGTCCTGAATATTGGCCCCGGCGTCCACCTGAATGGTGCAGCAGTCGCCCCGCAGCACCGCGCCGTACCAGACGCTGGCCTCCTCAGCCAGCGTCACCTGTCCCACCACCGTGGCGTTTTCCGCCACCCGGGCGGTGGGATGAAGGGCGGGGCTGTGTCCTTGAAAGGAACGGATCATGTGCTTTACCTCCTTAAAATGTCAATGGCGTGTCTCCTATTATACCCGCCCGCTCCTCCGCCGTCAAATTGTCGCCCGCCAGCGCATACACTGGAGCATCCCATTTTGGAGGCGATGAACTTTGGATCTCAAACAAGGCAACATCACACTGGGCGAGCTGTTGGACGATCCCCGCTCCCACGCCGTCTTGCAGCGGCGGTTTCCCTCCGCCCTGCGCCACCCCCTGGCCGGAGCCGCCCGTACGGTAACGCTGGAACAGCTCCTGGCCGTGGCCTCGGCCTGGCTGCCCCGCCGTAAGCTGGACGAGGCCCTGGAGGAACTCCGCCGGGTTTAACCCGCCCGAATCGGGGAGCCCGGGAAACGGGCTCCCTTTCCTTCAGTTGAGCATTGACACGGCGGCCAAAACATGCTATAGTATATAAGTCCCTGCTGGAATAGCTCAGTCGGTAGAGCAGCTGATTCGTAATCAGCAGGTCGCGTGTTCAAGTCACGTTTCCAGCCCCAGCTCGTCGCAAGCGGCATATCGCTTGCGACGAGCTTTTTCATTTCATTGCAAAGCTCATCACGCGCTCATTCTGCTGCTCCTCGCTTCCAAACCGAACCCGCTTCGCCGGGCTTCGGTTTGGGTCCGCCGCTACGCGGCTGTTTTGTCCCATTACGGGGGAAATATCGATTTTAGCCGTCTCTTCCACGCCGGAGCAGGGTTCGCTTTGCTCCGGCGTCTTTTTATGCCTGGGGGCCTTTCTTCTTTCCCGGGCTCCGAGGCGCGCCCCTACGGCTGCCAGGCGTAGGCGGCGCCGGCGGCCTCCGGGGCCAGGCTCTCGTCCCATTGGTGGTCGGTCTCCTGCATAAACTCACTGGTCACATTAAAATAGCGGTGGGCCGTGCGCTCCGAGACGGTCCCGTGGGTGCTGGGATCGTCCCAGGTCACATCCACGCAGTACCACTCCCCGTCCAGCTGCACCTGGTTCCAGGCGTGTTCCTCCGTGCCGTGGTAGGCGCTGCCCTCCACCGTGATGCACGGGATCTCCAGCAGGTCCATCAAAAGCTGAAAGGTGGTTGTGTATCCCAGGCAGATGCCCTTCCCATCCACCAGGAAGCCGTAGGGATTGTCGTTGTTGGGATTTTCCTGAAAATCGGGGAGCTGGCTCAGGGTATTGGAGTCGTAGCTCCCATGGGCGAGCATCCAGTCGTGAACGGCCAGCTCCTTTTCATAATCGGACCCGTCCGCCGGGACCACCGTCTCGATCACCTCCCGGCAGACCTCCAGAATGGCCTGGTCCTCTGCGGCCAGGGCGCTCCAGTCCCCCGCATCCCAGGCGTCCAAAAGCCGGGATTCCTGATAACTCCAGGGCTCCGGGGAGGCGGCAGGCCGGACCTCCGGTGTGGAAACCGGTGTGGGAGCCGGTGTGGGCGAAGCCGGAGACGCGGACTCGGCGGCGGAGGGCCGGGGCGTTCCGGTAGCCGCGGGTGAAGGGGTGAGAGCGGCCGAAGGCTCCGGCGTCTCCCGGGCGGCACTGGAGGGCGTTTCGCTCACGTCCGTCTCCAGGGGCTCCCGGGAGGGCGTGGGCGCCGCTTCGGAGGGCTCCGGCGGCGGCGCGGAGAAGCACGCCTCAAAGGCCTCCCGGGCCGCCTGCGGGTCCGAACAGGCCAGAAGGGCCACGTAGTCTCCCCGGGTCACCACCTGGGACGCCTCCAACAGGGCGGCCTCCTCCGGAAGGTAGCCGGTAAAGGCTCCCGTGCGCTCCTCCAGATAGGTCTGGAGCGTCTGCGCAATTTCCTCGCTGGATGCGCCCTCCGCCGCCTGAAAGACGGCCACCTCCTGCGCGGAAGTGTCCCCCGCCGCCCAGATGGCCCCATCTGCCACTCCGGCGGCGTCCAGCCCATAGCCGGCCGTGAGGTAGTTCTCATAGAGTTCGTCTCCGGGCAGAATTTCCGTCCCGCCCAGCTGAGAGCCGGCCTCCCAGACAGCCGCCGCCATCTGCTGGAGCGTCCAGTCGGTCTCCACCGCGCCCTCTCCGGCGGGAGACGCGCCGCAGGCGGCAAGGCCCAGGGTCAGGCATGCGGCCAGCGCCAGGGTTGGTATGTATTTCATCCGAATGTCCCTCCAGTCGTTCTTTCCCCGTCCATCCGGCGCTCCAAGCCGCGGCAAAGGCCGGAGCGCCGGACGGAAGGACGGAGCCGCATTTCATCGCGCGGATTTTTTCTTCTATCATACCGCATCCGCGCAGGAGGTACAACCTGATTTTGGCGCAGGGAGCCCGGCCGGGCTCCCTGCGCCATGTGCTCTATCCATGTAAAATCAGGAACATAGGCTCCGTCAGCCCGGCCGGGAGGCCGCGCCGCTGTATTCGCAGTCCGCAAGCCGCGCTTCCGGCAGAAGGCAGGTCCGCCTCTGGGGCTCCACCAGCGTTCTTACAAACTCCGTGGCGGGGCGGCGCAGAATCTCCTCCGGCGGGGCGCACTGCTGCACCCGGCCCCCCTCCATGACCAGAGTGCGGGTGCCCAGCTTGAGGGCCTCCCCAATGTCGTGGGTCACAAAGAGAATGGTAATGCCGCTCTCCCGGTGAATGCGCTGAATTTCCTCCTGGAGCTGCCCCCGGGTGATCTCGTCCACCGCGCCGAAGGGCTCGTCCATCAGCAGGATCTCCGGACCGGCGGCCAGGGCCCGGGCAATGCCCACCCGCTGGCGCTGGCCGCCGGAGAGGGCCCGGGGATAGCGCCCCGCCAGCTCCGGCGCGAGGCCCACCCGCTCCAGCAGCGCCGCCGTTTTCTCCCGGCGCCGGGCGCCCTTCCAGCCCTCCAGGCCCGAGACCGACGGCACATAGGCGATGTTCTTCTCCACCGTCATGTGGGGGAAGAGCCCCACGCTCTGGATGGCGTAGCCGATGCGGCGGCGCAGGGCCACCGGGTCGGACTGGGCCACATCCCTTCCCTCCACCCAAACACGGCCCGCGTCCGGTGCGATCAGGCCGTTTACCAGCTTGAGCGCGGTGGTCTTGCCGCAGCCGGAGCGGCCGATGATGGTCAAAAATTCGCCTCGAACGACCTCCAGCGAGAAATCCCGCAGGACGGTCTGGGGTCCGTAGGACTTGGACACCCCTTCAAACTGGATGATCGGCTCTGCCATATTACGCCTCCAGCAGGCCTTTCTCCGTCAGGAACTCCCGGGCCACATCCCGTTCATCCAGGCCCTCTACCTCCACCTGGTAGTTTAACGCGGCCATCTCCTGATCGGTGAGCAGGCCGTCCATCTGCATCAGGACGTCCTCCAGGCCGGGGAACTTCTCCAGCGCATCCCGCCGCACCACCGTGGAGCAGAAGTAGTTCACCTGCAAATGCTTGTCATCCGCCAGGGTCACCAGATCCGTGTCCGGGTTGGCCAGCTGGGCGTCGGTGGTGAAGGCGTTGGTCACGTCGATGTCGCCGCCGGCCAGGGCCTGGTACTTCAGGCCGATGTCGATGTCCACCACATTCCCAAACTCCAGGCCGTAGGTCTCGCACAGGGCGCCGAAACCGTCCGCCCGCTCCACATAATCCGGGTTTCCGCCGAAGGTCAGCTCTCCCGCCACGGCGGCCAGGTCGCTGGTGTTCTCCAGCCCGTACTGCTCCGCCACATCGCCCCGGACGGCGATGGTGAAGGTGTTGTTGAACCCGTACAGCCCCACCCAGGTCATGTCGAATTTTTCTTCATACTCCTGCCGGAGCTGCTGGAACATCTCCTCATCGTCTATGCCCCCGGCCTGGTGGTTCAAAACCAGCACCCAGCCGCTGGAGGTGTACTCGGGGTAGAGGTCGAATTCCCCGCTCTCCATGGCGGGCTGGATGTTGCTGGTTCCGCCCCCCACGCCCTTGGTGATCTCCACCTCGTAGCCGGCCTGCTCGATGAGCAGGCCCAGCATCTCCCCCAGAATGTACTGCTCGGTCATGGGCTTGGTGGCGATGCGCACCGGGTCGCCGGAGGAGGCGCCGCCGGAAGGGGCGGGCGCTCCGCCGCAGCCGGTCAGGGAGGCCGCCAGCGCGGCGGCCAGGGCGGCGGAAAGCAGACGCTTTTTCTGTCTCATCGGTCAAGATCCTCTCTTTTTAAAATATCGCTCCAGCGCGCCCAACACCAGGTCGCACAGGATGGCCAGCAGGGCGATCAGGATGCTGCCCGCCGCCGTCATGGCCGGATTGTAGATGGTGATGCCCCGGTAGATGGCCACGCCCAGGCCGCCCGCCCCCACGAAAGAGGCAATCCCGGCCACGGAGATGGTCATAACCACCATGTTCCGCACCCCCGCCAGGATCACCCCGGCGGCCATGGGCAGCTTCACCCGCAGGAGAGCCTGCATCCGGGTGCTGCCCATACCCTTTGCCGCCTCCAGAATGTCCGGGTCCAGAGAGGTCAGGCCCACATAGGTGTTGCGGACCATGGGCATGATGCCGTAGATGGTCAGGGCGATGACCGCGGTCTTGTTGCCGATCCCGCTGAAGGGGATCAAAATCCCCAGCAGAGAGATGGCCGGAATGGTGTAGAGCACGTTGCAGAGCCCCATCACCGGCGGGGCTGCCCGGGGATGTTCGGCAATGGATGTCCCCAGCAGCAGACCCAGCGTGCCGGACATGGCGATGGCCGCCAGGGCCAGCCCGATGTGGGCCAGGAGCAGTCCGCCGAACCAGTCCGCCCGCTGGACATACAGCTCCGCAATCTCCCGCAGCAGTTCCATGGCGCTTACGGGTGCAGGCGGCGCACCGCGCCTGCGGGGCAGAACTCCACACACCGGCCGCACTGGAGGCAGTGCTCCCACTGGATGGTGTAGGGGGTTCCCGGGGTGATGCACTGCTGGGGGCAGGCCTTGGCGCACTGGCCGCAGCCGATGCAGGAGTCCTGAATCACAAAGCCGTTGTGCTCCTCTTCCTCGCCGCCGTAGGCGAAGGTCTCCCGGCGGATGGGGTAGTGGAGCAGGTCGAACCACTCGCCGCGGCCCTCGTAGATCTGGAAGGCGTCCAGGATGTAGCGGCTCTCCCCGGGGTAGACCTCGTTCATGCCGGGGTTGTGCTCAAAGACCTTGTCCACCCATTTCTTGTCCACCACGCGCAGCTTTCCGGTGAATTTCAGGGACTGGCAGTCCGGGCACATGGCCGCCAGGGCAATCTCCCCGGTCTCCACCAACTGCTTGTAGAAGGGCTTGCCCTTGGAGGTGACGATATACATCCCGTCGTCCCCGGCCAGCATCACGTTGATAATTCGGGCCTGGGGATGGCCCTCGGCATCCACCGTGGCGGCGGTGGCAATCTTCACCTTGCGGAACAGATCCACATATTTTCTGGCTTTTTCATTCATAGGAAGCATCCTCCTTACGCTTCATTTCTCGCATTTATCGTAAGGCGGACGGACGGTTTTGTAAAGTAAGCACAATATTGTGGCATAGTTACCAGTTGGAAACCATGCCGCGCTTCCCGCACGGATGCCCCGTGCCGTGAATAAACATACCGGGGGCCGGAGCATGATGCTCCGGCCCCCGGCCATGCGCTGCCGCGCCGCTAATCGCCTCGTTCCCGCTCTTCCCGGAACTGCTCCAGGAATACCTCGTCCTGGATCTCCAGGCCCCGCTCCCCGGCCAGTCCCTCCACATGGTGGGTGAACTCATGGGCCAGGGTCTCGTAGAGCTCCGCATCCCAGTCCTCCTCGCTCCAGTTCTCCCGTTCCGCCAGCGCGGCGAAGGAGCCGTAGTAGAGATTGATATACCGCCCCATCTGGTCGTTGCAGTACTCCCCCATGATATAGAGCTCCTCCTCCGGGAACTCCGGGTCGGGCCGGGCCTCGGGCAGCAGGGAAATCCCTCCGTTCAGGTCCTCGTAAAACTCCGGCGGGAACTCCTCGGCAATACCGTCCAGCCGGTCTCCCACCTCTTCAAAGCTTAATATCATAGCCGCTCCATTTCCTTTCTAGCTCCACGCCGCCCGCAGGGTGACGACCGCCTGACAGGTCTCCTCCCCCACGGACTCGTAGTAATTTCCGTCCACACCGACGTCCTCCAGGGCGCCGGCGGTCACATTTACCTCCATTGTAAGTTCGAGCCCCTCCGCCGTGACGGTTTTGCCCGCCATGGCGTCCGCCAGCGTCAGCTCCGCCAGCACTTTTATATAGTTTATCATGGCTGTCTGGTAGCTCACGGGCCCCAAATCCGCCCGCTCCGCCAACAGTGCGCCCCCCAGCGCCGCCGGAGCGGCCATGCTGGGCGTGTGATACGTATTCCATGTGGGGACATTCTTCCAGGCCACCGCAAAGCCGGTGACCACGCCCTCCTGCTCCGTCAGCGTTACCGTGGGCGTGTACCAGCCCCAGGCCGCCACCCCCAGGTTCGGGTTCTCCCCCAACATTCCGTCCGGCTCCATCTCCGGGGCCTCCAGGCCGTAGACCCGGTTGACGTGGTTGTAATTGCGGATGAGCTCCGCCTCGGTCAGGGTTCCCCGGGCAGGCGGGACCATCCCGGCCAGGACGGCCAGCACGGTACATCCCAGCAGCGCCGCCTGGGCCGCCCCATAGCCCAGCCCCTTGAGGGCCTTCAGAGGCAGCATCTCATACCGGATGTCCTCCCGGGCAGGCAGGTCCGGATCCTGGTCCCACTCCAGATACTCCCCCTCCCGGCAGGCGCGGTAAGAGCGCCACATTCGGTAGAGGTTGTAGATGGGGATCTGGTATCCATACCCCCGCCCGAAGAGGCGCCAGGTCCGCTGAAGGGCCCGTTTCAGGCTGAGCTTCTCCCCCGCCCGGTCCCGGACCTTCAGCCCCAGGAGCCATTTCCCCGGGGTCCAGCCCCAGTAGTGCAGCAGCAGCGGCTCCAGCAGGAACATCAGCGCGATGGAGAGGTAGCCCTCCAGCCAGGAGAGGACGTCGTTTTCCACACTGGGGACATGGAGCGCCAGGCCGCGCAAGAGTATCCAGGGCAGGCCGTACAGCCCCAGGTCCAGCCACCGGGCCAGCCACCGGCGAATGGGACAGGGGGCCACCGGCAGGGGCTCCGGGGCCCTCCGGGTCTCCGCCGGGGGCGGGAAGTGGGGGGCCGCAGGCAGGGGCGGGCGCGTGAGCTGGTCCAGCCAGGGCTTGGGGTCCAGTCTGGCATAGCTCTCCCCCGCGTCCCGGAGAGCCCGGCACACCGCCTCCGCCCGGTCCAGGGCGGCGCGGTCCTCCCCCAGACCGGCCAGCTGCCGCGCCAGGGCCGCATCCAGCGTGAGTTCCCCCCGCTGCAGCGCCCGGATGGTCTCCAGGTCCAGGTGCAGCTGCCGCAGGAGCTTGATCTTCTCCAGCGTCCGCAGGTCCTCCTCCGAGTAATTGCGGTATCCGTTCGCCCCCCGCGCCGGGGTGAGCAGGCCCTCCTGTTCATAGTAGCGGATGCTGGCCCGGGGCAGGCCCAGCCGCTCCTCCAGTTCCTTGATGGTCATGCCGCCCCCTCCTTTCCCCTCTATCCTAGGGCATCAAGGCACTTTACAGTCAAGGACTTTTTCGTTCGAAATTCCGTTTTGGACTAATTTTAATAAATTTAACTTTTCGGAATCAGATTTTTGGGGGATTTTGGATGCCATCCGGCCGGCGCATGGTCAGGGCAATGCGTTTGCGCCCTTCCTCCACCTCCTTGACCCAGACGGTGACCACGTCCCCCACCGAGAGCACCTCCAGCGGGTGGCGCACCCGCCGGGGCGTGTTCAGCTCCGAGATGTGGACCAGACCGTCCTGGTGGACCCCGATGTCCACAAAGGCCCCGAAGTCCACCACGTTGCGCACGGTGCCCTGAAGCTCCATGCCGGGCTTGAGGTCCTTGAGCTCCATCACGTCGGTGCGCAGGAGAGGCTGGGGCAGCTCCTCCCGCAGGTCCCGTCCGGGCTTTAAGAGCTCCTTCACCACATCCCGGAGTGTGGGCACGCCCACGCCGCACGCCTGGGCGGCCCGCTCCTCTCCATAGTCCGCCAGACGCTGCTCCAGTCCGGCCAGTTTTCCCTCCGCCGCGTCGGCCAGCGTGTAGCCGGTGAGCGTCAAAAGAGCCTCGGCGGCGGCGTAGCTCTCCGGGTGGACGCCGGTGTGGTCCAGGAGGTTGCCGCTCTCAGGCACACGCAGGAAGCCTGCGCACTGTTCAAAGGCCTTCGGCCCCACCTTGGGCACCTTCAAAATCGCTTTGCGGGCGGTGAAGGGGCCGTTTTCCTCCCGGTAGCGCACGATATTTTTGGCGGTCGTCCGGTTGAGCCCCGCCACCCAGGTCAGCAGAGGGGCGGAGGCCGTGTTCACATCCACCCCCACGGCGTTGACGCAGTCCTCCACCACGCCCGAAAGGGCCTCGTCCAGCCGGGCCTGAGGCATGTCGTGCTGGTACTGGCCCACGCCGATGGCCTTGGGGTCGATCTTCACCAGCTCGGCCAGAGGGTCCTGAAGCCGCCGGGCGATGGAAATGGCGCTGCGCAGGTTCACGTCGTACTGAGGGAACTCCTCGGCGGCCAGAGGGGAGGCGGAGTAGACGCTGGCCCCCGCCTCGCTGACCACCAGGTAGCGCACGCGCCTCTCGGGGAGCTCCTTGAGCATCTGGGCGGTCATCTGCTCGGTCTCCCGGCCGGCCGTGCCGTTGCCGATGGCGATGCGCTCCACGCCGTGTTTTCGGATGAGCCCCTCCAGGGTATCCATGGCCTCCCGCTTCTTTTTCTCCCCAAAGGTGGGGTAGACCACCGCCGTGTCCAGCACCTTGCCGGTGGGGTCCACCACCGCCACCTTGCAGCCGTTTCGGTAGCCCGGGTCCAGGCCCATGGTCACCTTTCCCTTGACGGGGGGCTGGAGGAGCAGGGGGCGCAGATTTCGGGCGAAGGTGCGGATGGCCCCCTCGTCGGCCTGCTCGGTGAGGAGATTGCGGACCTCCCGCTCCAGCGAGGGGTAGATCAGCCGGTCGTAGGCGTCCTCCGCGGCGGCCTTCACGAATTCCATGGCGGGCGTTCCGGGGCGCACCACCCTGCGGCAAAGCAGGGGCAGGGCCAGCTCCCGGCCGGTGACCACCGTGGCCTTCAGAAAGCCCTCCCGCTCCCCCCGGTTGATGGCCAGCACCTGGTAACCCTGGAGGTTGGACAGGGGCTGGGCAAAGTCGTAGTAGAGCCGGTAAACCGAGTCCTCCTCCCCGGTGGCCTTGGAGACCAGCCGTCCCCTCTTCAGCGTCAACTCCCGCAGCGCCTTGCGGATGCCCGCGTCGTCGGAGAGGTCCTCGGCAAGGATGTCGTTGGCCCCCTGGAGGGCGTCGGCCAGGGTCTCCACCCCTTTTTCCGGGTCGATATAGGCCCGGGCGGCCTCCTCCGGGGCGGGCCCCCGGGGGTCCTGGTCGAAGAGGAGCTCCGCCAGGGGCTCCAGGCCCTTTTCCCGGGCCACGGTAGCCCGGGTGCGGCGCTTGGGCCGGTAGGGGAGGTACAGGTCCTCTACCTCCGAGAGGGTGGCGGCGGCGTCCAGCGCGGCGGAGAGCGCCGGCGTCAGCTTGCCCTGTCCCTCGACGGCGGCGCGGACCTCCTCCCGGCGCTTGTCCAGATTGCGCAGGGATTGCAGCCGGTCGGCCAGGGAGCGCAACGTGGTGTCGTCCATGGCCCCGTGGAGCTCCTTGCGGTAGCGGGCGATAAAGGGGATGGTGTTGCCCTCGTCCAGGAGGCGGACCACGTTTTCCACGTGCTCCGCGCTCCGGCCCAGTTCCCGGGCCAGGGCGGAAATGATCTTGTCCATAGCTTGCTCCTTTGCTTGCGTCTTGCCTCCATTGTACCGGAAAAATTCCCATCCGTCCAGCGCCCGCCTTCTCCGGGCTCGCCGGGCGCTGTGGACAAAATCCTTCGGAATATGATATACTGATTTTGTAAAATTCGCCCATTCCAACGAGAGAAAGTGAGGGAGCTTGCATGGATGATAAATTGGAGGCCCTGAATCAGGAGATCCAGGCGATTGTCCGCGCTCTGGCTCAGGAGGATCAGATGGCCCGGCAGATGGCGGACCTGGAGCAGCAGCGGGACGAGCGCCGCCTGCGGGTCCGGCAGACCGCCCTGCTGGCGGAAAAGGAGCAGGGGGACTTGGACGCTCTGGAGCGCGGCGGGCTGCGGGCCCTGTTCCTGCGCCTCACCGGCGACCGGGAGGAGCGCCTGTCCAAAGAGCGGCGGGAGGCCATGGCCGCCAAGCTCCAGCATGAGCAGGCGCAGCAGGACCTGGAGGACATCCGCCGCCGCATCCACGCCCTGCGGGAGCGTCAGAACCAGCTTCAGGCCGACCGCCGGCGTCTGGACGTCCTCCGGGACGAGAAGGCCCGGCACCTCAAGGAACTGGGCGGCCAGGCCGGAGAGGCCCTGTCCCAGCTGGACGGGGAGCTGGACCCCCTGGAGCAGCAGCGGGAGGAGCTCTCCCAGGCCCTCTACGCCGGGCGGAAGGCCCACAGCTCCCTGGAGTCGGTGGACCGCACCCTGGCCAGCGCCGCCAACTGGGGCACCTTCGACATGATGGGGGGCGGCGTACTGGTCACTATGGAGAAGTATAACCGCCTCTCGGACGCCCGGGCCGGCATCCACGCCGCCCAGCAGGCCCTGTCCGAGTTCCGCACCGAGCTGGCCGACGTGAACACGGCGGATTTCAAACTTCCGCAAATGGAGAGCAGCCAATTTCTCACCTTTGCCGACTACTTCTGGGACAATATTCTGATAGACTGGTCGGTGCAGCAGGACATTTACGACACCCAGCACCAGGTCAACCGGCTGGCCCGCCGGGTCCAGTCCATCCTGGACCAGCTGGAGCAGCAGGACCGGAGCCTGGCCGCCCGGCAGGCCGAGCTGGAACAGCGCCGGGCGGAGCTGCTCGCCCGGTTTTGACCGTCCGGCCGTCTCGGGTTGGAACAAAGTGGTTTGCCTTTTCGTCCAAAGATGGTAGAATACCAATATCCCCCTCTTCTGCGCCCGGCGTGTAAGAAAACGCCCCGGCCGCGGGATAGAGAAGAGGAAGCACCCGCTCCGGTCCGCCGGGGCGGGTTGGACGGAGGTTATTATGGCAGATATTTTATACATCGTGGTCCCCTGCTATAACGAGGAGGAGGTCCTCCCCGAGACAGCCCGGCGGCTCAAGGCCAAATTGGAGGGACTCATCGATGCGGGGACCATCTCCCCGGAGAGCCGGGCCCTCTTTGTCAACGACGGCTCCAGGGATAAGACCTGGAGCATCATCCAGGCGCTCCACCGCTCGGATGCGCGCTTCTCCGGCGTGAACCTGAGCCGGAACCGGGGCCACCAGAACGCCCTGCTGGCCGGACTCATGACCGCCAAGGACCGCTGCGACATGGCCGTCTCCATGGACGCCGACCTTCAGGACGACATCGACGCGGTGGACGCCATGGTGGAGCAGTACTACGCCGGGTGCGACATTGTCTACGGCGTGCGCTCCAGCCGGAAAAAGGACACCTTCTTCAAGCGCTTCACCGCCGAGGGGTTTTACCGCGTCATGAACTTCCTGGGCGCGGAGACCGTGTTCAACCACGCCGACTACCGCCTGATGTCCCGGCGGGCCCTGGAGGGGCTCTCCCAGTTCAAGGAAGTCAACCTCTTCCTGCGGGGGATCGTGCCCATGATCGGCTATCCCACCGGTACGGTGGAGTACGAGCGGGGGGAGCGTTTCGCCGGGGAGAGCAAGTACCCCCTCAAGAAGATGCTCTCCTTCGCCATGGAGGGCATCACCAGCCTGTCCACCAAGCCCATCCGGTACATCTCCATTTTGGGCGTTCTGATCTTTC
>DWYC01000060.1 GCA_019118925.1 Candidatus Flavonifractor intestinipullorum | reverse complement strand
ATGTGGACACGGCAGGGAAAAATGCAGGACGGATCGCCGAGTACATCAAGCATCAGCTGGAAGAAGACAGGCTGGGAGAGCAGATGGTTATAAGTGCTCCAGGTAACCCGTTCACGGGTCGCAGGTAACAGCCTCTACGCAGCTGGCAGGCCGTATTACGCGTTGTACGCGTCACGCGAAGAACAAAGGGCTTTGCCCGCATAGGAAATACCCCCGGCTTGGCCGGGGGATATTTATTGTTTGCAGGAGTACCCCGGAACCCCCGGAGCGCCCGGCCGGTACGCTTGGACCCGGGACCTCTCCACCGACGGAGTCCGGCGGCCCAACCCCGCCTGGAAGGACACGGAATCAGCGCTGCGGGAGCTGACCCGGGATCAGGACAGCTTCCTGATCCTGGAACAGAGGAACCCGGGAAATCCGAAAAACTGCTGGTTTATCCAGTGCGCCGTGGCCCGGCAGGGCCCGGATCAGGGCTGCTGTTCCGCAGAGATCGGGATCTTCAGCCCGGGCGGGGCCCGCCTGTGGGGACGGACGGTGCCCGATGTCCAGAAAGTCACAGCGCTCTTCTCCGCCGCCTACAATCACAGGAAGGTAGATGTCTTTGACTTCCGGGAGACGGAGGTCTGAAAAGCAAAAGCGGGAGGTACATCACAGTGAAAGCCAGAATTGGATACTGCGGGCTGGACTGTGAGGCGTGCGACGCCTATCTGGCCACAATCCATGACGACCAGGCGCTGCGGGAGAAGACAGCCGAGCTGTGGGCTCGGCTCAACCAAGCCCCCATCTTGCCGGAGCATATCAACTGCATGGGGTGCCGTGGGAATGGGGTTAAAACCGTGTTCTGCCAACACATGTGCGCGGTCCGTCTGTGCGCCCTGAAAAAGAACGTGACCACCTGCGGCAGCTGCCCGGAACTGGAGAGCTGCCGGACAGTGAGGGCGATACTTCAGAACAACCCTGAGGCGAGAAAAAACCTGGAAGAAACAGCGGGCCTTACGGAGTTCAGCTGACCCGGTTGAAGGAGGACAGCCCAATGGGCTGATTTTTCAGCGACAGGGTGGAGACAGCCCTGAAGTACATCTACTACGACATGGGAGCCGGGCGGGGACAGGAGGGCTTGCAACTGCTCCAGCAGGCGGTGCAGGACGGGGACGCGGACGCCTGCTGTCTGCTGGCCCGGTGCCTGTACGGCCCGGAATACACCTGACCGGGACACGGATTCCCGGTGGACGACCGGACGGGGGACGAACTGATGCGCCGCTCTGTGCTGGGCGGGAGCGCCATAGGGGTCCTGCTGTCCCTGCACAGCGGGGTGATGGACCGCCGGCTGGCCCAGGCCATGCCCTTTGGCGGCCTTCAGGATGCCTTTGACCTCGTGCTGGACAAGGCGGAGCAAAGAGGCGGCGGCTCCACGGCAGGTTTACAAGTTAAGATGAGCGCGGGAAAGAGCGCGGAGGCGCTGCCATATGGCAGCGCCTCCGCGCTTTTTTCGCTCTGTCGGGCCCAAAACCGTCCTGCGGATATAAAAAATGAGGGAGGAGAAAAGCGTTCGCCTGCCGGCCGGACGCCATCCGGCGCAGCGCGGTCGAGAGAAAGCTTTACGGAAACTTTAACAGTTATTGACGGAAGCGTGCAGGAAACGCATACGTTGTCTTTGCTATAATCGAACCGAAGTAAGCAGCAATCAGACCGATGTCATCCGTTTTCGGATGGCGCAGCCCTTGGAGAGGGGCGTTAATCACTACTACTCTAGCCACGACAAAAGGAGCAACAAGATGGAACGACATTTCTGGAGGCGCACCGTGTGTTTGGGCCTCTCCGCCGCAATGACGGCCTCCCTATTTCTGTTCCCGGCCGCCGCTTCCGAGGTGGAAGCGGAGACCGAAGGGGAGAATGCCCAGCAGGGTGGGCTGTACCTGACAGAAATTTACCCCAACGACATCAACCGGGAGGACGTCTACGGCAACGGCAGCGACCATATGGAATTTGTGGAGGTCAGCAATACCTCTCAGGCACCGGTTACCTTCAGCCCGGACGGGGGCTATACGCTCTGGTACGAATATAATGACAGCGGGACCTACAAAATGAAACAGCTCACCGTGGCTGCCCTGGACGACGGCTCGGAGACGTTTGAAATTGCCCCCGGCGAGACGGTGGTATTCTGGAGCCGCCGCAGCGACGTGGACAATACCGCCACCGAGGCGGAGTTCCGGGCCGCCTGGCACGTCCCGGAGGATGTAAAAATTTATGATGTCTCCGGCCAGGACGGCTTTGCAGAGGATGACCGGGGCTTTGCCCTGAAAGATCCGGAGGGGAATGTGGTCTCCCACTACCGTTATTACACCGGGGTGGATACTTCAGACGGCCTGGGTGTGGATTTGCAGGTGCCCGACTACGGCGCGGAGATGGTGCCCCTGCGCCAGCAGACCTACGGCACGCCGGGCACGATCTACCGGGACCAGCGCAATCAGGACGCCGCGGCCCCCAGCGAGCAGACGGTGGACCATCTGATTATCACCGAGATCCGGCCCAATGACAGCAATCGAGACGCGGACTACGGCTCAGAGGCCAATGATATGATGGAGGCTGTGGAGATCTACAACCCCACGGACACCGATGTGGATTTCAACGCCTCCTATCAGCTGGGCTATATTTATAAGGCCAGCATCAAGCCTCAGACGGTCTCCACGGTGGAGGACGCCCACCGGATGGCCGCGGGCGAGGAGATCACCGAGAGCGCCCCGGTGGTCATTCCGGCTCACAGCGCCGCCGTGATCTGGTGCTATCGGGAAAAGGGCCTGGAAGGCCAGTACGACCGCTTCCCCACCGAGGCGGAATTCCGGGCCGCATACGGCATCCCGGAGGAGGTGCCCGTCTACGCCCAGACGGGGCAGAGCGGATGGGGCAACACCTACCGCGGTCTGGCCCTGCTGGAAAAAACGCCGGAGGGCGGGGATGAGCTGGTCTCCTTCTATTTCTGGAACGGCTCCTCCGACCTGAAGGACAACAAGAGCGTGGATCTGCGGGTGTCGGAAGACGGTCCCCGTATGTCCATCCTGACCGCCCAGAGCAACACGTCCCTGGGCGTGGTGAAGGAGCAGCAGTACACCTTCGCCGCAGATGACGGCAGTTATCCTACCCTGAGACTGTGGGAGGACACGGAGATCAGCCCCATCGCAGAGGGGCAGTTCCTGCGGATTCCTTACTACTACGCGGGTACGGATGTGCTCCCTGTGAAGGAGATCGACCTGTACTACCGGATGGATGGGGAGGGGGCCTATACCAAAGCGGTTGCCACTTCGTTCTCGATTTATAACAAGTACTACGCCTTCATCGACAATGCCGAGCTCCTGGGCCACGACAGCGTGGAGTACTACCTGGTGGCCCGGAACGAGTACCGCTCCACCCGCACGGACACCGTGACGGTGCCCATCGTCCGGGACGACGCGGCCGACGGCCTGCGGGTCAACTACAACGGGACGCAGGCCCGGGAGGGGCAGACCCTCTCGGGGACGGTTCAGATCACCGGGAAAGATTTCGCCCAGACGGGCGAGCCGGTGACCTTTGCGGTGGACGGCGTCCAGCAGGAGAGTACCGCCGCTCTGGAGCGGTACGCCTATTTCACCTTCGACTACAACGGGGTAGACAGCTACTTCAAAAATGCCCTGACCCACGGGGAACAGGTGCTGGGACTGTTCGCCAAGTGCAGCGAAATCCCCGCCATTGACTCCCTGGCCATTCCGGTGGGAGAGCAGTACTTCACCTACGCTGCGGACGGCTCGGCCACGGTGGCGCTGAGTCTCTACGCGGGCACTTACGGCTCCACGTTTGAGTCGGACACCGCCGCCAACAACGACGATTTCACCACCTGGAACTATGCGCTGCATCTGACCGACGGTACCGTGCTCTTCCCCACCTCCATCAAGAACGCCTCCGGCGAGGATGTCTCCCGGACCGACCCGGTGAAGATGGGCGATTCCTCCGGATGCACCATCCGCCTGGACCTGACCTTTGAGCTGCCCGCCGGCTCCGCAGACGCCCAGGCGTTCGCCCTGGACACCACGGCCCTGACCGACGGCACCCATACGCTCACCGCTTCCTGCGGCGAGGCGCAGCAGACGTTCTCCTTCCTGGTGGACAACAGCGCGCCCGTCCAGCCTGAGGAGCCTTTCCTGCCCCTGGGCGAGGAGCTGAGCGTCTCTGTCTCCGGGAACTCGGCCACCGCCAGTATCTCCGGCGAAGGCTCCACCGCCGCCCTCTACCAGGCCGAGAACATCACCGCTTACACGGTCAAAGACGGCGCCGGCGACAGCACCTACACCGCTCAGGCCCGGACTTCCTTTGGTTCGGTGACCTCGGACAACGGCGAGTATCCCTATGAGATCCTGGAGATCCCCGTAGATGCCGCGCAGGGCGGCCAGCTCCGGCTGGATATGACGGCCGGCAGCGACTACGGCCAGCCGGTTCAGGTCTATCTGCTGGATACGGCGTCCAACGACTGGGTGCGCTTTGGTTCGGAGGATCTGGCGGTCAATGAAGCCGACGGCCATCTGACCGCTGTGCTGCCGATTCAGGCCTCCTATGTGAACGAGAGCGGCGTGATGACCGTCCTTCTCCAGGCCCGCGGCGCTGAGTTCGACCCCACCACCGCCCAGGACATGCACGTCTCCGCCCCCGCGGCCGCCGAATGGGACGGCACCGCTGTGCCGGAAGAGTACGACTTCTCCATCGCCTGGATCAGCGACACCCAGTACTATGCCGAGCAGTGGATGGACAACTTTGCCTCCCTGACCGACTATATTCTGGCCCAGCGGGAGAACCTGGGCATTGAATACGTCATTCATACCGGAGATATTGTAGACGAATTCAACGAGGAGTACGAGTTTCAGAACGCCAGCAAAGAGCTCAAGAAGTTTGAAGATGCCGGCCTGCCCTACGGCGTGCTGGGCGGCAATCACGACGTAGCTCACGGCAACGAGCGCTACGGCCTCTACTGGAAGTACTTCGGGGCGGACCGCTATGAGGAATTCCCCTGGTACGGCGGCTCTTATGAGAACAACCTGGGCCATTACGACCTGGTCAGCGTAGACGGACAGGAGCTGCTGTTTATCTACATGAGCTGGGACATCTACACCGACGAGGTGGAGTGGATCAACAGCGTTCTGGAGCAGTACCCCGAGCGCACCGCCATCATCTGCATCCACGGCGGCATCAACGCCTCGGCCGTGCCCAGCTATCAGAGCGAGCTGCTCATGGAGCAGGTGGCCAAGACCCACGAGAACGTGCTGGCCATCCTTAACGGTCATTTCCACGGCTCTTCGCTGAACTTTGTGGGAGTGGACGACGACGGCGACGGGACCGACGACCGCGTGGTCTATCAGATCTGTACGGATTATCAGTCCGCGCCGGAGGGCGGCGACGGCTACTTTAAGATGATCTACTTTGACCTGACCAACAAAAAGATCTACATGAACTCCTATTCCCCTGTTCAGAAGGACTTTAACTACTACGACACCCCCAAACTGGACAGCTATGGCGCGGGTACGGTGGCCTATGACATCGATATTACCGAGCTGGATGTGGACTTCGATACGGAGACCTCCAAGACGCTCTCCCTCTCCGGCCTGCAGGTCTACCAGCTCACCGAGAGCCAGCTGGGCGCGGATGCCGCTTTGGAGAACGGCGGAGCGCAGATCGCCTTCTCCACCGGAGATGCGCAGTATGTGTACGCCAGACTGACAGATGCCGCCGGTCAGCTCAGCGGCATTACCGAAGTGGCGGAAGTCCGGCAGACGGGCGGAGATTCCGGCTCGGACAGCGGTTCCAGCTCGGGCGGCGGCGTGACGCAGTATACCATCACCGCCTCGGCCGGCGCCGGCGGCACGATCAGCCCGCTGGGTACGGTCCGGGTAAACCGCGGCGCCGATCGGACGTTTACCATCACCGCAGAAGAGGGCTATGTCATTGACGATGTGCTGGTGGATGGCCGGAGTGTGGGGGCCGTGAGCACCTACACCTTTGAGAATGTCCGGAGCGGTCACACCATTGCCGCCCGCTTTACCGCCGCGGACAGCGACATTGGCGATGGAGATACCCCCCTGGGCGGACTGCCCTTTGCCGACGTGTCCGCCGGGGCCTGGTACGCCCAGGCGGTGGAGTACGTCTACAGCAACGGCGTAATGCAGGGGATCAGCGATGCCTCCTTTGCCCCCGGCCAGAACTTGACGCGGGGTATGATCGCCCAGATCCTCTATAACCTGGAGGGCAGCCCCGCCGGTGCGTCCGGCGCCGCGTTCACCGACGTATCTGCCGGGGCCTGGTATGCCGGCGCGGTGAACTGGGCCGCGGCGCAGGGAATTGTCTCCGGCTACGATGCCGGGCACTTCGGGCCCGAGGACTCGGTGACGCGGGAACAGCTGGCCTCCATCCTCTACCGCTATGCCCAGTACAAGGGCTATCAAACGGCCTCGTCCGAAACGGCCCTTCAGGCGTTCGCCGACGGCGGCACAATCTCCGATTGGGCCGTGGAAGCGATGACCTGGGCTGTGAGCGACCAGGTTCTGTCGGGCAAGGACGGCGGAACTCTGGACCCCCAGGGTACGGCTACCCGGGCTGAAGTTGCCCAGATGATGATGAACTTCCTGGCGGACAGGGCATAATTTTAACGCCGGAAAAGCATTGAGCGGTCCGGGCTCCCATTGGGAGCCCGGACCGCTCGCCCGTTCCCGCAGCGCTGCGAAGGGTGGCGCCGCGTTCAAATCAGGTGGAAGGGGATGCGCCGCTCCAGGGCGTACCGGTGGACGTAGGCGCTGGCGGAGCGGAGGGTGATGCGGCGGCAGTCCTGAAAAGCCAGGTCGTGAATGGCGGTCACGCTGCGGGGGATGATCAGTTCCAGCAGGCGGCTGCACCCCTGAAAAACGCCGCGGCCGATCTCCTGCAGTCCCTCCGGCAGAACCACCCGGGTCAGCGAGGCACAGCCGGAGAAGAGATAGGCGGGCAGCGCGGTCACCCGGGGCGGGATAACGATCTCAGTCAGGGCGGCGCAGCCGTAGAAGGTTTGCCAGTTGAACTCGGTCAGATGCTCCGGCAGGGCCACCTGGGTCAGGGAGGAACAGTCTCCAAAGGCGAGAGAGCCGATTGTGGTGACGCTGTCAGGGAGGGAGACGGCGGTGAGGGCGGTATTCTGGTTGAACGCATAGCTGCCGATGACGGCGACGCCGTCCGGGACGGCGTAGGCCCCGCCCTTCTTGCAGCGCAGCAGGGTACTTCCGTCCCTGGAGAAGAGGACGCCGTCCACCGAGCGGTAGGCGCGGTTGCCCGGGTCCACCGAGAACGTGGTCAGGTTGGGGCAGCCGTAAAAACTCATGCCCAATTTCGTGGTCTTTTTGGGGATGACCAGTTCGGTCAGCGCCGGACAGCCGTTGATACCCTCCGCCTGGGTCACCGTGTCTGGGAGAGCGCATACGCCCGCCCGGGCCGGGGGGAGAAAGACCAGCCGCCTGCCGTTTTTGTTCAGAACCAGTCCGTCCACCGTGCAGTATTTGGGGTGCCCGGGGGCGAAGTCCATGCGCTCCAGGGCGGAACAGCCGTCAAAGGGGAAGTTGCTGGAGCCGATGGTCAGCTCCACGTGGGCGGGGACGGCGACCCGGCGCAGGGCGGTGCAGCCGGAAAAGCTGCCGTTCATCAGCCGCACGCCGTCGGGGAGGTCCAGCTCCTCCAGGGCGGTGCAGCCGGCGAAAGCGCTGCCGGAGATTTTGGCAAGGCCCTCCGGGAAGGTCACGCAGCGCAGGTTCGTGCAGTCCTGGAAGGCGCCGCTGCCAATCTCTTTGACCCCCGGAGAGAGGGTGAGGCGGACCAGATCGGTGCGGCTGCGAAATGCGTCCCGCTTGACGGTGCCTGTTCCGGCCGGAACCACCAGCTCCCCGCCGGAGAGGGCGGGGCCTTTCCGGGCCCGCTTCTGGGCGGCGCGGCGGCGGCGGTTGTCCACGCTGGTGGTGACGTGGTAGAACAGCTCCGTCCGGCTGCTCTCCAGATAGCCCACCTCGTGGATGTCATAATCGTCCTGGTCGTCGTACTCAAAGCGGATCTTCAGTTCGTCCCGGTACATGAGCTGGATGAGCCGCTCATACTGCTGCATGGTGACGTGGTGGGGGCCGCTCTGGTCGGTGCGGGTCCAGATGTCCAGCTTCTCCAGCGTGCCGCAGAAGCTCCACCGGCCGCACCCCCAGAAGGTGGTGCTGGGCTGCGCCAGAGACAGAGGGCCGTGTTCCATAATCCCGAACTGGCCGAAGGCCCAGCAGTCCAGCACGGGAAGGAAGGCGTCCAGACTCTCCTGAGTCCACGGGCCCACTAAGGTGAGGGTGCCATGCGCTTCCGTGATGTTTGCCATGTCTGAACTCCTCCTTTTTAAATCTGATCCAGATCCAACTGATCCAGCTGGGTGATGATATCCTGCTGCCGCTCGTAGAAGAGCAGTTCCTGATTGTGGGCGAAGTACTCCGGACAGCCGTAGCGGCCGATGAACTTGGAGGCGTCGGCGCTGATGGTCAGTTCCGTGACCAGGATCAGCATCTCCTGGCCGTCGGCAAAGACCTCCTCACAGAAGCGGAACACGTGGGAGAGGGCCTTCCGGGCCGCCTGGGCGGAATCCTGGAGGGCCTTTACCCTGCCGTCGAAGCGGACCTTCACTTGCTGGAAGGCGGCATTGCCGTCGCTTATGCCCTGGATTTCCCCGCGCAGGTCCTCCAGCGTGGAAATAACGGCGAACATCTGCCGCTGCTGTTCCGGAGAGAGGCGGGCCGAGCGTTTGCCGCTCTCCAGCGCAGCCTGCTGGGCCTCCACCTGCTGTTCCAGGAGGGCGGAGGGGGACCCCTTCCCGCCGGAGAGGGCGGCGCGGAAGCGCTTGAGTACGTCCATCAGAGTGAAAAGCGCCCCCTCGTCCTGCATGACGGAGCGCAGTTCCCCGATGACGGCGTCCAGAATCAGCCCCAAAAGGGCCAGGCGCTCGTCAAATTTGGCCGCCTTGGCCCGATCCTTGACGGCCTGTCCGGCCTGCCCGGCCAGAATGCGGTCCACCTGGTAGTCGCTGCGGTACTTGTTGAAGAGGTCATAGTAGACGGAGAAATCCTTGGCCACCGTGGGGTGCTGCAGGTACTGCCGCACGAGCTTTTCATCCACGGGGAGGCTGTGGGCCTCATAGAGCTGGATCATCTGGCTCAGGTCGTCCCAGCCCCGGGCGGTTACAAAGCGCTTTCCGTCTACCGAGGACTCGATTTTATAAAAATCGGCCTTTTTGATCTCCAGATACGTGAGGACGGCGGGGTGGACGCCCTTCTGATAGGCGTATTCCTTCCACACATCGAAGTCGGGCTCCACATCGATGCGCTTGAGCCGGTCCCAGGTGACGATGTCGAACTCCCGCACCGAGTTGTTGTACTCCGGGGGGTTGCCGGCCGTCACGACGATCCAGCCGTCGGGGACCCGGTGACGGCCGAAGATCTTGTACTGCAGGAACTGGAGCATAACGGGGGCGAGCGTCTCGGACACGCAGTTGATCTCGTCCAGGAAGAGAATACCCTCCCGCACGCCGGTCTCCTCCATCAGGTCGTAGACCGAGGCGATGATCTCGCTCATGGTGTACTCGGACACATCGCAGGTGAAGCCGCCGTAAGTCTTATGGACGATGAAGGGCAGCCCCAGAGCGCTCTGGCGGGTGTGGTGGGTCATGGAGTAGGAGACCAGGCCCACCCCCATCTCCCCGGCCACCTGCTCCATGATGGCGGTCTTGCCCACGCCGGGCGGGCCCATGAGAAAGACCGGCCGCTGTTTTTCCACCGGGATGACATAGCCGTACTCGTCTTTGGAAAAATACGCCGTCATGGCGTTTTTAATCTGTTCTTTGGCCTCTTTGATGTTCATATTCTGCTTCCTCTCGCTTGGTTTGTCTGGCGTGCCGTCCGAAGATAGACAGCGCGCAGGCCGATCTGGTTACCGCCCTCTTCAGAGCAGACCCGGTCCGCCGTCTCACTCCGCTATAAAAGGGATGTGGTACTTTTCGGCGCACTCCTCGGCAGAACTGCCCGCTGGAGCGTAAATGGTAAGACTTGGACTGTTGTGTAAATCAATATCTGCAAAAATGCTAATATTCACGCTTTTCCCCAGGAAAGTGAGACTGACCAGAGCGGTACAGCCGCAAAATGTGCAATTTCCGATTTTTGTTACCGACTTTGGAATGGTAACATGAGTCAGGCTCTTACAGTTGCAGAAAACGCCCTGCATTCCGGTGATCCAATTAAGATCTATGAAGCCGATCTGCTTGAGCCCCTCCGGAAGTATTATCTCAGCCAGGTTTGAACAGTTACAAAAAGCGCCTGCTCCGATTTTTACCACACCTTTGGGAATTGCAATGGAAACCAGATGTTTCCGTCTCTCCCGGATTTCTGAGGTAAGATAACTCGCGTCCGGACTGAAGGCATGGTGACCGATTTCTTTCACCGGCTCCTTCCCAATTTTGCTGGGGACTACGACCTGGGTTTCCGCTCCCTTATAGCCCAGGATGCGCACTCCTCCGCCCTCTATTTTCTCATATTTCCAGTGCTTTCTCAGTTCAGACACCGGAATTACACTGGTTTCCGGGACCTTTTTTTGATCTTTGGATGGTACCTTCTGCATATCGATATCCTCCTGTCTGTATGGTTCGTGCTCCTCGGTCTGCCGGCGTTTTAAAGGGCCTGGAAGGGGATGTTGTTCTCCTTGGCGTACTGCTCGGCGTAAGACCCCGCCGGGGCGTGGATGGTCAGTTTTTTACAGCATATAAACGCCGTCCGGGCGATTTTGGTCGTGCTGGACTGAAACGTGACCCGTGTCATATTGTCACAGTATCGGAAGGCATCGTCTTCGATTTCTTCCACACTGGCCGGAATCGTGATTGACTCCAGACTTTCACAGTGAGAAAATGCGCTACAGCCGATCCTGGTCACGCGCTCCGGAATATTCACCTTTTTCAGCTTTTTACAGCAAAAAGCGCAGTTTCTGATTTCAGTCAGGCTGCTCGGAAGCATCAATTTTGTCAAGCTATTGCACTCTTCAAAGGCACGTTCCTCGATCTTTGTCACGCCTTCCGGAATGTTGATCTGGGTCAGCTTTTTACATTCACAAAATGCGGCGAAGCCGATCTCCTTCAGTCCATCCGGCAGTGTCACTGCAGTCAACTTTTTGCATTCCCCAAAAGCGTGGGCATTAATTCTGGTGGTTCCAGGCCGCACACACACCGTGCGGTCATCGCCATTCATACGGAGCAGCAAATCGCCAATATAGACGCATCCGGCCGACTGACTGCGCATCCAGGCTGTGTTGTCAAACGCATTGTACGCAATCTCGCGGACACTGGCGGGGATGCTGATCTCGGTAAGCATGGTACAGCACTCAAATGCCTGAGCCCCGATCCGCATAACCCCTTCCGGAATCGACACACAAGTCATTTCTTCGCACCATTGAAACGCCTTGTCGCCAATTTCCACTACCTTGTTTTTCCCAATGTGATCCGGAATTGCGATTTTCGTTTCCTTTCCTTTATAGCGCTTAATCCGCAAACCGCCGCTCTCCAGTTTCTCACAGGACCATATTTTCTTCAGCTCACTGACAAGCGGCGTAGTGCGCTCCATCGCTCGAATTTCACGCTCAAACTTCTTTTTGTTTTCTTTATCCAGTTCAGCGCGGGAGAAATTTCGGTTTTGATAGTCCAGTATGGCCGCACTGAGTTCCGGATCTCCAAGAGCGGCGGCTTCTGAAATCAGGTCTGTGATCTCGCTGCTCGTGATGTAACCCTCTTTTAAAATGACCCGCAGAAGCAGCAAATCCGTCCACAATTTCTTCCGTTGGCTCTTCAGATATTTGAAACAGGGATGATTCTGTTCCATCTCTTCCCCCGCCAGATACCGCCGGGCAAATGTGTGCAGATAGTTTTTCTTGTAGCACGAGGGAATATCGGAAGGCATCATCCGGTCGGCAATCAAAGCGAAATCTCCGGTGCCAAAACTGCCTGTACCGATCTTGAGATTATTTCCAAGAATCGTCACCTGCTCCAAATGGCTGTATCGAAAAGCATTGGACCAAATTTGTTTGACTCCGTCCATAATAACTACACTTTTTAATCCTGTACTCTTTCTGAATGGGCTTCCGAAGGAATCGCTTCCAATTTCCGCGATACTTCCAGGGATTGTAACACTGGTCAGACCGCTACAGCCTTTAAAGGCCCACCAGCTGATACTGGTCACCCCCTCCGGGATGATCACATCCCCGCCGGGCCCCTGATATTTGGTCAAGACACCGTTTTCAATGACAAAATCTGGTTGACTCATGAAACATACCTCCTGCGTTTTCGTGTTCTGGGCAAACGGTCCGGCCGGTCTCCCCGCCGCCCGGCAAAAAATCCGAAGGCGGCGGGGGAGTCCGGCTTTTTGATCTGGAACATCCGGTTTCAGTCCAGCGTAAAGACGTCCATGGGATTGAAGTCGGAGAAGCGGGCGTTTTTATACTCCAGGAGGGCGGCGGTGCAGTTGGTGCGCTGCTGCTGGATGGCGAGATCCAGGAATCCGGTGATCTGGGCCAGGGTAAAGGAGTCCAGGGCCTGCACCACGGTGGGGTCGTCCTTCTGAATGCGGGACTCCACGGTCCACTTGTCCAGAAGGCCCAGCACGTGGTTGGCCCGGCGGGTGGGCTTTTTCACATAGAGCTTGCCGAAGACCACGGTGGCGTCGGGGTCCAGCCAGTGCCGCTGGAACTCGGTGAACTCACACCCCAGGTTCAGACCGGCAAAGGAGACGTAGAGCTCGGAGGTGCCGTTGTCAAAATTGAAGTCGATGCCGTGTTTCTGGCGGCTGCGCAGGTAGTTGGCCAGCAGGGTGCAGCCCTCATAGCGGTCCTCCCGGACGGATTTGAAGTCGACCACCGGCTCCCACACCTGGGCAAAGGGCTGCTTGAGGCTGTGGTCGGTGAAATACTTCTGCCAGCGCTCCAGGTCCGCCGGGTCCATGGTCATGGGGTGGGCCAGATGGACGGGGGTGTCGGCCACGGCGTACTCCGCCCCGTCGGAGGTGATGGCCTTCCCGTCCCGGAGGGTGAAGGTGGTCCCGTCCTCCTGCCGCCAGACCAGAAGGCTGGCCACCTGCCGCAGGAGGGGGTTGGTCAGATAGACGGCCTTCCAATTCTTCCCGTCCCGGCGCTTGCCCGAGAGGAACTCCTCAAAGAGGCCGTCGCAGCGGGCCTTGGCCACCTTCTTGAGATTCTTTTTGAGGTCGGCCAGGTCGGCCTTGGCGGACTCATATTTCTCCGGGTCGGCGTTCTTCTTGGGGATGGACTTGACGGTCTTTTGGGCGTTTTCGTCGAAGAGGGACAGAGTCAGCTCTTCGCTGAGGGTGGCGGTGACGGTGTTGCCCCCCAGGTCGTAGACCTTGCGCCCGCCGGCATCCAGGCCGAAGTCGGAGAGGACGGTATCCCGCAGGGTGTCCGCGTCGGTGCCCCGGATTTTGGCGGCCAGGCTCAGATTCCCGTGCTTATCGGCCCAGAGAAGGGCCTCCCGGCTGTCGCTGAGGCACAGAGCGTCCCGAACCAGAGCCTCGGTGTCCCGCCCGGCGTTGCCGTACATGTACCACTGGTGCCAGTCGCTCATTTTGGAGATCACCTGATGGATCTGGCCGGCGGAGGCGAAGCGGCAGTAGGGGACCAGGAACCGCCGCCCGGCCTTCCGGGTGAGGCCGGCCTTTTTCTCGCAGAGCTGATACATGGTATCCAGAGCGGCCTGGAAGGCGGCCGGGTCCAGAGTGGCGGCCACCTGATCGGCCAGGGGGTGGTAGGCGAGCTTCGGGCGGTCCCAGCGGCTGTGCGGCTCGCCCATATCGATGTAGGGAGTCAGGGCGCAGGCCACCACAAAAGCGGGCGCCTGGGCGCCCCCCTCCCGGTAGGGGACGGCGGGGATCTTCTTCTCCGGGATGCCGTGGAGTTCCAGGGTGTGCAGCACGTTGGCGGGGGAGAAGTGCTCCAGACAGAGGGCCTCGACGGGGTGGCCGGTGGCCCCGGCGAAGGGGGCCGCGGGCTTGGATTCGCCCTTGCCGCCCGCGGCGGGGGCGGAGTCCTGGAGCAGGGTGAGCGCCGCCTTGGCCTTCGCCTGCCGGGCGGCCTGGCACAGGGCCTCCCGGCTCTCGGGGGAGACCTCCGCGCCCGCCTTCAGGGCAAACTCGGCGGCCTTTTTATAGAGGGAGACCCGGACGGGCGTTTTACCCAAAACCGCGGCCATGGCGGCCACCGCCCCGTCCAGGTTGGCGAAGAGGGCCTTTTCCGCCCGCTCCTTGACGGACTTCTTGCTCTGGGTCAGCCACACCGCCGCCGCGTCCTCCAGTTTCTTGGGGGACCAGAAGACGTCCCCGCCGGGCTCCAGGGAGATTTTGCACCCGGCTAACATCAGGGCCGCGGCGTTGTCCACCCGCTTGAGGGGGATGTCGGAAAAGGCGTCCGCGCCGATTTTCTTCACGCTCTCCGGGAGGGAGACGTGCTGGAGCCGGGACAACTGGAAGGCGCCTTCGCCGATGGTCTCCAGCCCGTCGGGGAGGTCCGCCCGGGTCAGTCCGGAACCGGCGAAGGCAGAATCCTCAATCGCGGTCAGCCCCGCCGGGAAGTCCAGGTGGCTCAGGGCGGCGCAGCCTTCGAACGCATAGGGGCCAATCGCGGTGAGCCCCTGGGGCAGGGTGACCTGGGCCAGCCGCTTGCAGCCATAGAACACAAAGGGCTCCAGGCGGGCGATGCCCTGGGGCACCTCCGCCGCGGTCAGCCGCTCGCAGTCGCAGAAGGCGTTGTTCCCCAGCTGGAGGAGCCCCGCGGGCAGGCGGACGTCCCGCAGGGATTTACAGTTGTAGAAGGCGCCGGCGCCGATGCCCGTCAGGCTCTCGGGCAGGTCCGCCCGGGAGAGCCGCTCACAGTCGGAAAAGGTTTCTTTGCCGATTTTGACCAGCCCCTCCGGCAGCTCCACCCGGGAGAGCTTCTCGCAGCGTTCAAAGGCGCCCGCGCCGATCTCGGTTACCCCGGCGGGGAGGACCACCTGGACCAGCGCCTGGCACGCGGCGAAGAGGTGGCCGAACACCACCCGGGTTCCCGGGCGGAAGGACACTTTGGCGGGGTTCCCGGCCTGGGCCACCGCGCAGTCCCCGGCGTAGCAGACGCCCCCTTCCTGCTCCAGGGTGTCCAGCCAGGCGGAGCCCTGGAATGCCTCGCTGTTCAGGGGGCCGCACTCCGGGGGGAGCGCGATGTCCGTCAGGCTGGGGCACTTCGCGAAGAGGTTCTCTCCCAGCCGGACCCGCGGCCCGGACAGGACCACGCGGGTGAGGCCGGTGCAGCCCTGGAAGGCGCAGCGTCCGATCTCCGCCAGGCCGCCGGGGAGGGAAATACTGGTGAGGCTGGTACAGTTCTGGAAGGCCCAGTCTCCGATCGCGGTCAGGCCGCCGGGGAGGGAAATGCTGGTGAGGCTGGTACAGTTCTGGAAGGCCCAGTCTCCGATCGCGGTCAGGCCGGCCGGGAGGGAGATGCTGGTCAGGCCGGTGCAGTCCTGGAAGGCGGAGCGTCCGATCTGGGTCAGGCCGTCCGGGAGGGAGATGCCGGTCAGGCCGGTGCAGCCGGAGAAGGCGGAGTCTCCAATCGCGGTCAGGCCGTCCGGGAGGGAGATGCCGGTCAGGCCGGTGCAGTCCTGGAAGGCGGAGTCTCCGATCTCGGTCAAGCCGACGGGGAGGGAGACGCCGGTGAGACCGGTGCAGCCCCGGAAGGCGTAGTCTCCGATCCCGGTCAGGCCGTCGGGGAGGGAGATGCCGGTGAGGCCGGTGCAGTACGAGAAGGCGGAGCTTCCGATCTCGGTCAGGCCGTCGGGGAGGGAGATGCCGGTGAGGCCGGTGCAGCCCCAGAAGGCCCAGCCCTCGATTTTGGTCAGGCCGCCGGGGAGGGAGACGCTGGTGAGGGCGGTGCAGCCCCGGAAGGCGAAGCTCCCGATGTCCGTCAGGCTGTCGGGCAAGGAGATGCCGGTGAGGCCGGTGCAGCCGTCAAACGCGCTCCAGCTGATCCCAGTCAGGCCGTCGGGGAGGGAAATAGTGGCGAGGCCGGTGCAGCCGTCGAAGGCGGAGTTTCCGATCTCGGTCAGGCCGTCGGGGAGGGAGACGCTGGTAAGGGCGGTGCAGTCCCGGAAGGCAGAGCTTCCAATCGTGGTCACGCCCGCGGGCACGTCCACCGCCCCGCCGGGCCCCTGATACTTGGTCAAGACACCGTTTTGAATGACAAAATCCCGCTGACTCATAAAAAATACCTCCTGTGTTTTGATGTTCTGGATGAGCGGCCCCGCCGGGCGGGGGCGCAGGGGATGGTCTCAGAGTTCCTCCGGCTCCAGCACCAGCCGGATGGCCCAGGAGGGCACCTCCGGCAGTTCGTATCCGTCCCGGAGAAAGACAAACGCGGTGGGATAGTCGGGCTTTTGGGCGGGAAAGACCCCGTAGCCGTCGGTAAAGTAGATGAGCCCCTTCAGATTGCGGAACTCCTTGGCCCGCCGCAGCTCCTCCACATAGGCGAACACCGGCCGGAAGTCCGTGCCCCCGAAGCCGGACAGGCGCATGGTCCGGAGGTAGCGGTCAAACTCCTCCCGGGAGGTGATTTTTACATCCTCCTGAATCTGGGTGTCGCACTGAAGGATGTGCAGGTTGATCTTTTTGAAAAAGCTCTCCTCCTGCTGGAGGATGTTGTAGGTTTTCTGCACGAAGCGCTGCACCAGCTCCCCCTGGACCGAGCCGGACGTGTCGATGGCGATGACAAACTCCCGGATGCGCCTGACCTCCTGATACTCCAGGGGTTCGATGAGGGGCAGGTTGCCGAAGAGCTTCATGCCGTAGGTGTAGAAGATATAGTCGAATTCGTCGTCGTTGATCTTCATGGCCTCCCCCAGCACGGCGAATTTCCGCAGGAACGAGGCGTAGTCGTATGTTTCCCGGGTGACGGCCCGGAGGTTCTGGACCAGGTTCCCGGCCCGGTCCCCCCGCAGGCGGGAGAAGGTCTCCAGGTCGGTCTGCATCCGGGCGGCGATCTCCTTCCAGATCCGGCTCAGGGCCGCCTGAGACATGCCGGCGCCGGGAGAGGAGAGATGTCCGGCGTTCCCGCCCGCGGCGTCCGCCCGGCCCAGGCCCGGGCGGCTCTGGGGCGGCAGATACCACGGGGCGTGGTCGTCGGCCTGTACCATCCCGCGCAGGCGCTGGAGCTCGGCCGGGGGCAGGCGCTGGTCCAGAAAATAGCGGTAAAGCGTCTCCGCCGTCAGGCGCTTCCCCTGGTCCCGGAGGGACTGGAGGAGGGGCCGTTGGGCCGTCTGCCGCCGGGCGGCGGCGCAGGGGAGGTCCAGTTCCTGAATGACGGCCTCCACCGCCAGGTCGCAGGCCAGGTCCCAGCACGCCCGGTCCAGAAGGGTGTTGACCAGATTGTGCCGGAACACACAGTGGAGGACCATGTGCAGGTAATCCCGCACCGGGCCCTCCCGCTCCGCCCGGTAGGAGCGCAGGACGGCGCGGGGGTCGTAGTAGATATGCTGCCCGTCGGTGGCCAGGGCCCAGGGGCCGGAGAGGAGGGTGAACTGGCTCAGGGCCGCGTCCAGAAAGCGCAGGTTCACCAGCAGCGTATTCCGGGAGAGGCGGAGGACATCCCGGGCCAGGGCGTCCAGCTGTTCTTCCCGACCGGTCATGGGGCGTCCCCCCTCTCCCGCAGAACAAGGATGTACATGGCGCCGCTCCTCAGCGCAGGCCGTACCGGCGGGCGATCTGCTCCAGCTCGTCGCCGTCGGCCCGGCGGATGTCGTCCTCGTCCAGCAGCATGGCGGGCAGGCCGGAACAGGCCCCGGCGTACACCTCGTCCAGCAGTTCCTGGCGCAGTTCCTCTGTGTTCTTGGAATCGTTCATCGTAAAATCCTCCTTATCGTCCGTGTTATGGTACAAAAAAGCACGCCCTCTCTCTGCCCGGCGGCAGAAAGAGAACGTGCCGGAAAAAACACTATGCAAGTTGCATACCCTTTGGACGGACGGACTGCCAGAGGGGATAAGGCCGGCATCCCTCGCAGTTCCGTGTGTCCTTGTTTCACAAAAAACGCTCCTTTTCCCTTTGGTTCACGTCCTATTGTAACAAAAACCGGCCTGCTTCGCAACCGCCATTTTGACGAGCGGCCGCAGACCTTACAGCCGCTCCAGCAGGGCCAGCAGAAGGCCCGCGTGGCGGGCCTCGTCGCCCGAGAGCTCCTCATAGAGCGCCCGGAGGGCGGGGTCGGCCGTCTCCGCGGCGGCGGCGCGATACCCCCCGGCCGCGCGCTGTTCGGCGGCAAAGGCCTGCCGCAGCAGGGACATCCAGGCGCCCCGGGGGGCGGGGGCGGAGCGCTCGGGCCAGTAGCGCACCCCGGAGATCAGAAAACAGGCGGCGGAGAGGCGCTTGGCATGGGAGAGCTCCTGGGCGGAGAGCGCGGCGAGGGCGGCGGCCATCCCGGTGGGGACCCGCCGGGAGAGAACCTGGTAGAAGCGCACGGTGGCCAGCTCCCGGCGGATCTGTTCCTGAAGCAGGGGAATATGGACGGCGGAAGCCCGCCCCAGGCAGGGCACGTCCTGAAGACCGGCCTCCTGAGGCTCCACATGGGCCCCGGGGGCGGGCTCCGGCTGCACGGCGGGAACGGCGGGGACTTCCGGCGGAGGAGTTTGGGCGGAAAGGGGTATAATAGGGGTGGCCCCCGGGCGGCTCACCCGGGCCCAGAGGCGGGCAAAGACCTCCGGGTCCCGGCCGTCCACCGGGAGAGAGGCGGGAGAAGGGGACATAGGGACACCTCCTGGGTAAAAGAATTTCCGCCTCATCCTATGCCGCCGGGCGGCGGGCGGACCTTCCACTTCGAATTCCATAGTAATTTGATAGGAGATACTTGTATAATGGGGAAAAGGGTGTTATAATGGTATCCGCCATCCAAAATAATCGGCCGCCTCTAAGGAGAAATTCGAATAAAACGAATGCGAAGTCCTCCGATTAGAGCGAAAATAGACTGATTTACCGCAAGAAATAAAGGAGTTACGGTTATGCTGGAAATCAAAGGCCTGACCTACCGGGTGCCGGACGAGGCCGGCGAAGAACTGGGAATCCTCAACAACGTGTCGCTGACCATCGGGGACAACAAGCTGGTGGTCATCACCGGCCCCAACGGCGGCGGAAAGACGACCCTGGCCAAGGCCATTATGGGCCTGGTGGAGCCGGCGGCGGGCACTATTTGCTGGAACGGCGTGGACATCACCCACAAGACCATCACCGAGCGGGCCCGTCTGGGCATCAGCTACGGCTTTCAGCAGCCCCCCCGCTTCAAGGGCCTGCGGGTGCGGGACCTGCTGTGTCTGGCCTCCGGCCGGGAGAACCTGGCCACCGAGGAGGCCTGTCAGTACCTGACCAAGGTGGGGCTGTGCTCCCACGACTATATTGACCGGGAGGTGGACGCCTCCCTCTCCGGCGGCGAGGTCAAGCGCATTGAAATCGCCACCATTCTGGCCCGCAAGAGCGGCCTGATGATCTTTGACGAGCCCGAGGCCGGCATCGACCTGTGGTCTTTCGCCAAGCTCACCGAGACCTTCCGGGCCATCCACGAGAAGCGGGAGGCCACCCTGATCATCATCTCCCACCAGGAGCGCATCATCAATCTGGCCGACGATATCGTGATGATCGAGGACGGCACGGTGGTCCAGAACGGGCCCAAGGAGGAGATTTTCCCCCAGATTTTGGCCAATACGGCGGCGGGATGCTCCTATCTCAACGAGGAGGCGAAGCAGGCATGATGGACAAGACCGATTGGAAGCTCCTCAAGGAGATTGCAGACCTGGAGCGGACGCCCCAGGGCGCGTATAATATCCGCATGAACGGACAGACCGACTCCCGGGCCAGCACGGCCAATATCGAGATCACCACCAAGACCGACGGGAAGCCGGGCATCGACATCCGGGTCAAGCCCGGCACCAAGAAAGAATCCATCCATATCCCCGTCATCATCCATGCCACGGGATACAGCGAGCTGGTGTACAACGACTTCTTCATCGGAGAGGACTGCGATGTGGACATCGTGGCCGGCTGTGGCATCCACAACACCGGGTGCGAGACCACCCAGCACGACGGCATCCATACCTTCTACGTCGGCAAAAATTCCAAGGTCCGCTATGTGGAGCGCCACTACGGCGAGGGGGAGGGCACAGGAGAGCGCATCTTCAACCCTCAGACGGTGGTCTACCTGGAGGAGGGGGCCTCCATCCAGATGGAGACCACCCAGATCCGGGGGGTGGACTCCACCAAGCGGGACACCAAAATTGTAGTGGGCAAGAACGCCGAGGCTGTCATTACCGAAAAGCTCCTCACCCACGGCAAGCAGACCGCCGAGTCCGATATGGAGATTACGCTGGAGGGAGAGGGCGCCAGCGGCCGGGTCATCTCCCGCTCGGTGGCGCAGGACCAGTCCCGGCAGGTGTTCTATCCCAAGATGACGGGCAACAGCAAGTGCTTTGGCCACGTCCAGTGCGACTCCATCATCATGGGCGAGGCCCAAATTTCCTCGATTCCGGCCATTGTAGCCCACCATGTGGACGCCCAGCTCATCCATGAGGCGGCCATCGGCCGCATTGCCGGGGATCAGATTCTGAAGCTGATGACCCTGGGCCTGACCGAAGAAGAAGCGGAGGAGAAGATTCTCGATGGATTCCTACAGTGAGCTGCGCCGGAAGGGCGAGCACAGCAAGTTCAGCGCCCACAACCACATCTCGGTCACCAACGAGGACGGCCAGGTGCGGGGCGAGCTGCTGATCACCGAGGAGAGCCTGAATATGCTGGGCGTGGTCCACGGCGGGTGCCTGTGCGCCCTGGCCGACTCGGTGGCGGGCACCCTGGTGGCCGCGGACGGACGGGCCGGCGTAACGCTGAGCTGCAATATGAACTACCTGCGCCCCGCCGTGGGCGAGGTGGGCAAAACCATCACCTGCACCGGCCAGCTGCAGAAGTCGGGCCGGACCATCGCCGTATGCGACACCTACCTCACCAACGAGGCCGGAGCGCTGGTGGCCACCGGAACCTTTACCTTCTACCGCAAGGAGTGAGAAGGGAAGGGCACAAAACGCGCAAACCGCCCCGGGAACCATGGGTTCCCGGGGCGGTTTTTTCTCCGGACCTCAGGCCCGGAGGAAGCCTTTTCCGAAAATCTCGCTGGAGTTGGCGATGATGAAGAAGGCGGAGGGATCGTGTTCCTTCAGGAACCGGCGCAGGCCCACCGCCTGGCTCCGGGAGAGGGCCGTAAGGATGACCCAGTGCTTGGCGTGGGTATAGGCGCCCTCGCCCGCCCAGACCGTGGCGCCCCGCTGGAGGTGATGGGTGATGTAGTCGCAGGCCACCTGGGGCTGGGAGGTAATGATAAAGAAATTCTTCCGGCGGTTGAGGGACTCAATCACGCTGTCGATAAGGACTGACTTGAGCACCAGGCCCAGCATGGAGAACAGGCCCGTCTCAATGTCGAAGATCAGGAAAGTGGCCGCCGCAATCACGACATCGGACAGGAGCAGGGCCTTGCCCACATCCAGGCCGGTGTACTTCTTGAGAATCATGGCCACGATATCGGTGCCGCCGGAGGAGGCGTCGATGTTGAACAGTACGGCCGAGCCCAGGGAGGGGAGGATAATGGCGAAAAAGAGCTCCAGCAGCTTCTCGTCGGTGAGGGGGGCGCTCATGGGGCAGACCCACTCAAAAACCTGGATGACGGCGGAGTAGAGGACGGAGCAGTAGACCGTCCGCAGGCCGAAGCCCTTGTTGAGCATAGCAAAGCCCAGGAAGAGAAAGAGAATATTCAGGACGTTGTTGATGACGGAGGCGCTCAGCCAGGGCCAGGGGGAGAGGGGGGCCAGAATGACGGCCAGGCCGGACACGCCGCCGGTGGAAAAGTTGTTGGGGAATTTAAAGAAATATACGCCGATGGCCACCAGAGTCACGCCCGCCGTCATGAGCAGAAGATCCACCAGCCGCAGCTTCCACGATGCCTTCATACCGGGATTGTCCTCCTCTTCCATTCTCTCGGCCTGCGGCCGGGGCCGTCAGCGCAGAGCCAGCACGGCCGACCACACGTCGTAGTTGTCATAGGTGGGGATGTTGCCCAGCCGCCAGATGGACAGGCCGTTGATCCCGAACATCCGGGCCAGCTCCATCTTGTCGGCAATGCTGCGCCCGTCCTCAAACCAGACCTGATAGCGCAGCCCCGCTTCGTCGGTGTATACGGCGTAGGGGTTGCGGGCGGTGGGGCTGTAGGTCACCACCGTATCGCTCTGGGCCAGGCGCTGGGAGAGGGTCTCCAGCGAGGGGCGCACATACTGCGCCGCTACGACCCGGCCGTTCTCGTCAATTTGAAAGCCGGTGGTGTCCATTGAAACGGCCAAAGCCAGCTTGGAGCGGTCGGCTACGCCGCTCTCGGGATCGGTAATCTCCACCAGGGCGTCATAAATCTTGGAGAAGGGGGTCAGGGCGAACGCCTCCGAAGGGACAGAGCCCACATGCAGATCGGAGACCGGAGGCCGGTAGTCGTGGGCCATGAGGATCACCTTGTCACAGATCTCGCCCAGGGCGCGAAAGTCGTAGCCGTCGTTGTAGGGACCCGGCTGGACGCAGACATAGAGGGACTTGTCCTCGGGCAGAGCGGCCCGCAGCTCCTGCAAAAAGACCACATAGTTCTCCTTCAGGCTGTTGCGGTCCTTGAGCCCCTCAAAGTCGATGGTGAGACCGGCATAGTCCCCCGCCGCGCCCACCAGAGCGGCCACCGCCTGGGCCCGGTTGGCCGCCGAGCTCGTCACAGCCGCAACGGTGGAGGTCGTGCTTCCGTCGGAGAGGGTTACCGTGTCCGAGGCGCTGCCGAACACACACAGGTTATAGGGGGGGCCGTGCTCCTCCAGATAGCCGGTGGCGGCCTGGGGGTCCTGAGGGATGCTCCAGCCGTTGCCGTTGGCGGAGGTGGTGTTCAGAGTGGGGCCGCCGTCGGCGGTGTACTCCATCCGGGCCCAGCCCAGCGAGACGGCGTCCATCGCGTCGGTGAGGCCGATCTGGCTGTAGGACGAGATGGCGTAGAAGCCGTGAAGCCAGCTCACGGTGGAGACATAGCGCTCGTACACCTGGACCAGCATGGTGGCGGCTTCCGCCCGGGTGGCCGACAGATTGGGTTTGAAGAGCAGCTGACCGTTTTCCTCAATGCCGGCCACCATGCCGATGCGCCAGGCCAGGGCGATATAGCCCTGATTGGCCGTCACATCGGAGAAGGGGAGGGAGGGGGCGCTGTCCCCTTCGGCGAGGTCCTGGTATCCCAGAGCCCGCACCAGCATAATGGCCATTTCCTCCCGCGTGATGTAGTCGTCGGGGCGGAAGAAGCCGCCGCTGTCCGTCACATCGTGCTGCCGGGCGGCCTCCACGTAGCCATAGGCCCAGTGCCCGGCGTCGCAGTCCAGATAGGAGGGGGAGGCGGACTCCACCGCGTCCCAGCCGAACATCTGGCACAAAATCGTTACAAAGGATGCGCGGTTGAGGTAGGTATCCGGGTAAAAAGCGCCCGAACCGTCCCCCACCATCAGACCGTACTGACGGGCCTTCTCAATGGTGGAGGCGGCCCAGTGCCCGTCGGTGTCGGTGTAGGCGGCGGCCGAGACCGGCGCGGCAAGGGCAGCGAGCAGGGCGAACAGGACCAGTAGTGCACAACCATGTCGTTTCATAGGGAGACCTCCTTTTAGGCGTGGGTGGAGCCTCCCGCCCCGGAGGGAGCAGAAGAGCGGGCGCCCCTTATCCCCCACATTGTAGCAGGCGGCGGGGAAAAAGGCAACCGGTGTCTCACGGCCGACGCCCCCGGCCGGGTGCGGCAAAATTTGCAAAAAGGGGTGACGAAAGGGCGTTTTTTTGCTATGATAGAGAGGAAGAAAGCCGGAGAATCTGGAAATAATTTCAGAAAAGAGGATGAAAAATATGGGAATGAAGAAGCTGGAGGAGCGCATCCGCCGGGACGGCACCATCCGGGGGACCGAAGTGCTGAAGGTGGACCGCTTCCTGAACCATCAGATGGATATCGCCCTGATCAACGAGATCGGACAGGAATTTTACCGCATTTTCCAGGGGGACAACGTCACCAAAATCCTGACTATCGAGGCCTCGGGCATCGGAATCGCCTGCCTGACCGCGCAGTTCTTCCAGGTCCCGGTGATTTTTGCCAAGAAAAATAAGACCAAAAACATCGCCGGGGACGTATATACCTCCAAAGTGGCCTCCTTCACCCACGGCCGGGTGTACGACATCATCGTGTCCAAGGAATTCCTGGGGCCGGAGGACCGGGTGCTGCTCATCGACGATTTCCTGGCCAACGGCAGCGCCCTTCAGGGGCTGATCAACTTGGTGCGGGACGCGGGGGCCACGCTCATCGGCGCGGGAATCTGCGTGGAAAAGGCCTTCCAGCCCGGCGGGGACCTGATCCGCTCCATGGGCGTGCGGGTGGAGTCCCTGGCCCGGGTGAAGTCCATGGACGAGGCGACCCACTCCATCGAATTCTGCTGACCCATTCCCGGCGCAATCCAAAAGGAGGACCCTCATGAAACAACGCCTCATTCCCCTGCTTCTGGCGGGGCTTCTGGCCCTGGGGGGAGCGGCATGCTCCCAGACCCAGGCGGACCCCACATCCACCCCGACCGTCTCCCCAGTGCCGGAGGCGCAGCCCACCCCCACTCCGCCGGCGACCGTGAATAAAGAGGAACTGCGGGTGGGATTTCTCTACCCGGGCGACCAGAGCGACCAGGGCTACACCCGGAATCTGGCCGCCGGAGCGGCGGAACTGGCCCAGGATTTGGAGCTGGAGGAAGGCCAGATTCTGGAGCGCTACAACGTCGGAACGGAGGAGGACCCCGCACAGGCGGCCCAGGCCCTGGCGGACGAGGGGTGCCAGATTGTCTTTTCCACCAGCGCCGCTTTCCGGGAGGAGATGATTCAGGCTGCGGAGGAGCACCCGGAGGTGCAGTTCTGCCAGATCGCCGGAGGGGCGCAGGAGGAGACGGGAGCCGGGGCGGAAAACCTGCACTTCTACTACCCGGCCGTCCATGAGGGGCGCTATCTGGCGGGCATCGCCGCCGGGCTCAAGGCCAAAGAGCTGGGCAATCCCCGGCTGGGCTATGTGGCCCCGGAGGCCTGTGCCGAGGTCATCTCCGGCTTTACGGCCTTCTATCTGGGGGCCAGAAGCGTCTATCCCGAGGCGGTCATGGATGTGCTCTATACCGGGTCCTGGGACGACGCCGCCCTGGACAGCCGGGCGGCCAAAACCCTGGTCAACCGGGGGTGCGCCGTGCTGGGACAGCATACCGATTCCACCGGCGCGGCCACCATGGCCGAGCAGCTGGGGGCGTTCTATGCGGGCTTTGGCAGCGACCAGCGCAGCCATGCCCCCGGCGCGGCCCTGCTGTCGGTGGGCGTCAACTGGGGGCTCTATTTTACCCAGGCGGTCCAGGGCGTGCTGGACGGCTCTGGCGTGCCCGAGGAGTGGAACCTGGGCTGGGCGGCTGGCGCCGTCGGGCTGACCCCGCTCAACGAGAGCCTGGCGGCTTCCGGTACGCAGGAGGCCCTGGAAGCGGCGGAGCAGGCCCTGTCGGCGGGCGAGCTGGAGGTCTTTTCCGGCCCGCTCCGGGGGGAGAACGCCGCAGGGGAGACGCTGGAGCTGGCCGAGGGAGAGCACTATGCGGAGGGGACGCCCGATTGCGGGCCTACCTTCGACTATCTTGTGGAGGGGATCACGGTGGTCGCCCAGAGCTGAAGCGGTCCCCACAGACAAAACAGGAGCGCCCCCGTAGGGGCGCTCCTGTTCTGTGCAGGCGGAAAAATCACTCGGCCAGAGCGGCGGTGATGATGGCCATGGAGTAGACCTCCTGGGCGTTGCAGCCCCGGGAGAGGTCGTTGATGGGGGCGTTCAGGCCCAGCAGGATGGGGCCGTAGGCGTCGAAGTTGCCCAGACGCTGGGCGATCTTGTAGCCGATGTTGCCCGCGTTGATGTCGGGGAACACAAAGGTGTTGGCGTGGCCGGCCACCTTGGAGTTGGGGCACTTGGTGCGGGCCACGTTGGGAGAGACGGCGGCGTCGAACTGCAGCTCGCCTTCGATGGGCAGGTCGGGAGCCAGGGCCCGGACCTTGGCGGTGGCGTTGCGCATCTTGTCCACGTCCTCGCCGGCGCCGGAGCCCAGCGTGGAGTAGGAGAGCATGGCCACCTGGGGGTCCACGCCGAAAATCCGGGCGCACTTGGAGATTTCCAACGCGATCTCCACCAGCTCATCCTCGCTGGGCTTGATGTTGATGGCGCAGTCGCCCATAGCCAGCACGTCGTTGCCGCCGGTCACCGAGGGGCGCACCAGGATAAAGCAGGAGGAGACAATCTTGTTGCCCGGCTTGGTCTTGATGAGCTGAAGAGCGGGGCGGACGGTGTCGGCGGTGGAGTAGGTGGCGCCGCCCAGCAGCGCGTCGGCCACGCCCATCTTCACCAGCATGGTGCCGAAGTAGTTGCCTCTCTTCAGATTTTCGCGGCACTGCTCTTCGGTCATCTTGCCCTTGCGCAGCTCCACCATTTTCTGCACCATGGCCTCCATATCGGGGTAGGTGAGGGGGTCGATGATCTCCGCGCCCCGGATGTTGAAGCCGGCCTCCTCGGCGGCCTCGCGCACCTGGGCCTCGTTGCCCACCAGAATGGGGGTCAGCCAGGTACCGGCCAGCAGGCGGGCGCTGGCCTCCAGAATGCGGGGATCGGTACCCTCGGTAAAGACGATCTTTTTCGGATTGGCTTTCAGTTTTGCAATCAGCTGGCCAAACATGGTTATCAGTCCTCCAAATTTTGAACTACCGCGGGGCCCTGGGGGCAGAAGAAACTGGATGTCCGGTTTTAAACCGAGAAGTTTAGAAAGAGGACTCTTCCAAGCGCGCAGGCCCAAGCGGGGTACGGTATGGTCATTATACACCACAAAAACCAAATCCGACAATCCTAAAAATGGCGAAAATCGCCCGATTTTTATTCTTTACTTTTTGTATTCAATACGCTATACTATACACGCTGTTTTTTAACAACCCCTCTTCCAAGCGGAGAGGGCGGTCTTGTTTTCCGCACGAAGTCCCCTGCGGCCCGCCCGAGAAGCCGGGGGCGCGATTTCCTAGATGAGGTGTTTTGACATGCATTCCGATTTCTCCCGCTGCCTCTCTCTCCTCCGGCAGGAGAAGGGGATCTCTCAGCGCGCCGCCGCCAAGGACCTGGGCATCAGTCAGGCCCTGCTCTCCCACTATGAAAACGGCGTCCGGGAACCGGGGCTGGCCTTTGTCACCCGGGCCTGCGACTACTATAATGTCTCGGCGGATTTTCTGCTGGGGCGCACGCTCACCAAGGACGGCACCACCATCGTCTCCCCGGAGGAGCTCTACGACTACTCCACCGAAAAGGACAACGTCCTCCACGGCAGCATTGTGGCCACGCTGAATAAGAAGCTGCTGGTCAACTCGGTGAGCGTGCTCTTCGACCTGCTGGGCAAAACGGGTTCCAAGGGGGCCATCAAAGGGGCGGCGGACTACCTCTCCACCGCCATCTATGTGCTCTTCCGGCACCTGTTCCGGGCGGACGGCACCCAGAATGAGGATTTTTTTGATGTGCCGACCTCGGGCTTTACCTCCGGAATCGCCCAGGTGGATATGATCTGCTCCAAGACGTCCTATATTGAGTCTCTGGAGGAGCACCGAAAGGAGAAGGGCTACTTCCCGCCCATCAACCACGATCTCCTGCGGGAGAACTACCCCGGCGCCTATCAATCTCTGCTCCAGGTGGTCCACAACGCGGGGGTTCGCATCACCGCCTGTATGGACTACCGCAAGAGCATGAAATAGCGGGCCCGGTCCGCCCGTACCCCCGCGGGGCCCGGCCCCGTACCCCAGAGAGCGTTCCATGGAGGTGTTTTGTTTGACAGACCAGAGCAAAAT
>DWYC01000059.1 GCA_019118925.1 Candidatus Flavonifractor intestinipullorum | reverse complement strand
GCCCCCGCGCCGGTCTATCCGAAAGGGGGAGCTGGAGAAGCGTGTTTTTGATGATGGAGGGGGCCAGGGAAGCCGGGCGAAGACTGGCCGACACCGACTGCGAGGCGTTGCTGGCCGGCATCGCCCGGGGTGAGAACGAGGCTTTCGCCCAGTTTTATCAGGCCACCGACCGGGCTGTGTACGCCTATGCCCTCTCGCTGACCCGCAACCACCACGACGCCCAGGACGTGATGATGGACGCCTATCTGAAAATCCGCGCCGCCGCCCACCTGTACCGGCCGGGGGGCAAACCCATGGCCTGGGTCTTTACCATTGTGAAAAATCTGGTGCGGGACCGCTTCCGGCGCAGCGGCCGGGAGGAGCTCATGGGCGACCTGCCCGAAGGGGAGCTGGCCATCCCCGAGACCGAGCGCAGCGACGAGGCCATGGTCCTGCGGCAGGCCATCCGGGTGCTCAGCGCCGAGGAGCGGGAGATCGTCCTGCTCCACGCCGTATCCGGCCTCAAACACCGGGAGATCGCCGCCATGCTGGAGCGGCCGCTCTCCACGGTGCTGTCCAAATATCACCGCGCCCTGGGTAAGCTCCGCGCCGCCCTGGCGGAAGAGGAGGTGTGACCATGGGAAAGCATTGGACGGAACCCCAGGTGGAGGAACTGCTTCGCCGGGCGGTTGGCCGCAGCGTCCCCGACGTCTATGACCGGGTGGCGCAGGCCCCGGTGGCCCCCCTCCTGAATCCGGACGACATCGTGCCCGCCGCCCCGGCCCGGCCACGCCGGCGCTTCCGGCGGCTGGCGCTGGCCCTGTGCGCGGTGCTGGCGCTGGTACTGGGGGTGGGTTCGTTCCTCTACTTCAATACCGCCGCCATCATCTCCCTCGGAGCCGAGCCCGACGTGGAGCTGGCGGTGAACCGCTTCGGCCGGGTGCTCTCCGCCAGCGGTACGAGCGAGGCCGGCGAGGCCATTCTGGACGGACTCACGCTCCGGCACGCAGATCTGGACGACGCCCTGGACCAGGTGGCCGCCGGTATGGCCGAGACCGGTTACCTGGAGCGCGGAGGCGACATCCCCGTGCGGGTGGACGGGGGCGACTGGAAGCACAACCGCACGCTGCTGGAGGAGACCTGCGAGCAGATGGAGGAGGCCGCCGGGCGCGCCGGTTCCGGCTCCCACTTCGTGGCCCAGGAGACCGGAGCCGCCCAGGGCAGCGCCGTCCTCCCCGCGGCCAGCGCCTCTCCCGCCCCGTCGGAGACGGAGGCGCCTTCCGCTGCCCCCTCGGACAGCCAGACCGCCGGAGGGGTCCCGACGGCGGCCGCCACGCCCACCCCCGCCCCCAGCCAGAGCGCACCGGCGGTGATTCCGCCGCCGGTGAGCGCTTCCACGCCGACGCCTGCGCCTTCTCCGACGCCTGCGGCTGCTTCCGGCGCGGCGCTCACCGCCCAGGAGGCCCAGGCCGCCGCCCTTGCCGACGCCGGGCTCAGCGCGGGGGACGTCCTCTTTGAGAGCGTAGAGCTGGACCGCTACCGGGGGGTACTCCACTACGACCTGGAATTCGTCAGCGGAGATACCGAATATGAGTATGAGATCGACGCCGCCACCGGCGCGGTGCTGGACCGGAAGAGCGAGAATAAATTCTCCGGCTCGGCCCTCACCGCTCAGCAGGCCGGGCAGATCGCGCTGGACCACGCGGGCTACACCGCCGGCGGGGTGCAGGACCTGGAGGTGGAGCTGGACGAGGAGGACGGCGTACTGTGCTATCAGGTGGAGTTCAAAGCCGGAGGCACAGAGTACGAATATGAGATCGACGCCGCCGACGGCTCCATCCGCAAGGCGGAGCAGGACTGAGCAGAAAATGCCCTCATCCGATATGGATGGGGGCATTTTCCAAAACCGGCTTGCATTTCATGGCGCGGCTCGATATAATAAAACCCGAAATGCACACGGATGCGATCGCCGGATCCAGTGCGAGCGGTACGGCATGTTATTCTGAGAGCAAACACATGGAGGAGGAACCAGAAATGAAACTGCATCGAGTACGCGACTTTTTGGCCGGCGCGCTGACCATGGCGCTGGTGGCGGGACTGGCCGTTCCGGCGGGAGCGGCTCTCGCCAGCAAGACCATCCAGGTCCTCACCGGGGCGGATATCTATATCGACGGGGTGGAAATGAAGCCCACCGACGCCAACGGCAACCCCGTGGAGACCTTTGTCTACAACGGTACGACCTATGTCCCTCTGCGGGCGGTGAGCGAGTACCTGGGCGAGAACGTCCAGTGGGACGGGGCCAACCAGCGGGTCTACATCGGCGAGACCCCGGGCGCGAAGCAGTACCTCAACACCGTCTGTCCGCCCTACCAGAGCCACAAGTATGAGACGCCCACGACCGTGTCCATGGCCGGTCAAACGTATGCAAATGCCATTCGCCTGGGGGGATGGTACTCCAGCGGCTGGGCCCTGTATAACCTGAACGGCCAGTACAGCACGCTGCGCTTTACGGTGGGCCACATTGACGACGCGGACATGCATCCTGCGGAGCTGAACATCTATCTGGACGATACGCTGGCCCTCTCCATGGAACTCGATCCGGAGGCGATGCCGGAAGCGCTGGAGGTTCCGCTCAACAGTGCGCTTCAGATGAAGATTGAGATTACGGACAGCGGCTTTGCCCTGGGAGAAGTCGAGATCAACTGAGACCGCCTTTGATAAGAAAAAATTCTCCGCTTCCCATTGGGAAACGGAGAATTTTTTATGCTCGAAAAGACTTAGGCCAGCTTGCTCTTGGCCAGCTCGGTGAGCTGGGTGAAGGCAGCCTTGTCGTGGATGGCCATCTCGGAGAGCATCTTGCGGTTGATCTCCACGCCGGCCTTCTTCAGGCCGTTCATAAAGGTGGAGTAGTTCATGCCGTTCTGCTTGCAGCCGGCGGAGATGCGGGCGATCCAGAGCTGACGGAAGTCGCGCTTCTTCAGGCGGCGGCCGGTGTAGGCGTACACCAGGGACTTCATGACCTGCTCCTTGGCCATCTTGAAGTGCTTGCTCTTGGCGCCAAAGTAGCCCTTGGCCAGCTTGAGGGTCTTATTTCTTCTCTTGCGCGTCATCATCGCGCCTTTGACTCTAGCCATGTTCGGTTAGCCTCCTATATCAATGAGTAAATTTCTTATTTGTAGGGGATCATGCGCTTGATGGCGGGCTCGTTGGTCTTGTCCGCATAGGCGCCGGCGCGGAGGCCCCGCTTGAGCTTGGTGGTCTTGCCGTGACCGTTGAGCAGGTGACGCTTGTTGGCGTGGGCGCGCTTGACCTTGCCGGTCTTGGTGAGGTTGAATCTCTTCTTCGCGCCGCTGTGGGTTTTCAGCTTAGGCATGGTGGTGATCTCCTTTACTGTTTCATAGTGGGGGACCGGGGGGAGGTTACTTCTTGCCCTCCTTGGCGGTCTTGGGGGAGAGGAAAATGGACATGTGGCGGCCGTCCAGCTTGGGCTCCTTATCCAACGTGGCGACCTCGCCGCAGTCCTCCGCGAATTTGACCAGAAGATTCCGTCCGATGTCGGTGTGCGCCATCTCCCGCCCGCGGAAACGGACGGTGACCTTGACCCGGTTGCCCTCGCCCAGGAACTTCTGGGCGTTGCGCAGCTTGACGTTGAAGTCGTTCACGTCGATGCTGGGAGACATGCGGATCTCCTTGATCTCTACGACGCGCTGGTTCTTCTTGGCTTCCTTTTCCCGCTTGGTCTGCTCGAACTTGTACTTGCCATAGTCCATCAGCTTGCAGACGGGGGGGACGGCGGTGGGGGAAATCTTGACCAGATCCAGGTCGGCTTCCACGGCCCGTTCCAGGGCCTCCCGCGCGGACATGATGCCCAGCTGCTCGCCGGTGGCGGAGACCAGGCGCACTTCCTTGTCCCGGATCTCCTCGTTGATTTGATGACCCTTGCTGCTGATACGGCAGCACCTCCCATTCTCAATGTTTTCAACAAAAAAAGCGGCTGCCAGACCGGCACCCGCATTCCATGACAAACCCGCCGGACCAGCCGGCGTGTGATTTCACCATGTTAACCTCTTCACTCAAGCGCTGGAGGTGAGGACGGGAACCGTTCTGCTTTGTTGTACCAGAGTAGTATAGCAGGCCGGGGGCGGCCTGTCAAGCCCTGATTTTCCCCCGGCCCGCCCGTATTATTGTCCGAAGTAGGCGGCGATCTCCTTCATGCGGCCGGTCTGGTCCACATGGAAGGGACAGCGCCGGTCGCAGTGGCCGCAGCCCACGCAGTCCCCGGCGTGCCTGTCCAAAGTCGCATAGTGGCTCCGGGCCAGGGCGTCCCCCGCCCGGGAGAGATCGTAGTATTTGTTGATAAGCCCCACGTCCAGTCCCGCCGGGCAGGGCTGGCAGTGGTTGCAGTAGACGCACACGCCGGCGGCGTCCCGGGGCGTAAAGGTGCCCAGAATGGAGTAATCCCGCTCCTCCGGCGGGGCGTCCAGGAAGCCCAGCAGGCGCGTGAGATCGGCCCGGTTCCGCACGCCGGGCAGGACGGTGAGCACGCCGGGCTTATCCAGGGCATACTGGATGCACTGGTACTCGGTGAGGGCCCGGCCGAAGGGGGAGGTCTGATCGCTCAGGAGCTGTCCGCCGCTGAAGGCCTTCATCACCGAGATGCCGACGCCCTCCGCCTCGCACCGGCGGTAGAGGGCCATACGCTCTTCCGCGCCGCCGATGGCGTAGTCCCCGTGGTGGTAGTCGTAGCCCGGGTTGATGCTGAACATCATCAGGTCGATGACCCCCAGGTCCAGCGCCTTCTGGGTCACCGCGGGAGTGTGGGAGGACAGGCCGATGTGTCGCACCACGCCCTGGCGCTGGAGCTGCTGGATATACTCCAGTACGCCGCCCTCCACCACCTGGCGCAGGTCGGCCTCCTCGTCCAGACAGTGCAGGAAGCCGAAGTCGATGTAGTCGGTTTTCAGCGCGGAGAGCTGCCAGTCCACCGAGCGCCGGATGGTCTCCAGATCGGTGGTCCAGCCGTAGGTTCCGCTCTGATAATTGGCGCCGAAGTGAATTTGATAGTATACCTTGTCCCGGACCGGGGCCATCACCCGGCCGTAGACGGGGAAGGGGGCGGCGTCGGCGGCGGCCAGATCGAAGAAGTTGACGCCCTGTTCCAGCGCCAGCTCCACGGTAGCGGCAATTTCCGCCTCCCCGGCTGCGCCCACCGAGCTGCTCCCCAGCCCCAGCACGCTGATGCGTTCCTCCCCATGGGGGAGCTTCCGATATTCCATAGAGGGTTCCTCCTTGTTTGAAACGGGCGGGCCCGCTTGATGTACTGTTTTATCAGCTTAACATATGGAGTGGACTCCAAGTCAAGGACATTTTCCCCGTTGACAGGGGCGGGCGCAGCGGGTAGAATCATGCCAAACAGACGGGCGGAGGCCCGGGCAACGGACAGGAGGGACCGGCCATGGAGAGAAAAACCGGGCGCAGCCGGAGGGGTATCATGGGCGTCATGGTTCTGGCGGCGGTGTGCGCCGCCGCGGCGCTGGGATTCTTGTGGGGGAGCGCAGGGAAGGACGCTGCTGCTCCCCCGCCCGCCGGAAGCCCTCCGGCGGCCACCCCGGTACCTGCGCCGGAGCCCACCCCCAGCCCCACGCCGGAGCCGCCCTCGCTGGAAGAGCAGGCCCAGGCCATTTTAGAGGAAATGACGCTGGAGGAGAAGGTGGGGCAGATGTTCCTCGCCCGCCGCCCGGAGACGGACACGGCCCAAAAGGCGGCGGAGTACCACCTGGGGGGCTATCTCCTCTTTGGAAGGGATATCCGGGACAAGACCCGGGAAGAGCTGGTCCAGGCCATCCAAAGCGATCAGGACGCGGTGGAAATTCCCCTCTTCATCGGCGTGGACGAGGAGGGCGGTACGGTCAACCGGGTGAGCTCCAATCCCAATCTGCGGGCGACGCCCTTCCGCTCGCCCCAGGAGCTCTATGCCGAGGGCGGCTTTGAGCGGGTCCGCAGCGACGCCCAGGAGAAATGCCGCCTGCTGAAGAGCCTGGGCTTCCAGCTGAACTTCGCCCCCGTGTGCGACGTCTCCCAGGACCCGGAGGACTTTATCTACGACCGGAGCTTCGGGCAGGGCGCGGAGCAGACCGCCCAATATGTCGGGACCGTGGTGGGGGCCATGGAGGAAGAGGGGATGGGCAGCGTCCTCAAGCACTTCCCGGGCTATGGGGACAACGCGGACACCCATACGGGCCTCGCCTATGACCAGCGGCCCTATGAGACCTTTTTGGAGTCGGATTTTCTCCCCTTCCGGGCGGGCATCGAGGCCGGGGCCGGCATGGTGCTGGTGGCCCACAACATCGTGGCGTGTATGGACGGCCAGCGGCCCGCCTCTCTCTCGCCGGAGGTCCACCGCATTCTCCGGGAGGAGCTGGGGTTTTCCGGGGTCATCATCACCGACGACCTGGCGATGGACGGCGTGCGGGACTTTACCGGAGACGAGGCGGCGGCGGTGCTGGCCGTCCAGGCGGGGAACGACCTGCTCTGCTGCACGGATTTTGAGACGCAGATTCCCGCCGTGCTGGCGGCGGTGGAGCGGGGGGAGATCCAGGAGGAGCGCATCGACGCGTCGGTGCGCCGGATTCTGGTCCTGAAGCTCTCCCTTGGCCTCCTGGAAGGGGAGGCGTGAGGCCCGCCCCGGGGAAAAGAGGCGAAAACCGGCGCCGGATCCGGGGAGAGGGGTTTTACCCTCCAGCCGCTTTGTGGTACAATGGGGAGAAAAGGAGTGGTCTTATGCCAAAGTGTAATCTGCCCCATGACCACGGGCAGGCCATCGAGCGGGAGCTGGAGCATATGCCCAGCGTAGAGAACTTCCAGCAGGTGGCCGATATTTTCAAGCAGCTGGGGGACGGGAGCCGCATCCGCATCTTCTGGCTGCTGTGCCACTGCGAGGAGTGCGTGATGAACCTCTCCTCCATGGTGGAGATGAGCAGTCCGGCGGTGTCTCACCACCTGCGCCAGCTCAAGGCGGGGGGGCTGATTGTCAGCCGCCGGGAGGGAAAAGAGGTCTACTATCGGGCCGCCGATACCGAGCGGGCCCAGCTGCTCCACCATATGATCGAGCAGATGGTGGAGATCGCCTGCCCCAGCGCCTGAAGGCGCCGGTTTACAGTGAAACCTCCCCCCGGCGCATAAGTGCCGGGGGGAGGTTTTGTACTTATTAGGGGAGAAGGCGGGCCAGGTCGGGAAAGGGGGCCAGCGTCCGCCGGAGGATGCCGTTGAGGTAGGCGATGAGCACGCCGTAGTTGGTCACGCTTACGCCCTGGCTCCGGGCGGCGCGGAGGCGGCGTTCCACCTCCCGCTGATTGAGCATACAGGCCCCGCAGTGGACCACCAGGGAAAAGCCGGACAGGTCCTCCGGGAAGTCCCCGCCGGAGGTAAAGTGAAACTGGGGCTCCGCCCCGGTGTGCCGGCGGATCCAGCGGGGGAGCTTGACCGTGCCGATGTCCTCACACTGGCGGTGGTGGGTGCAGCCCTCGGCGATGAGCACCCGGTCCCCGTCCTTCAGGCGGTCCACCGCCGCCGCCCCCGCCACCGAGAGGGGGAGATTGCCCTTATACCGGGCCATGAGGATGGAAAAGGAGGTGAGGGGAATGGACGCGGGCACCAGCCGGCTCACCTGGGCGAAGGCCTGACTGTCGGTGATCACCAGGCGGGGAGGCCGGGCCAGCCGCTCCAGGGCGGAGGGGAGCTCCTCCGGGCGGCAGCACAGGGGCAGCGCCCCCGCCTCCAGGGCGTCCCGGATGGTCTGCTGCTGGGGGAGAATGAGCCGCCCCTTGGGGGCGGAGGCGTCGATGGGAATGACCAGCACCACCACGTCGCCGGTCTGAAGCAGGTCGGAGACCAGGCGGTTGGGGTTCTCCCGCCCGGCGGCCAGACGGGCGGCGCGCGCCTTGAGGGCCGAAAGGTTGGTGCCGTGGACCGCGCTGACCCAGATGGCCTGCGCCGTCTCCTCCGGTACGGCGGGCAGCAGGTCGCACTTGTTCCAGGCCAGGAGAAAGGGGATTCCCCGCCGGGTGAGGAGGGAGAGGAGTTCCTCTTCCGATGGGGTGAGCCCCGCCGCCGCGTCGGCCACCACGATGGCCAGGTCGGTTTTCGAAAGGATCTGGAGGGTCCGCTGTACCCGCAGCTCCCCCAGCGCCCCTTCGTCGTCGATGCCGGGGGTGTCGATGATCTGCACCGGACCCAGGGGGAGCAGCTCCATGGCCTTGGATACCGGGTCGGTGGTGGTGCCCTTCACATCGGAGACGATGGAGAGGGCCTGACCGGTGAAGGCGTTGACCAGGCTGGACTTGCCCACGTTCCGCCGGCCGAAGAAGGCGATGTGGACCCGCTCCCCGGAGGGGGTTTCATTCATACCGCTCATCCGGGCACCCCCTTAGAAGCGGAAGTCCCGCTCGCCCTGGGCGATCTTTTCCAGGCGTTCCACCAGGACCTGCCGGGCCTTGGGGTTGGTGACGTCGGGGATGTTGGCGGTGATGAGGCGCTCGCCCACCGCCCGGGTCTCCGGAGAGGCGTAGTCCTCCAGGTACTCTTTCAACGTCATCAGGGCGTTGGGCAGGCAGCAGTTCTGAATCTGACCGGCTTTGCACAGGGACATGAAGCGGTCGCCGGTGCGGCCCTCCCGGTAGCAGGCGGTGCAGAAGGAGGGCACGTAGTCCATCTCCATGAGCCAGCGCACCACCTCGTCCAGGGTGCGGTGGTCGGAGACGTCGAACTGGGCGGAGTTGTCCTCGGGCTTCTCCTCCTCCACATAGCCGCCCACGCTGGTGCGGGAGCCGCCGGAGATCTGGGAGACGCCCAGGTGGAGGACCCGCTCCCGGACCTTCTGACTCTCCCGGGTGGAAATGATCATGCCGGTATAGGGCACGGCAATGCGGATACAGGCCACAATCTTGGCGAAGGTGTCGTCCGAGATGCCGTTGTCGAACTCGCCCGGGTCGATGTCGTCGGCGGGGCAGACCCGGGGCACCGAGATGGTGTGGGGGCCCACGCCGAAGACGGCCTCCAGGTGCTCGGCGTGCATGAGCAGCCCGGCAAACTCATACCGGTAGAGCTCCAGACCGAAGAGGACGCCCAGGCCCACGTCGTCGATGCCGCCCTGCATGGCCCGGTCATGGGCCTCGGTGTGGTAGGCGTAGTTGCTCTTGGGTCCGGTGGGGTGGAGGTGTTCGTAGGACTCCTTGTGGTAGGTCTCCTGGAAGAGAATGTAGGTGCCGATGCCCGCCTCCTTGAGCTTGCGGTAGTTCTCCACGGTGGTGGCAGCGATGTTCACATTCACCCGGCGGATGGCGCCGTTCTTGTGCTTGATGCCGTAGATGGTCTTGATGCTCTCCAATACATAGTCGATGGGGCAGTTTACCGGGTCTTCGCCGGTCTCCAGGGCCAGGCGCTTGTGGCCCATGTCCTGCAGGGCCACCACCTCCCGGACGATCTCCTCCTGGGTGAGCTGCTTGCGGGCGATGTGCTTGTTGTGGTGGTGGTAGGGGCAGTAGCGGCACTCGTTGACACAGTAGTTGGAGAGGTAGAGGGGGGCGAACATGACAATGCGGTTGCCATAGTTCTTCTCCTTGATCTCCCGGGCCAGGGCATAGATCTTTTCCAGATAGGCCGGGTCCTCGCACTCCAGCAGCACCGCCGCCTCCCGGTGGTTTAGGCCCTTGAGGGTGGCCGCCTTCTCCAAGATCTGGTCGATCAGCGGGAAATTGGCCTTGTTTTCGGCCGCGTAGGCCAGGGTCTCCTGGATCTCAGTGTCATCGATGAATTCGGTGGCGATCTTTGACTTCGGATTGTACATGTTCCATACTCCTTTTATACCGCGGAATGCCGCGGAAGATTGCATGGACCCCTTCCGGCTGGGAACCCCTCGCCGTCAGGAACGGTCCATGTCCCTTCGGACAGTTTCAAAGCCGGGGGCGTCCCCCCGGTCCACCGCCAGCTGGTAGCCGATGGCGCGCATCCGCGCATCCAGCTTCTCCCAGCTCTCGGCGGCCTCCTCCCCGGTGCAGATCTTGTTGTCGTAGAGGCTATATTTTTCCCGCACCCCCTGGGGGGAGAGGTTGGGCATCACCACATTGGCCCCCGCCAAAATCCCCTGTTCCCGGCCGTCGGGGGCGATGGTGCCCAGGGCGGTGGTGGCGGGCAGCAGCAGGCCGGGGAACATCAGCCGCAAAATGCCCAGCAGCAGCAGCGTCTGTTCCAGCGTGCCGGCGGGGAAGCGGGCGAAAGGGGTGTCCCGGTGGGGGATGAACGGCCCGATGCCCACCATGGCGGGCTGCAGCTGCTCCAAAAACCGCAGGTCGGCGATGAGATGCTCCGCCGTCTGCCAGGGGGAGCCCACCATGAACCCGGCCCCCACCTGGTAGCCCAGCTCCTTGAGGGACTGTAGGCAGCCCATCCGGCGCTCCAGCGTCTGGGCGGGGGGATGCAGCCGGGCATAGTGGGCGGGGGTGGCGGTCTCGTGGCGCAATAGGTACCGGTCGGCCCCCGCTTGGCGCAGCAGCCGGTAGCTCTCGCCGCTGCGCTCCCCGATGGAGAGGGTTACGGCGCAGTCGGGGTGGGCGGCTTTGATGGCCGCTACCACCCCCGCCATCCACCGGTCGGTGACGGCGGGGTCTTCCCCCCCTTGGAGCACAAACGTCCGGAACCCCAGCCGGTACCCCGTGGCGCACCGGTCCAGGATCTCCTCCTGCTCCAGCCGATAGCGGCTGGCCTGCCGGTTACTGCGGCGGATGCCGCAGTAGTAGCAGTCGCACCGGCAGTGGTTGGTGAATTCGATAAGCCCCCGGGTGTAGACCCGGTTGCCAAACCGCCCCTGGGCCACCCGGCGGGCCCGGTGGAAGAGGTATTCCCGGTCGCCCTGCCCCGCCTGGGTGAGCAGGGCGGCAAACTCCCGGTCGGGCAGGGTGTGCTCCGCCGCCAGCTGGTCGATCAGTTCCCGCATGGGGGTTCCTCCTGGCTCTGTTTGGCGTAGATGGTCTTGATGTTCACCCCGGGCAACATCCCCACCTTGCCCGCCAGGGAGCTGATCTTATCGCTGGGGGCGTCCATCACCACGCTGATGATGTTCACCTGCCGGGGCCGGTAGGGGATCCCCATCCGGCCGATGATGTAGGGGGCGTATTGGTGGAGCAGGGCGTTGAGCGCCTCCACCGAGGCGGGGTCGTCCAAAATGATCCCCAAAAGGGCGATCCGGGTGGCTTGCATAGGGGCACCTTCCTTTCTAAACAGGCGGCGGGGCAATAAAAAACGCGCCGGCCCTCCCAAAGGCGCAGCGCATCCACAGGGCCGCCGCACGGCCCCGCCTGGTATGATGCCGGCGCCCACCGGGTCAGGGGACCTTTCCCTGGGGCGGCCGCGTGTCTGCGCCTTGCTCCGCCGGGCGGGCCGTTGGAGGCAGGCATGTCTGTTTTTTAACATACCACAGTTTCCCCATTTGCGCAAGGGGGGAAATCCCCCGGCTTGCAAAAAGCTGGGGGATTGGGTATACTGAAGGCAGTCCGGGGCGGCTCCCGGCAATTTTGCGGGCGCATGCGCCCCAAGGATAGGAGAGATGATCGCTTGATTCGCGCAATGGTCCCCCAGGACCGGGAACAGTTCCTGGAACTAGCGGAGGAATTTTACCACTCTCCGGGCGTCCTGCACCCGGTTCCCCACCACTATCTGGAAAACACCTTCGCCCAGATAGCCGCCGGCAGCCCGTTTGTAAAGGGCTGGATGCTCCTGAGCGAGGAGGGGCAGACGGCGGGATACGGCCTGGCCTCCTTCACCTGGTCCAACGAGTCGGGGGGGATGATCGCCTGGCTGGAGGAGCTCTATATCCGGCCCCAGTTCCAGGGGCGGGGCCTGGGGGCGGCCTATTTCCGCTCTTTCGAGGAGCAGTACGGCAAGGATTTGACCCGTATCCGCCTGGAGATCGAGCCCAATAACGACGGCGCCAGGCGGCTGTATACCCGCCTGGGCTACCAGCGCCTGGGGTATGAACAGATGTATAAGGAGTTTGGGGCCGCCCAGCCCTAAATCCGCTGCAAGAAAGGGGAGGCCTTGGGGCCTCCCCTTTCTTGATTCTCCCCCGCGGCTATGCTATACTAAAGCAAATGCCAATAAAAAAGGGGGCGCGCCTTTGGAGCGGCTGCGGTATGAGTTGGTGATCTGGGATTTTGACGGCACCCTGGTGGACACCTCCCCGGGGATCTTCCGCTCCCTGCGGGCGGCGCTGGAGGAGCTGGGGTATCCCGCGCCCAGCCAGCAGCTGCTGGAGCGGTTTGTGGGGCCGCCCCTCTTCCAGGCGTTCCAGGAGAACCTGGGCATGTCCCCCCAGATGGCGGAGCGGGCGCTGCGCCTTTTCCGGGCGGACTATGAGCGGGAGGGGGTCTACCAGTCCCAGGTCTATCCGGGGCTGGAGGGGCTGTTGGGGCGGCTGCACGCCGCCGGGGCCAAGCTGGGGGTGGCCACCCTGAAGCCGGAGCGGATGGCCCGGCTGCTGCTGGGGCGGTTCGGCCTTACAGCCCTGCTGGATGCCTGCGTGGGCTCGGACGAGCAGGACCGGGGCACCCGCACCAAGGCCCAGATGATCGGGGATGTGCTGGCCCGGACCGGCTGTGACCCCGCCCGGGCGGTGCTCATCGGGGATACCCGCTTCGATTTGGAGGGGGCCCGGCAGGCGGGGGTGGCGTTTTTGGGGGCGGGGTACGGCTTCGGCAGGCTGGAGGAGCTGCTGGAACCGGGCGCGCCGCTGGCAAAAACCCCCGCGGAGCTGGCAGGCTTTTTGTTTTTAGACGCAGGGACTGCGTAATTTTAAAATGGAGGGAACCGGCATGGATGAAAATTTGAGGACTGTAGTGGAAAAGCGGATCGAACGGACGATGGCCAACCTGAAGAACAACAAGATGGCCGCCTACTATGTAAAGACCGCCCAGGAGGTGGTCCCCCTGATCCAGGAGCTGTGCGCGGAGGGGGAGACGGTCACCTGCGGCGGGTCGGTGACCCTGTCCGAATGCGGCGTGCTGGAGCATCTGAAGTCCGGCCGCTACGACTATCTGGACCGGTATGCGGCGGGGGCGGATGTCCAGAAGATCTTCCGCCAGGCGTTCTCCTGCGATACCTATATCACCAGCACCAACGCCATCACCGAGGCGGGGGAGCTCTATAACATCGACGGCAACGGCAACCGGGTGGCGGCTATGCTCTTTGGCCCCAAGAGCGTCATCGTGGTGGCCGGTTACAACAAGATCGTCACCAACCTGGAGGAGGCCCAGACCCGCCTGCGCCAGGTGGCGGCCCCGGCCAACGCGGTGCGGCTGAACACCGCCACCCCCTGCAAGGTGCTGGGCGCCTGCAACGATTGCCACGGCGACGGGCGGATCTGCTGCGACTATGTGGTCATGTCCCAGCAGCGGATCGCCAACCGGGTGAAGGTGATCCTGGTGGGGGAGCAGCTGGGCTACTGAGCATTTGAGGCGGAGAAGGGCCGGTGGATTGCCCAAATTGAGGGGCTGCCCGCTGTGGCGCCAGCCCGGGCCCGGGGTTCCCGCCCAAGCCCCCCTCCCGCGCCGGAGGAGGGGGATTTGCCAAACTACACCATCCACGGCGCGCCTAGGGCGGAAAATGCCGCCCTCTGCCTGAATTGGCCGCCGGTCCGCTGGCTTATTTGCCGGCGGCCAATTCTCCCGATCTGCCCAAGTGGCTGGCAGACCTATACCGGCGCGCCTAAAAAGGGGCGGGGGATTTTCCCCCGCCCCTTTTTACAGCAATCTGCTTTTGTCCGGACATGCGCCGGACAAAAGCTCCTTGGAGCGCAAAACCGCTTTGCGGTTTTGTAAGAGGGGGAGCCCACGAGGGGGATGAGGGAGCAAGACCCTGGCCGCAGCGATCCGGTTCCCCCTCGTGCAGCGTGTCGAATTTTTCGACACGCTGCAGGGGCGGGGGATTTTCCCCCGCCCCTTTTTGACGCCCCCTCAGCCCTCCTCCCGCAGGCTCATCCGCAGCGCCCGCAGGGTTGAGGTGATGATCTTCAGCTCCCGGTGGTCGCAGTCCGCCAATAGCCCGGCGATCTCCCCTAAAAATGGCTGCCGTGCCTGGGGGAGGCTGTCGCAGAGCAGCCCGTCCACCGTGGTGCCCAGGGCGTTGGCCAGGCATACCAGGGTGGGCAGGCTCAGCTTGGTGGCCCCCCGCTCGATGTGAGAGATGTTCGAGGGCTCCACCCCTGCCTGTTCAGCCAGCACCTGCTGGGTGAGGCCTTTCTCCTTGCGCAGCCGGCGCACCCGGATGCCGATCGCCTGATAATCAATCTCCATGGCAGCCCCTCCCCTCTAAAAATGTATTGTATATCCGAAAAGGATATAAATTCATTTTTTAAAAGGGGAGATCCTATGAAAAAGAAGATCGGCCATCCGAGCCATCGGCATCTGGATGTGCTTGCCTGTCTGTTGGCGTTGGCTTGCCTGTTGGCAGCCTGCTCTGGAGAACCGGCGCCCGCCAGTGGGGTGCATTCCGCTGCCGCCGTCTCCACCGCCGCTTCCCAGGCGGAGGCGTCCATAAGCCGCCGCCCCGCCCCCGCCTACGATAGCCGGGACCTGGAGAGCATCCTCGCCGCGGTCACAGCAGAGGCCGAAGCTGCCGCCCAGACGGTGGAGGAGGAATCCGTCCTGCTGCTGGAGGCCCTGGGGGACTCCTACGACACCTACGAGGCCAACGGTGCCGCCGTGGCGGAGTTCTATAGCGGATCCCTCCGGGATGCCCAGGCCCTATATGCCGCTTTCGAGGCGATGAGCCTGGACTACTTCCGGTGTGTGGCGGCCCAGGGGGTGGAGGACTATGATACCTGGGACAGCGCCCTGGAGGATTTCTATGACGTGTGGGACGATGGGATGGAGGACTACTACGACGCCTGGGATGACGCCTATGGAGAGCTCTATGACCGGTGCGATACCCTGTTGGAGGACGCGCCCCACAGCGCCTACTCGGACCGGTGGTCGGAGATGTATGAGGCCTATTCTGATGCCTGGTCCGGCATGTATGAGGCCTATTCAGACGCCTGGAGCAGCACCTACGACACCTATTCGGACGTCTGGAGAGGTTTCTATGATGGTGAGACGGACGTGGACAGGATCCTTCAGGCCACTGCGCCAGAGCCGGAACTGACCTCGGAGCCGGAGGTGCCTTCGGAGCCGGAAGCGGTTCCGGAGCCGGAATCCGTCCCGCTGCCGGAAATTTCGTCCGCGCCGGAGTCCCTCCCAGAGGCGGAGCCCGCCGCCTCGGAGCCCATTCCCGCGGACGGTATCCGCCCCGCCTTCCGGCAGGCGATGGAGAGCTATGAGGCATTTTTCGATGAGTATGTGGCGTTTATGCAGTCCTATGCCCAGTCGGACAATGTTTTGGAGATGTTGGCCGACTACAGCGACTTCATGAACCGCTATGCCCAGGCGATGGAGGAGTTTGAGGCGCTGGACGACGGTACCCTCACCCCCCAGGAGGCCAATTACTATGCCCAGGTATCCCTGCGCATTACCGAGAAGCTTTTGGAAACCGTATAAGATCCCGGTTTTGTCCCAAAAGGGGCGGGGGAAAATCCCCCGCCCCTTTTCCATACCCTAGAGGATGTTGCCCAGGGTGGGCCGCTCCGACTCCAGGATGTGGGCCACCAGGTGGCGCATCCGGTCGGTCTCCGCTGCCAGCTCCCCGTAGTCCCGGTAGCGGGCCAGGGCGGCCAGCCGGGCACAGCCGCCGGTGATGGCGTCCAGCTCGTCGTGGTGGATATACCGGCGGATGCCCGGCTCCACCCCCTCCCACTGATCCTGGAACTGCCGGGCCAGTGCCAGGATCCGCCCGTCCTCCCGTTCCTCCACCGCCTGGGCCAGCTGGTCCAGGGTGGCCTGCAGTCCCCCGGCGATCCCCTCCAGGTGCCAGAGGGCCAGCATTCCCCCCGCCAAAATCACCGCCACCAGGCCCACTGCGATCCACACCCGCTTCATCCGGCCGCCCTCCCGGCCTGTTTGGGTACGATCAGGTATTGAGCCTGGCGGTCACAGGTCATGAGGAACACCTGCCGGGGCTGGTAGCCCTCCTGCTGGAGCACCTTTTGCAGCCACTGGGGGCGCAGGTTACAGTAGCTTAGGGCGCTCTCGATCACCGCCCCGTCGGAGATCACCACCACCGGGGGCGCGGGGCTGCCGGCGGGGCTTGGCTGGAGCATCCCGGCGGTGGCGGGCTGGGCCTCCGGCTTCAGATAGACCGAAAACGCCCCGGTGGTCTCCACAATGGCGAAGGCCACCTGGCGGATGTCGAAGACATCCTTGGCCCGCAGCTGCTCCATCATGTCGTCGATGGTAAACCGCAGCTCCCGCAGCTGGTGCTGGTCGATCTGCCCGTCCCGGATGATGATCCTGGGGCTGCCGGAGACCAGCTCCCGCACCCGCTTGGAGCGCAGGGCCAGGGCGGAGACCAGCACATCGAAGCAGACCAGCGCCAAAATGGGCACCACCCCGCTGAGCAGCGGCACGTTGGCGTCCTCGATGGCCATGGTGGCGATGTTGGAGACCAGGATGGTGACCACCAGCTCGGCGGGCTGCAGCTGTCCCAACTGCCGCTTGCCCATCAGCCGCAGGCAGGCGGTAATCAACAGGTAGATCAGCAGCACCCGGAAAAATACGATCAGCAAAACCGCCGCCTCCTTTTTTCCACTGGCCCTAGTGTGCCGGAAAACCCGCCGGATATTCCGCCGGGTTTTC
>DWYC01000058.1 GCA_019118925.1 Candidatus Flavonifractor intestinipullorum | reverse complement strand
CGGACACACGCCGCCCCCGCGCCGCTGAGTGCACGGAATCAGTATAACAGAAAGCGGGCCTGGATTCAATCGCCCTTAGTCCCGGTCCACCTCGGCATCCAGCACCGCGCCAGTCCGGGCGTGGATGGTGTACTCATACTCCGTGCGGCCGCTGCGGAACTCCAGCTCGTACTCCCAGCAACCGTCGTCCCGGTCCAGCTCCACCTTCTGGAACGTCACGTCACCGGAGGACAGGCCGGCCTTTTCCAGGGCGATGGCCTTAGCCTCGTCGGCGGTGATGGTATCGCCGGAAGCGCTGCCCGCGCTGGAGTGGCGGTAGGACTCGGCGTCGTAGTCCACGCTGAGGACCGTGCCGTCGGAGGCGGCGATCTCATAGTCGTACTCCTTGCCGTCCTGATAGAACTCCACCTCATAAGTCAGGCGGCCGTCGTCCCAGTCCCGCTCCACCTTGACGAAGGTGACCTGGCTGGAGGTGAGGCCCGCGTGGGAGAGGGCGATGCTCTTGGCCTTCTCCGCGCCGATGTCGCTGCCCGAACTGGTGGGAATGGTGAAGTTCTCCACATCATAGTCCCGGCTGCGGATGTCGCCGGTCAGGGCGTCGATGTCGTAGTCGTACTCCTTGCTGCCGTAGTAGAACTCCACCTCATAGACCCAGCGGCCGTCGTCCCGGTCCATGTCCACGCGGATAAACGTGACGCCGCTTTCGGCCAGCCCCGCGTCCGCCAGGGCGATCGCCTTGGCCTTGGCCCGGCCGATGTAGGTCTCCCCGTCGGAGCCGGTGGTGGGCAGGTCGGTGTTGCCCGGATTGCTGCTGCTGGCCACCTCACCCACCAGGTCCACCGTCTGGGTGGCGCTGTCCCAGTCGACGGTCAGGCCCATGGTCTCGCCGATGGCCCGGATGGGCAGATAGGTGCTGCCGTTGTAGCTGATGGGGTAGATCGGATTGCCCTGGCTGTCCTGGAGCGCCTGTTTGCTGCCGTTGAGCTCCACGGTGATGTCGGGGCGGAGCTGGGCGGTAATGGTCTGCCGGACCGCGCTGGCGGCCGCGGCCCCCGCGGTGAGGAGACCGGCTACGGTGAGAACGGTAATGGTACGTTTCCAGTTGAATTTCATCTCGATTCCTTCCTTTCTTTGTTTCACGCCCGGCCGGGAGCCGGTGGTTTTTGTCCTTTCACCCAGATAACGGCGGAGGAGGGCTTTTTATCGCAGAGGTTGAAAAAAATTTTTTCTTTTTTTCGGGCGCCCCTATTACGCAGAAAAACCCCCGCCGCCCGGAGGGGCGGCGGGGGTGCGCCGGAAGCGGGGCTCAGCCCAGATAAGCGGGGTCGGCGAGGCCCGAAAGGACGTCGCTGGGGATGGTAAACTCCACCACGCCCATATACATGGGGGCGACCTCCCCCTCGTCAAAGACCAGGACCAGCTCGCCGCTGTCGTTGAGATAGAAGGCGGTGTCCGCCTCCAGGCGGGTAAAGTTCAGGCCCTCATGCTCCGAGTCCACCCAGTAGTACACCTCGCTGTCGGCGGCCATCTGCGCGCGCATCTGCTCCTGGATGTTCTCCGTGAGCACGCTCAGATAGTCGCTCCCCGGCTGGAAGAGATCGTCCAGCGTCAAAAGTTCTCCGGTGGCTTTGTCCACATCGTAGATCTTCACCGACTCCACGCCGCTGGCCATTACCAGGGTCTGGTTAAACCGCAGGGCAAACACGCGGTCATTGTCGGTGACCACCTGATAGCTCAGGTCCAGGGAGTAGTGGTTGCTCTCGGCCTCCACGCCGGCGCCCTCCACCCGGGCGGCGTCGGCCTGGTACTGCTCAATGATGGTGTCGGTATAGGCCGCGATGGCGTCGTTGAGCGCCTCGCTCCCTCCCTCCACCTGTGGAACCTCCACGTGGGCTTGGGTGCGCTCTCCCTGATCTTCAAAGGTCCGGAAGGTCACCACCCGGGTGATGGCTCCCAGCACGGGGACCTGCTCCATGGCCCGGGCCACCACCGGGCTGGAGTTGGCCAGCAGCACCACCGCCGCCATGGCGGCCGCGGCCCCCGCGCCGGTCCGCTGCCAGAGCAGCCGGCGCTTGCGCGCCTTGTTCCGGCGCTGCTCCTGCTTCGCCGCCTGCAGGGAGGCGCGGACCCGCCCCTCCAGCTCCTTCGGAACCGGGATCGCGTCATAGGCCGCCTTAAAGTCCTTCATGTCGTGTTCGTTCACGCTCGTCCTCTCCTTCCGTGAGGTAGGCCTTGAGTTTTTTCAGGCTTCGGTAGAGTATGGTCTTGACCGTATTCAAATTTTCCCCGGTGACCTGGGCGATCTCGTGGAGCTTGAGTTCCTGGAAAAAGCGGAGAACGACCACGGTGCGCTCCCGCTCGTCCAGCACATCCAGGGCCCGCAGCAGGTCAGGGTCAGCGTACACGTCCTCCCGCCCGCTTTCCGGCAGGATGTCGGTGAGCACCTCCCGGCTGCGCCCGCGCAGCAGATCCAGCGCGGTATTGACCACAATTCGGCACAGCCAGCTGCGCACCGCCTCCCGGTTTTGGACCTGGGCGCACCCGCGCATGGCTTTATACACGCTCTCCTGAACCACGTCCATGGCGTCGTCGGGGTTTTTGACATAGGTGAAGGCCAGACGGTAAAGGGCGGGATATTGTTCCAGGATCTGATCCTCCACAAATTGCTGCAGCGCTGCGGAATCCATATCGCCTCTCCTTTCTTCCGTCACAGAGCAGACGGCCGGACCCCGGGAAAAGTTTCACCGGGGTGAAAAAAGCGCGCCGCCTCACCAGGGGCGGCGCGCCGGGTTCCTGTCGGAAGGTTTACTCCTTCTCAAAGACGTCCTTGCCCAGGCTGCACAGGGGGCAGACCCAGTCCTCGGGCAGAGCCTCAAAGGGGGTGCCGGGGGCGATGCCGTGGTCGGGATCCCCCACCGCAGGGTCGTAGACATAACCGCAGGCCGTGCAGACATACTTATCCATTGTACATTCTCCTTTTCTTCGAACGCTTATACTTTGATTTTATGCTTTTATTTGGACAGAGCCGCCACCGTACGCGCATACTGCGCCATGGCGGCCTGGTCGTCCCCTGTGGGGGTGAAGAGGACCCGGAAGGGCTGCTCCGGGGTGGCCAGCTTGAGCTGGCTCAGACGGGTGTGGAGCATCCCGGGGGCTTCGCCGCTCCAGCCGTAGGCGCCGAAGGCCCCTGCGGAGTGGCCCTTGGTGTTCACCGCGTCGATGCTGGCCAGCACGTCCCAGACTGCTTTGGGGGCGTCCCGGTTGATGGTGGGCGCGCCCACCAGGAGGACGCCGGCCTCGTTGGCGGCCTGGGCGCAGGCGGCGAGGCCCTCTTTTACCACGTCCAGGCAGCGCACCTCATAGCCGTCGGCCTCCAGCGCGCCGGCGGCGGCCTGAGCCAGGGCGGCGGTGCAGCCGTAGGCCGAGGCATAGATCACCGCGGCCAGCTTCTTTTCCCTGGGAGCGGGGGTGCTCCAGCTCCGGTAGAGCGCCCGGCACTCGGCCAGGGTCTCCGTGAGCACGGGGCCGTGGCTGGGACAGACCATCTCCGCCTCGGCGGGCAGCTTGTCCAGCCCCGCCAGCACAAAGGATTTGAAGGGCCCAAAAATGCCCTGGTAGTAGTATGCCCGCTCTCCCTCGTAGGCAGACTTGTCGTGGATATTCCGGTCCAGCATGGTGGGCTCGCAGAAGTGGCAGCCCAGGAAGTCGCAGGTGAAGGCCACCTTGTCCGCCGCATCCCAGGTGAACATGGAGTCGGCCCAGTGGAGCATGGGGGCGGGGATGAACTCCAGCGCCCGGCCGCCGCCCAGATCCAGTTTGTCCCCGGCCTTGACCACCTGCACCGGGAAAGCCCGGTTGGTGATGTCCTCCAGGTGCTTCTTGCCCGCGGCGGTGCAGAAGATGGTCAGATTGGGGGCCAGCTCCAGAAGCTTGGCCACGCTGCCCGAGTGGTCGGGCTCGTTGTGGTTCATAATCAGGTAATCCACCTGCTCCAGAGGCAGAACCTGACGGATGTTGTCCAGATATTCCTCAAAATAGTCGGCGTGGACCGTCTCAATGAGCACGTTCTTTTCGCCCGTCACCAGATACGCGTTGTACGAGGTGCCGTACTTGGATTCCATCACAATATCAAAGACCCGCAGGGAGGGGTTGAGTACCCCCACCGACCAGATCCCGTCCTTCAGCCGGATGGCGCTCATTTTCATACCTTCTTTCTAGGTTTTCCGTGTAACCATAGTATGCGGGATTTTCCCTCTCTTGTCAAGCCCGGGCGGCATTTTCGTCATTCTTGACTTTCCAGGGGGAGAAAGATAGAATGTTATTGTCATGTCGATGCAAAAAGAAACGAGGGAGAGCTCCACTATGTTCGCTTATCTGGACAACGCCGCCACCACCCGGGTCTGGCCCCAGGCCGCCCAGGCCGCTCTGGAGGAGATGACCGCCGGTTTCGGCAACCCCTCCGCCCGCTGCGCCTTCGGGCAGGAGGCCGCCCAGCGGCTCCGGGACCACCGGGCCGGGGTGGCCCGGGCCCTGGGCTGCCGGCCGGAGGAGGTTTTTTTCACCTCCTGCGGCACCGAGGGGGACAACTGGGCCATTCAGGCCGCCGACGCATATGGCCGCCACCGGGGCAGGCATATCGTCACCACCGCCATCGAGCACGCCGCCGTGCTGGAACCCCTCAAGGCCCTGGAGGCCCAGGGCTGGACGGTGACCCGCCTTAAGCCCGACCGGCGGGGCCATGTCCATCCGGAGGACCTGCGCGCCGCCCTGCGGGAGGACACGGTACTGGTGTCCATGATGCTGGTGAACAACGAGCTGGGCAGCCTCCAGCCCGTGGCCGAGTGCGCCCGGCTGGTCAAGGACTACTCGCCCGATATTCTCTTCCACACCGACGCGGTGCAGGCCTTCGGCAAGGTGCCCTTCACGCCGGAGGGGCTGGGGGTCGACCTGCTCACCGTCAGCGGCCATAAGATCGGCGCCCCCAAGGGGATCGGCGTGCAGTATATCCGCGCCGGGCTGCGCCTCCCCCCCCTGCTGCGGGGGGGCGGGCAGGAGAACGGGATGCGCTCGGGCACCGAGCCCACCGCCCAGATCGCCGCCCTGGCGTCGGCCTGCGCCCTGTGGGAGGCCCAGGGCCGGGCCTTCCGGGAGCAGATGGCCCAGCTCAAGGCCCGGGCCCTCCACGAGCTCCAGGCCAGGGTGCCCGGACTGGAGGTGGTCTCCGCCGGGGACGCCCCCCATATCTTTGCCATCTCCCTGCCCGGCTACCCCAGCGAAATGCTGGTGCGGGCCCTGAGCGACCGGGGGGTGTGCGTCTCCTCGGGCTCGGCCTGCCACAAGGGGAAGCCCAGCCACGTCTTTGCCGCCCTGGGTCTGCCCAAGCGCACTCTGATGGGGGTGCTGCGGGTGTCCCTCTCCCCGGAGAGCACCCGGGCGGATGTGGAGGCCCTGATTGAGGGCCTGTCCGCCATTCAGCGGGAGCGGGTTGGGCTTTAACCGCCCGCCGCCCGGAAAGGAGCGCCTATGTTCCGTCTCACCGTTCTCATTGAGAACTTCTCCTACTGCGGCCTGCCCTGCGAACACGGGCTCTCCTTATATTTAGAGTACCGGGGGCGGGCCTGGCTTCTGGATACCGGCACCAGCGGGGCCTTTGCCGCCAACGCCGACGCCCTGGGCCTGGACCTGGCGCGGGTGGAGGGGGTCGTCCTCTCCCACGGCCACGACGACCACGCCGGGGGACTTCCCGCCTTTTTTGCCCGGAACCGCCGCGCCAAAGTCTACGCCCGGCCCTTCGCCCGGGAGGAGTACCGCCGGGACACCGCCGACCCGGAAAAGCGCCCCGCCGGGGTGGACCCGGCGCTGTTCTCGGCCTGGGCCGACCGCTTTGACCTCTCCGACGGCCCCCGGACCCTGGCTCCCGGCCTCCACCTTCTGCCCGACACCGTACCCCACGAGCAGTCCTTGGTAGCCGAAACCGCGGAGGGCCTGGTGGTCCTCAACTCCTGCTGCCACGCCGGGGCGGGGGAGATTGTCGCGGGCGTGCTGGAGCGCTTCCCCGGGCAGCAGGTGGCCGCCCTGGTGGGGGGATTCCACCTGGTGGGCCCATACGGCATGGGTTCCCTGGGCCGGGACCCGGAGGAGGTCCGCGCCCTGGCCCGCCGGCTCGCCGGCCCCCTGGGAGTAAAGGCCGTCCACACCGGCCACTGTACCGGCCTGCCCGCCTTCTCCCTCCTGGAGGAAGCCGCCCCGGGACACTTTTTCCGCCTGACCACCGGCACCGTTCTGGAGTGGGAAGACCCGTGGCCGGTTTAGCACTTTCCCCCGCCCCCTGTCCGGTGGGCGGGGATTTTTTTGCCCTTTCCATTTCTTCCGCTTGTTCACATTTAATTTACAACCGCCCTATTGACAATTGCGGGGCCGGGTGGTACAGTATCATTAGCACTCAGGGATATAGAGTGCTAAGATTTCAAAGAGGGGATGGCTATGGAACTGAGCGAACGAAAAAAGCGCATCCTCCGTGCCATCATTGAGAGCTATATCGCCACGGCCGAGCCGGTGGGCTCCAAATCGGTGGCGGAGTTTTTGGACCGGAAGCTCTCCTCGGCCACCATCCGCAATGAGATGGCCGACCTGGAAGCCCTCGGGCTGCTGGAAAAGCCCCACACCTCAGCCGGGCGCATTCCCTCGCCCCAGGGTTACCGGTTCTACGTCAACGAACTGATGGAGGCCCACAAGCTCTCGGTGCAGGAGACCGAGCGGATCAATCAGGCCCTGCGGCTGAAGATGCAGGAGCTGGACCGGGTCATTGACCAGGCCGGGCGGGTGGTATCCCAATTGACCAACTACCCCGCGTTCGCCCTCTCCAGCGGAATGGAGCGGGTGACGATCCGGCGCTTTGACCTGCTGATGGTGGAACGCAACGCCTTTATCATCGTGGTGATGACCGACAGCAATGTGGTGCGCAACAAATTGGTACAGCTGCCCTCCGATTTGACCGAGGCCCAGTTGCAGATGCTCAATACTCTGCTCAACACCACTTTTACCGGCCTGACGCTGGACCAGATCACCCCCGAGCTGATGCGGGTGGCCCAGCACGCCGCGGGCGAGGCCTACGGACTCATCAGCCTGGTGGTCTCCTTCGCCATGGAGGTGCTGGAGAGCCTGGAGCAGCGGCGGGTGCACACCGCGGGGCTGGCCCACCTGCTGGAGCTGCCGGAGTATCAGAATCTGGAGCGGGCCCAGCCTTTGATGAGCTACCTCTCCGATGTGCAGGATGAGAGCCGCTTCCCCGTGCCACAGGGCGGGCCCATGCGCATCCTCATCGGCCCGGAGAATGTGGCCGACGCCCTGAAGGAGACCAGCGTCGTGATGGCCAGCTACGACATCGGCGACGGAATGCGGGGCGTCATCGGCGTGGTGGGACCCACCCGGATGGATTATGCCAAAATTACCGCCCGCCTGGCCTACTTTGCCCAGGGGCTCACCCGTCTTTTCAACCACGGGGAGCTGCCCGAGGCGCCCGGCGGGGACAAGGATACGGATCAGACCAAAACAGGAGGTAATGCTCTGTGAGTAAGAAAGAGAAACAGCAGGCCGCGCCCGAGCCCCAGGCGGAGGAGAACGCCGCCGGGACCGCGCCGGAGTCCACCCAGGCTCAGACTTCTCCGCAGGACCAGGAGTGCGCGGCGGAGCGCGAGAACACCGGAGCTCCCGATCCTCTGCTCGCCGAGCTGGAATCCCTGAAAGATCAGGTGGCCCAGCAGGAGGACAAATACCTCCGTCTGGCCGCGGAGTACGACAATTACCGCCGGCGCACCACCAAGGAGAAGAACGACGCCTATACCTCGGCCAAGGCCGACGCGGTGCTGGCATTCCTGCCGGTGTACGACAATCTGGAGCGGGCCCTGAAGCAGGAGACCGCCGATGCGGCCTATAAAAAGGGCGTGGAGATGACCATGACGGGTCTCAAGGACGTCCTGGCCAAACTGGGCGTGGAGGAGATTCCCGCCCAGGGCGAGCCCTTTGATCCCAACGTCCACAACGCCGTCATGCACGTGGAGGACGAGAGCGTGGGCGCCGGAATTGTGGTGGAGGTCTTTCAGGCTGGCTTCCGCGCCGGGGAGAAGGTCATCCGGGCGGCCATGGTCAAGGTGGCCAACTAAGTGAAGAAATAAATCCGTTTCATAAATAGAAAACATCGTTTCAATATATTGGAGGAATTGCGTTATGTCTAAGATTATCGGTATCGACCTGGGTACAACAAACTCCTGCGTGGCGGTCATGGAGGGCGGCGAGGCCGTCGTCATCCCCAACGCGGAGGGCAACCGCACCACCCCGTCGGTGGTGGCCTTCTCCAAGGACGGCGAGCGCATTGTGGGCCAGGTGGCCAAGCGCCAGGCCATCACCAACCCCGACCGGACCATCAGCTCCATCAAGCGCGAGATGGGCTCCAACTACAAGGTGACCATCGACGGCAAGTCCTACACGCCCCAGGAGATCAGCGCCATGATTCTCCAGAAGCTCAAGACCGACGCCGAGGCCTATCTGGGCCAGACCGTCACCGAGGCGGTCATCACCGTGCCCGCCTACTTCACCGACGCCCAGCGCCAGGCCACCAAGGACGCCGGCAAGATCGCCGGTCTGGACGTCAAGCGTATCATCAACGAGCCCACCGCCGCGGCCCTGGCCTACGGCGTAGATAAGGAGAGCGCCCAGAAGGTCATGGTCTACGACCTGGGCGGCGGTACCTTCGACGTCTCGATTCTGGACATCGACGACGGCGTGATCGAGGTGCTGGCCACCGCCGGCAACAACCGCCTGGGCGGCGACGACTTCGACAAGTGCGTCATGGACTGGATGGCCGCCGAGTTCA
>DWYC01000057.1 GCA_019118925.1 Candidatus Flavonifractor intestinipullorum | reverse complement strand
GAGATCGAGCGCCTGAACGAGGCGAAATTGCAGCTCAAAGCGGCCATCGAGGCCAAGGGCGTGACGGTGGAGAGCACCATCACCCTGGACGGCTACCCGGAGCTGGTGGAGGACATCCCCGCCGACCCCTCCGGCGACGCCACCGCCACGGCGAACGACATCCTGGGGGGCAAGACCGCCTACGTCAAGGGCGAGAAAATCACCGGAAGCATCCCCACGTGGTATGGGTTCCAGGCGCCGGTGCCGTCCCCCTCCTTCGACGGCTACAACGTCAAGCTGGAGGCCTACACCCAGGATGGCGGGTATCTGGCCAAGGGCAGCCCGGTCATCCTGGAGACGGAGAGCACAAACTTCGGCAACGCCACCCCCGCCGACGTGGCCGCGGGCAAGAGCTTCACGAGCGCCGGGGGAATCTGGCTGACCGGCACGGCCCAGATGAGCCCCCAGCCCGAGACGGTGACCATCTCCACCCAGGTGGGGGGCGCCCCGTCGTTCCTGTACGAGGATAAGGTGGTCAACGCCACGTCCGTCCAGGTGCCCAGGGGCACGCTGGTTGTGGTGCGGATTGACGGATACCAGGGCTATTTTAAGTTTGACGGCCCGACAAGCACAGGCATGATCCCCGGGCAGGATCTGGACGGCGGCGGCTTTTTCCTGGCCTTCCAGCCCACCGGCGACGGCGCGCTGGTCGCCATGTAAGGGGGGAGTGCCCATGAGCGACATCTATGCGGCCGCATTTGGCCCCCAAAAGGAGGAAAAAACATGCGTTTTCTGACCAAATACCTGTGGAACATCTTCGCTCTGGCCCAGGAGGAGAACCGGGACAGGGACACCTTCGCGGCCGGCCTGGAGGAGCGGGTATGACCGCCGCCGAACGGGCCCTGCGGGGGCGTCTGGTGCGGACCTTCCGGGGCTGGCTGGGCTGGGGGGAGCAGAACGGCCGCTACCTGGACATCCTGGCCGTCTACAACCGGCAGCGGCCCCTGCCCCGGGGCTACGCCATGCAGGCGGGGGACGAGTGGTGCGCCGCCGCCGTCACCGCCGCGGGGATCGCCGCCGGCCTGGCGGACATCATCCTGCCCGAGTGCTCCTGCTCGGCCATGATCGCGCTCTACCAGGCCGCCGGCCGCTGGGTGGAGGACGACGGCTATATCCCCGAGGAGGGGGATATCCTCCTCTACTGCTGGAGCGACGCCGGCCGGGGGGACTGCCTGGGCGCCCCCAACCACGTGGGGGTGGTCTGCGGCGTTGCGGGGGGCACGATCACCGTCATCGAGGGCAACAAGGGCGGCAGGGTGGCCACCCGGGAGATCGCCGTGGGCGGGCGGTACATCCGGGGCTACTGCCTGCCCGACTATGCGCTCCGCGCCGCCCGGGACGAGGGGGGCGGCCGGAAGGAGGACACCATGGAGCTCTATCACTGGTTTGCGGACATGCCCGACTGGGCCCGGGGGAGCGCCGAGAAGGCTTACAAAAAGGGCCTGCTGGCCGAGGACCCCCAGTCCCACGCCGTGAGCGTCTACGCGAGCAATTTGCAGGCCCTGGTCTGGCTGGACCGCCTGGGCCTGCTGGACTGAGAGGGGGCCGTTATGGAGCACATCAACACCCTGAAGGCCGCGCTGAGCGCCTTCTGCGCCGCCCTGACCGCCCTGTGGGGGTGGTTCGGCTCTCTGGTGCTCGCCTGGATCGCCTGCATGGCCATCGACTACATCACCGGCTCCTGCGCCGCCCTCCGGTCGGGGGCGTGGTCCTCCAAGGTGGCCCGGGACGGCATCTGGCACAAGCTGGGGGCGGTGGTGGCGGTGATCGTGGCCGGCATCCTGGACCTGCTGGTGGGCAGCCTGCTCGCCCACTTCCCCGGCCTGAGCCTCCCCTTCTCCTACGAGGTGTTCCTCTGCCCCCTGGTGGTGGTCTGGTACATCCTCACCGAGTGCGGCTCCATCATCGAGAACGCCGGAGCCCTGGGGGCCAGGATCCCCGGCTGGCTCACCCGGGCCATCTCCGCCCTCCAGAGCTCCGTGGACGAGCCGGGAGAGGGGAAGGACGGCGGCGAGCCGGACTAAAGGAGAATAGCGTGTCCAACTTAGACACAAAGAAGAACTCCCCAGGGCACCAGTGCCCTGGGGAGTATTTTGTCTTGCATTTTGTCTTGTAAGGGGGTCATACTCTTTGCAAGACTTGCCTTCATATGTGCAAGTTGTACATGTGGTTTTAACAGTACCGGGACCACAGTCGGAACTCCTAAAACCTGTTGCAGGAGCTGGAATCTGTTGCGACAGAAAAGAACGCCCGCGCTCAACTGAGCGCGGGCGTTTTGGCGGGGACAGGTAAGAATCGAACTCACCAAGGCGGGAACGCCGCCCTCTACGGTTTTGAAGACCGCGGGGCTCACCAGATACCCTTCTATCCCCAGGTAAGTGTATGGGTTTTATGGAGAAAACCCATACACAGTGCCTTATATTATAGCAAAAGGAAAGGGATTCGTCAACGAGTTATGCAAAAATTTTCTCGCTTTCGCCGTTAGAATTTTTTTGCAGCCACCCGGACATCCCCGGTCTTTTTGGTCAGCCCCTCGCTGTCCCAGTACTCCAGCAGGGCCAGAGCGTATTTCCGGGAAATACCCAGGGCGTCCCGGAACTCAGCCAGCAAGAGTTCCGGCTTCCCGGCAAAGAGGTCCCGCAGAGCGGAGAGGGCCTTGTCATAGAAATCCCGGCGCAGCAGCAGCTGGGCGTTCAGGGCCACCAGCTCCCCGTCGTAGCACAGGCGGGTGACCACCTGCCGGGCGCCCTCCTGCTTTTTGCCGAACGAGGCCAGCACGTCGTCCAGATTCTCGGGCGAGAGCCCGGCCTTGCCGTACAGGTCCAGAATCTGGTCCTTCAGGCCGGTGTAGAACGAATTCCACACCACCTGGAAATCGGGCAGGGCGATGGTGGGCCCCTCGATGCGCAGCCCCCGGTGCTGGGCATAGTAGTCGATAAGGGCGTCGATGGCGGTGGGAGAGGCGGTGGGCAGGAGTTTGCCCCGGAATTCTCCCCGGTTCATACCGGGCTGGAGGGGCTGGACCTTGTGGTAGTCGCCCAGGAGCTTGACAGCCTTCTCCCAGAGAGATTCGATGGTGTCGTGGTCCACGTAGCGGCCGGCCAGCTCCACCGCACGGCCCTCCTCCAGCATCTGGGCGAGAACCTCGTCCAGCTCGGCGTCGGTAAGACCGGCGGCTTTGGCCAGGTCGTGTTTCTTGGGCATGGCGGAGCCGGCCTGGCGCAGGGCCTCCACCACCTGCCGCTCCGAAGAGCCGGAGGCCCGGGCGGCCAGCCCCTCCAGCACGGCGGGGTCGTTGCGCTTGTGGCGGCCGGGAGCGGCGTTGAGGATCACGCCGCCGCCCACCGTCACCAGGGGGGAGAAAAAGCGCACCACGTAGTGGTCGCCGTTCTTCACGGCCACATCCTCCTGAAAGCGCAGCTGGGCGTAGCCCGTCTCCCCGGGCTCCAGGGTATCCTTGCCCAGGATGACGCACTTGCACACCATCTCGTGGGTGTCGTGGTGGAAGTGGAGCCGGGTGTCGTTCTTAATGGCGTAGGGGGAGTCCTTGAGAACCGAGAGCTGCACATCCATCTGATGGGAGAGGACCATGGAGCCGGGCCGGGCCAGAGTGTCCCCCCGCTTGATGTCGGCCTTGTCGATGCCCGAGAGGTTTACCGCCACCCGCATGCCGGCGCTGGCCCGCTCCTCGGCCTTGTCGTGGGTCTGGAGTCCCCGGATGCGGGCCTTTTTCTCGGCGGGGTAGATGGAGACCTCCTCGCCCAGCTGCATGGAGCCCTCGATGAGGGTGCCGGTGACCACCGTGCCGAAGCCGTCCACCGAGAATACCCGGTCCACCGGCAGGCGGAAGGGCCGGTCCTGATTGCGCTGGTCGGCCCCCTCCACCAGTTTGACAATGAGCTGCTTGAGCTCCTCAATGCCCTGCCCGGTGTAGGAGGACACGGCGAGAATGGGGGCGTTCTCCAAAAAGGTGCCCTGAACGGTCTCCCGGGCCTCCTCCTCCACGGCCTCCAGCCACTCCTCGTCCACCATGTCGGCCTTGGTGAGGACGATAATGCCGTTCTGCACGCCCAGCAGGGACAAAATGCCCAGATGCTCCCGGGTCTGGGGCATAAATCCCTCGTCGGCGGCCACTACCAGGAGGACCACGTCCATGCCGGCCGCCCCCACCAGCATGTTACGGATGAACTTTTCGTGACCGGGCACATCGATGATGCTGGCGCGCTGGCCGTTGGGGAGGGTGAGCTCGGCAAAACCGATCTCGATGGTGATGCCGCGCTTCTGCTCCTCCTTCAGGCGGTCGGTGTCCACCCCGGTGAGAGCCCGGGTGAGGCAGGTCTTGCCGTGGTCCACGTGGCCGGCGGTGCCGATGATGATATGTTTCATGGAGAGCGCTCCTTTTTAATCCAGAATGGCGTCCAGGGCCCGGAGGATCTCCTCCCAGTCTCCGGCGGTGAGGGTGCGGGGGTCCAGCAGATAGCGGTCGTGGCTCACCCGGCCCACGATGGGGGTCTCCCAGGCCCGGAGAGCGGTCTCCAGCGCGGCGACCGAGAGATGAGCGGGGTGCAGCTCCACCACCCAGGTGGGCAGGGGCACGCCGGGGAGGCTGCCGCCCCCCACCTCGCCCACATCGGGGGCGGTGGACACGGCGCACCGCGCGCCCAGGCGCTCCTCCAGCCGCCGGGCCTGCTCCAGGGCGCGGGCCTTCAGGGTCTCCTGGCCGGCCCCCAGCATGGAGAGCACCGGAATGCTCTTGGCGGCCAGAGCGTGGTCCTGATAGAAGCGCAGCGTGGCCTCCAGCGCGGCCAGAGTCAGCTTGTCGATGCGCACCACACGGGCGAACTGGTTCTTCTTCATGGCCTGGATGTACTCTTTTTTGCCCAGGGCAATGCCCGCCTGGGGGCCGCCCAACAGCTTGTCCCCCGAGAAACAGACCACGTCGGCGCCGGCCTTGACGCTCTCCTCCACCGTGGGACCGGCGGGCACGCCCAGGGCCGGGTCGTCGAAGAGAGCCCCGCTGCCCAGGTCGTGAAAGACGGGAATACCCTTCTCCCGGCCCAGGGACACCAGGTCCTCCAGGGAGACCTCCTCGGTGAAGCCGATGAGCTGGAAATTGCTGGTATGGACCTTCAGCAAAATCTCGGCCCCCTGCTCCTCCACCGCCCGGCGGTAGTCGGAGAGATGGGTCTTGTTGGTGGTGCCCACCTCGATGAGCTGGGCCCCGCTGCGGGCCATGATCTCAGGCACCCGGAAGGACCCGCCGATTTCCACCAGCTCCCCCCGGGAGATGGCCACCTTTTTCCCGGCGGCCAGGGCGGAGAGCATCAAAAATACGGCCGCGGCGTTGTTGTTCACCGCCAGGGCGGCTTCCGCCCCGGTGAGGGAGCAGAGAAGCCCGTCCACATGGGAGAAGCGGCTGCCCCGGCGGCCCTCTTCCAGGTCGTATTCCAGATTGGAGTAGCCCCGGGCGGCCTCATACACGGCCCGCGCGGCGGCCTCCCCCAGCGGGGCGCGGCCCAGGTTGGTGTGGAGCACCACGCCGGTGGCGTTGATGACCGCCCGCAGATGGGGGCGGCAGGCCCTCCGGGCCTGCTCCACGGTCTGAACCGCCAGAGCGTCCAGACCGGGCAGGGCCTCCACGCTCCCGTCCAGAATGCCCCGGCGCAGCCGGTCCAGCCGGGCCCGGGCGGCCTCCTTCAGGGCGTAATAGGGTACCCCCTCCTCCTGCGCGGTGAGAAGAACGGGGTGGGCGAGCAGCACATCCATCTTGGGCAGCTGCTGAAAGAGGTGTTTGTCCATCCAGATCGGACCTCCTGTGCGGGGGCGGACCCCCGGTGATGGCCCGCCGGAGCGGCGGGCGCGGCTTTTCTCCATTATAACACAGGAGCGGAAAGGGGGACAAGCGAAAAGGTCCGCACCGGGGAAACTTTGCCCCCTGCGGCCCGCAGGGGGGCAAGACCCCTTGTAATTTCCTGAAAATGTGCTATACTAAACACGATATGATCCATACGCCCGCTGGCCTGCCCGGCGGGCGTTGACGTGTCCCGCGGGACCTCCCGCGCATAAATCAGAAGCAAAGGATTCGAGACACATGACCTTTCACGACCTTGGCCTCATGGCGCCCATCCTGGGGGCGCTGGCCGATCTGGGCTACGAGCGGCCCACCCCCATCCAGGAACAGGCCATCCCGCCGGCCCTGAAGGGGCGGGACGTGCTGGGCTGCGCCCAGACCGGCACAGGCAAGACCTGCGCCTTTGCCGTGCCGATTCTCCAGCGGCTCTCCGCCGCGCCCAAAAAGGGCCGGCCCATCCGCGCGCTGGTCCTCACCCCCACCCGGGAGCTGGCCCTCCAGATTCAGGAGAGCTTTTCCGCCTACGGCCGGAATCTGCCCCTGCGCTCGGCCGTCATCTTCGGCGGCGTGGGCCAGAATCCCCAGGTGGAGCAGCTCAAGCGGGGCGTGGACATCCTGGTGGCCACCCCGGGGCGGCTCATCGACCTCTACCAGCAGAAGCTGCTGGACTTCTCCGCGCTGGAGATCTTTGTGCTGGACGAGGCCGACCGGATGCTGGACATGGGCTTTATCCACGACGTAAGGAAAATTCTCCAGTGGCTCCCCGCCAAAAAGCAGACCCTCTTCTTCTCGGCCACCATGCCCCCGGAGGTGACCGACCTGGTCAACTCCCTCCTCCACGACCCGGTCCGGGTGGCGGTGGACCCGGTCTCCTCCCCGGTGGAGGTCATCCGGCAGCAGCTGTGCTATGTGGACCGGGGCAATAAGACCCGGCTCCTGGCCTGGCTGCTGGAGGCGGAGGAGGCCTCCAGCGCCCTGGTCTTTACCCGGACCAAGCACGGGGCCAACAAGGTGGCCGGAGAGCTGGGAAAGGCGGGCATCCCCGCCGCCGCCATCCACGGCAACAAGAGCCAGACCGCCCGGCAGCAGGCCCTCGCCGACTTCAAGGCCGGGCGGGTGCGGGTGCTGGTGGCCACCGACATTGCCGCCCGGGGGCTGGACATCGAGGAGCTCTCCCACGTCTTTAACTACAACCTCCCCGACGTGCCCGAGACCTACGTCCACCGCATCGGCCGCACCGGCCGGGCCGGACACGGCGGCGTGGCCATCTCCTTCTGCGACATCAATGAGAAGGCGGAGCTCAAGGCCATCGAGAAGCTCCTGGGCCGCCCCATCCCGGTGCTGGAGGACCACCCCTGGCCCATGGAGGTGCTGGAGCCCCTCCCCCGGGACAAAAAGGGCCGGGTGGTCAACCCGGAGGACGCCGAGGCCCGCGCCGCCGCCCGGGAGCGCAAGGCCGCCCGCACCAAGGCCCGGCAGGAGGGAACGCCCGCCCCGGAGAAGGCCGCCAAGGCCGCCGGTCCCGTTCTGGAGGAAAAACCCAAGCGCGCCCGGGGCCGCCGGGCCAGCGCGACGCTGGAGGAGGCCCTCACCGCCACCGCGCCCCGGAACGCCCGGCCCGCGCAGCGCCCCCCGGAGGACTTCCGCCATCCGGACCCTCTGGCCGGGGATACCATCATGGACGCCACGGCCCGCCTGCTGGCGCCCCGTCCCCGGGTGTTCCAGGAGGAGCGCGCCCCCCGGAACAAGGGCGCCGAGAGCGGCCGCCCGTCCGGCCGCCGCAAGCGGGGGAAGGGCCAATCGGGGCACTCCGCTGCCCCCGCCCCGGAGAAAGGGGCCCCGCAGAGCGCCCGCAAGGACAAAAAGACCGGCCGGGACCTCTCCGCGCTGGAAGTGCTGGGCGGAGGCAGGAACAAGAAAAAGCGCCGCCGCGGCCACAGCACCCCCCGGGAGGTGGAGCTGCGCCACGACCACGTAAAGGACTCCACCGAACTCTCGGCCAGCCTCATGAAACCCTATTATCTCAGCGACGACTAACCGATCCCCTGCCGGGGCCCAGAACATGGGCCCCGGCTTTTTTTGCAAACCCCCTTGACAAACCGCTTATCCTGTGTCTATACTGTATATGCTGAGTATACACAGTAAGAACGAGGTGCACCATGGAGATCATCATCCGCAATACGGGAGATACGCCCATCTACGACCAGATCACCCGGCAGGTAAAAGGCCTGATCCTGCGGGGGGAGCTGAAGGAGGGAGAGGCCCTGCCCTCCATGCGCGTTCTGGCCAAAGACCTGCGCATCTCCGTCATCACCACCAAGCGGGCCTATGAGGAGCTGGAGCGGGAGGGGTTTATCACCACCGTACCGGGGAAGGGGTGCTTTGTGGCGCCCCGGAACCTGGAGCTGGTGCGGGAGGACGCCCTGCGCCGGGCCGAGGAACACCTGAGCGCCGCGGTAAATGTGGCCAAGGTGGGCGGCCTTACGCTGGAGGAGCTGACCCAGACCCTGACCATCTTATATGGAGAGGATTGACTATGAACGACCAACTTGCCCTTACCATTGCGCATCTGACCAAGGATTACGGCAGTTTTTGCCTGTCGGACGTGAGTTTCGACCTGCCTGCGGGGACCATTCTGGGCCTCATCGGTGAGAATGGCGCGGGCAAATCCACCACCATCAAGTGCATTTTGAACCTGATCCGCCGGGACGGCGGGGAGATCCGGGCGTTCGGCCTGGACAATCTGGCCGACGAGCGGGCGGTGAAAGCGTGCACGGCGGTGGTCTTTGACGAGTGCCCCTTCCCGGAGACCCTGACCCCCGTCATGCTGGGCGGGATCCTGGCGGGGGCCTGTCCCGGCTGGGACGGGAAGCGCTACCGGGCCCTTTTGGAGGCGTTCCGGCTGCCGGAAAAAAAGACGGTGAAGGAGTTCTCCCGGGGCATGAAGATGAAACTCTCCATCGCCGCGGCCCTGGCCCGGAACCCCAGGCTTCTCCTGCTGGACGAGGCCACCAGCGGCCTGGACCCGGTGGCCCGGGAGGAGATCCTGGACCAGCTGCTGGAGTTCATCTCCGACGGGGAGCGCTCGGTGCTCCTCTCCAGCCACATCACCAGCGATCTGGAGAAGGTCGCCGACTATGTGGTCTACCTCCATGGGGGAAAGCTGGTCCTCCAGGGGGCCAAGGACGAGCTGCTGGACGAGTACGGGCGCCTGGCGTGCACCCGCGCCCAGCTGGCCCGGGTGGACCCGGCCTTCCTGGCCGGGCAGCGGACGGGACAGTTCCAGTGCGAGGCCCTGGTGAGGCGCCGGCGGGAGTTCCAGCGGCTTTACCCCGAGCTGGCGGTGGACCCGGTGACTCTGGAGGACATTATGGTATTTACATCGCGAGGTGACCAGGCATGATCGGATTTTTGAAAAAGGATTTCTTCGTGCTGCGCAAGCAGCTGCTCACCTACGCCGCGATTCTGCTGATCTACGCTGTGGTGAGCGTCAGCGGCGTCTGGGGCCCCTATGTGATCTCGGCCGTGGTGTCCCTGGTGACCCTCATGTGTCCCCTGAGCGCCCTCTCTTACGACCAGATGAGCCGGTGGGACCTGTACGCCCGCTCCCTCCCCGACGGGGGGCGCAACGCGGTGCTGGGGCGGTATGTGTTCACCCTCCTGGTGTGCGCGGCCAGCACGGCGGCGTGCATTCTCTGCTCCGGCGTGCTCGCGGCCCTGGGAGCCCTGGCGGTCTCCCCCCTGGAGCTGGTCGTCAACAACCTGGCCACCGGCGTGGTGGGCCTGCTGATGGCGGCCGCCACCCTGCCCCTGTGCTACAAGTTCGGCACGGAGCGGGGCCGGGTGCTGATGATGGTGGTCTTTGTGGTGGTCTTCGCCGCGCTGATCGGCGCGCTCGCCCTGGTGGACCCCTCCGACGGGGGCGGCGGCTCCGGCGGGACGCCGGAAATGCGGCTGGTCGCCGGGATAGCCGCCCTCCTCGTGGTGCTGGCGGTGGGCCTGTTTTACGGCTCTTACCGCCTGTCCCGGAAGATCTATTTGGCCAAGGACCTGTAAGACAGAACAAAAAGCTGCGCCGGAGGGGGTTAATCCCCCTCCGGCGCAGCCGGCTTTATCGACGTTTTAACAGCCGATCAGGGCCTGAAGGACCACGGCCAGCGTCTCCTCCAGGGAGCCCTGGTCCCCGTCCACTACGATGTCGGCATACTTCTCATAGAGGGGGATTCGGGCGTCGTAGATGTCCTGCAGGGTCTCCCCGGGCTGGAAGGCAATGCCGCGGGAGCCCATGTTGTGGATGCGCCGCTCCAGCACGGCGCAGGGCAGGCGCAGATAGACCACCTTTCCCATGGCCTTCAGGTGCTCGATGCCTTTTTCCCGGCAGATGACGCTGCCGCCGGGGGCGATGACCGTCCGGTCGCACTCCACCGAGGCGATCACGTCGGCCTCCAGGTCCAAAAATCCCTCGGTGCCGTGGGCGTCCAGAATGTCCTGGAGCAGGGCGCCTTCCTGTTTCTGAATGAGCAGATCCACATCCAGAAAGTCAAAGCCCAGCGTTTTGGCCAGCAGGACGCCCAGGGTGCTCTTGCCCGAACCGGGCATGCCGATGAGAGTGATGTTGTTCATATGCGCTCACGCTCCTTGTTTTGCGGGACCCTCTCCCCGGGCCCGCCGCCGCAGAATACGGGGGAAGCGCCACAGGAAAATCAGGCCCGTAGTGGTGGCGGCCAGGAAATCGGCCGCCGGCTCGGCCAGAAAGACGGCCAGCACGTTGTTCTCGAAAAAGTAGGGCAGGATGTAGATCAGCGGGATGAGCAGGATAATCTTCCGCAGCAGGGCCAGGAAGAGGGAGATTTTGGCCTCTCCCAGCGCCACAAAAGTCTGCTGGCAGGAGAACTGGATGCCCATCATGAACATGCACGCCACATAGACCCGCAGCGTCCACGTGGCGATCTCCACCAGGGCGGGCTGGTCGTTAAAGAGGGCCACAAACAGCCCCGGGAAAAGCTCAATGACCGCCCAGGTGGCGGTGCTGAATGTAACGGCGCTGAGGAACAAAAGCCGGAAAGTCTGCCGTACCCGCCGGAGATGACAGGCGCCGTAATTGTAGCCGATGATGGGTTGGGCCCCCTGAGAGAGGCCCTGGAAGAGCATGGAAAAGACCTGCATCACGCTGGAACAGATGGTCATGGCCCCCACCGCCGGGTCGCCGCCAAAGCCCCGCAGGGAGGAGTTGAAGGCGATGTTGACCAGACTCTCGGTGGACTGCATGATGAAGGGGGAGAGCCCCAAGGTCAGCACCGGGGCGAGAACGCTCCAGTTCAGATGGAAATAGCGCTTTTGCAGGCGCAGCTGGGTGCGCTTGCCGCACAGGAAGCGCACGACCCACACCGCCGAGACGGCCTGAGCCAGGATGGTGGCCAGCGCCGCGCCCCGCACCCCCATGCCGAAGCCGAAGATAAACACCGGGTCCAATACAATATTGATGACCGCGCCGATGAGCACGGTGGCCATCGCGGTGGTAGAGAAACCCTGCGAGGTAATAAAATAGTTCAGTCCCAGCGAGAGCTCCACAAAGATGGTGCCGATCAGGTAGATGGTCAGGTAGTCTTTGGCGTAGCCGATGGTGTTCTCCGTGGCGCCGAAGAGGTAGAGCATGGGCTCCTGGACGGCCAGAAAGAGGGCCGTCACCGCCGCCGACAGGAGGACCAGCAGCAGCGCGCAGTTGCCCAGGATGGCGTTGGCCTGCTCCGGCTTGCCCTCTCCCATGCGCACCACGGCGCGGGAGGCGCCCCCCATGCCCACCAGGGCCGAGATGGCCGAGACGAACATGATTACCGGGAAGCAGACCCCCAGGCCGGTGAGGGCCAGGTCGCCCACTCCCTCGATATGGCCGATGTACATCCGGTCTACAATGTTATAAAGGGCGTTGACCAGCTGAGCCGTCACCGTGGGCAGGGCCAGACGCAGTAAAAGAGGGCCGATGGGGTCTTTCCCCAGATCATTTTCCCGTTTCTCTTTTGCCATGTCAGCGCGCCTCGCCTTCCAGAAAATAAGTGGCCTCCATATCGGCCACGCTCAGAGCAAAGGCCAGAGGGAACTGCTCCAGCGCCTGCCCCACCAGGCGCTTATCCTCCTCGCCGGAGAAGCCCATGTGCCAGCGGATGGCCATGGCCTCCTCCCGGGTCAGGCGCAGAAAGCCGGAGAGGATGTACACGCTCTTCTCCCCGTGACCATAGGGCAGGGAGTCCTCGTAAAAGAAGGTGGGCACGCTCTGCCACTTGCCGTCGGGCCCCTTCACGTTGCGGGAGCCCGGTTTGTAACAGCCGGTCTTGCACACGTCGTGGAGCAGAGAGACCAGGGCCACCGACTCCTCCGGGTACTCCAGGCCGTAGAGCTCCCGCACCCGGTCCCGCTCCAGATAGTCCCGGAGGCAGTGGTAGACGTTGACGCTGTGCTCGCACAGCCCCCCGGCGTAGGCCCCGTGGAATTTGGCCGAGGCGGGGGCGGTAAAAAAGTCGCTCTTATTCTGCAAATAGTCCAACAGGGCGCCGGAACCCTCCCGGCGGATGTGCTGGGTATAGAGCTCGATAAATTCCTCGCGGGCGCTCATGGGGCATCCTCTCCTTTTGGGGATAATATCCTAATTATAACACGGCGAAAGGGGCGGTGCAAAACCAATTTGCCGCCGCCTTGACGGGAACCGGCCTCAGGCGTATAATTCCGGTGTATAGAGGCGCACCCCCTTCCGCATGGGCGGCAGGGGGCCTTGTGCGCGCTCGAATTTTCCAAAATTTTCTATTTTCAGGAGGGACCGCCATGAAACTGCTGCCCGGAGCATTGAAAAACCTGCCCGAATTTCAGCAGCTCCTCTCCGCCATTGACGCAGGGGGCTGTCCGGCGGTTTTTTCCGGCCTTTCGCCCGTCCACCGGGCCTATGTGGCCGCCGGAGTGCGGCAGGAGACCGGACGGAGCGTGGTACTCCTGTGTGCTGACGAGGGGGAGGCCGAACGTCTGGCCCGGGACCTCACCGCCCTCACCGGGGAGCGGGTGGAGCGCCTGTTTGCCCGGGAGTTTACCTTCCACCACGCGGCGGTGGTCTCCCGGCAGTACGAGCACCGGCGGCTCACGGCCTTCGCCGCCCTCCTGGCGGGAGAGAGCCCCCTCACTGTGACGACGGTGGAGGCCCTCCTCCAGCGCACCATTCCCCCTGCGCTCCTGGCCAAAGCCAGCCGGACCCTCCGCCCCGGGGACCGGTGCGCGCTGGAGGAGCTGGCCGCCGCCCTCACTGCGGCGGGCTACACCCGCTGCCAGCAGGTGGAGGGCGTGGGCCAGTTCGCCCTGCGGGGCGGAATTCTGGACTTCTTCTCCCCGGCCCACCCCAAGCCGGTGCGGCTCGAGCTCTTCGGCGACGAGATCGACGCCATGGGCCTCTTCGACCCGGACAGCCAACGCCGGGTGGAGAACCTGCGGGAGGCGCGCATCCTCCCCGCCGCCGAGGTCCTCCCACAGCTGGCGCCCGGCGGCGCGGCGGGACTGGCGGGGACGCTGGAGGACCTGCTCACCCGGGCGCGCCGCCGGAAGGGGGACCAGACCGCCCTGATACAGACGCTGGAGGAGGACCTGGAGCGGCTGAAAACCGAGGTGTCCTTCCCGGCGGTGGACCGGTATCTGCCCTTCCTCTACCCGGAAATGGCCACCGCCGCCGACTATTTTCCCGCCGACGCGGTGATTCTCTACAGCGAGAGCGGCCGGGTCATGGACCGGGGCAAGCACTACCTCTGGCAGATGGGGGAGGACGTGTCCGCCCTGCTGGAAAACGGCACGCTGGCCGGGACGGAGGGGGGCTTTGTCCGCTCCCTGGAGGAGCTCAGCCGGCGGCTGGAGGACTGGCCCACGGCGTATCTGGACTCCTTTACCGCCTCCGAGTACCCCCGGCGGCCGCGGACGCTGCTCTCGGTGCTGGCCAAGCAGCTTCCCTCCTACGGGACCAGCCTGGAGACGGCCGCCTCCGATCTCGCCCACTATATGGACGAGGGCTACCGGGCGGTGGTGCTGGCGGGCACGGAGCAGCGCGCCGAGCACCTCCAGGCCCTCCTGCGGGAGCAGGGCGTGCGCACCGCCGTGGACTTCGCCCTCCACGCCCTGCCCGAGCCGGGCAAAGCCGTCATTGCCGTGGGGGGCCTCTCGGCGGGGCTGGAGTTCCCCGCCCTGCGCTTTGCCATCCTCACCGAGGGGGAGCGCGCCCCCGCCAAAAAGCCGCGCCGGGCGGTGACCAACCGCGCCAAACTCAAATCCTATGCCGACCTGTCCCCCGGGGACCTGGTGGTCCATGAGCACCACGGCGTGGGCCGCTTTCTGGAGATGGTCAAGATGCCGGTGGACGGCATTGAAAAGGACTATCTGAAGATCGCCTACGCCGGAGGGGATATCCTCTACGTGCCGGCCACCCAGCTGGACCTGGTGAACAAGTACATCGGCGGCGGAGAGGACGCTCAGGAGAAGCGCAAGCTCTCCAAGCTGGGCGGCGGGGACTGGGAGCGGGCCAAAAGCAAGGCGAAAAAGGCGGTCAAGGACCTGGCCAAGGGCCTCATCCAGCTCTACGCCCAGCGCCAGCCGGGCTACGCCTTCTCCCCCGACTCGGCCTGGATGCACGAGTTTGAGGAGGAGTTCGAGTACGCCGAGACCGACGACCAGCTCCGCTGCATCGCCGAGATCAAGCGGGACATGGAGCAGCCCCGGCCCATGGACCGGCTGCTGTGCGGAGATGTGGGCTACGGCAAGACCGAGGTGGCCTTCCGGGCCATTATGAAATGTGTCCTGGACGGGAAGCAGGCCGCCATCCTGGTGCCCACCACCGTCCTGGCCCGGCAGCACTATCTGAGCGCCAAGCAGCGCTTTGCCAAGTACCCGGTGGAGATCGACGTGGTCTCCCGCTTCCGCACGCCCGCCCAGATGAAGGAGACCCTCCGCCGCCTGGAACAGGGGGGCATCGACCTTTTGATCGGCACCCACCGGCTTTTCCAGAAGGATGTGAAGTTCAAGGACCTGGGGCTGCTGGTGGTGGACGAGGAGCAGCGCTTCGGCGTGGCCCACAAGGAGCGCCTCAAGGAGCTCTCCCGCCAGGTGGACGTGCTCACCCTCTCGGCCACCCCCATCCCCCGGACGCTGAATATGGCCCTCTCGGGCATCCGGGACATGTCCACCCTGGAGGAGCCCCCCATGGACCGCCAGCCGGTGCAGACCTATGTGCTGGAGCACGACTGGGGCGTGCTCGCCGACGCCATGCGCCGGGAGCTGGAGCGGGGCGGACAGGTCTACTACCTCCACAACCGGGTGGACACCATCACCCGGACCGCTGCCCGCATCAAGGAGCTGCTGGGCGGGGACGTGACGGTGGCCGTGGCCCACGGAAAGATGAGTCAGGAGGAGCTCAGCGATGTGATGGGGCGCATGAGCGAGGGGGAGGTGGATGTGCTGGTGTGCACCACCATCATCGAGACGGGGATCGACATCGCCAACGTGAACACCCTCATCATCGAAAACGCAGACCAGATGGGCCTCTCCCAGCTCCACCAGATCCGGGGCCGGGTGGGCCGCTCCAGCCGCCGGGCCTACGCCTACCTGACCTACCGCCGGGGGAAGGTGCTCAGCGAGGTGGCCTCCAAGCGCCTGTCCGCCATCCGGGAGTTTGCCGAGTTCGGCTCGGGCTTCAAAATCGCCATGCGGGACCTGGAGATCCGGGGGGCGGGCAACCTGCTGGGCCCGGAGCAGAGCGGCTTCCTCCTCAGCGTGGGCTACGACATGTACCTCAAGCTCCTGGAGGAGGCGGTGCTGGAGGAGCGGGGCGAGCCCCTGCCCAGGGACAGCGAGTGCTCGGCCGACCTGAGCGTGGCGGCCTCCATCCCCGACCGGTACGTGCCCAGCCCCGAGGAGCGGATGGACCTCTACCGGCGCATTGCCGCCATCCGCAGCGAGGACGACGCCGACGATCTGACCGACGAACTCATCGACCGATACGGCGATCCGCCCCGGACGGTCAACAATCTGATCTCGGTGGCGCTCCTGCGCGCGTCGGCCGCCGGAGCGGGCATCCGGGAAATCAGCCAGAAGGGGGAGCGGGTGCGCTTTTTCCTGCGGGAATTTACCCTGGACCGGGTGGGCGCCCTGTGCGGCGCACCGGCCTACCGGGGCCGCCTGCTCTTCTCCCCGGAAAAGGAGCCCTGCATTACCCTGCGCCTGAAAAAGGGGGAGGACGCCCTGAAATGGAGCCGCAAGCTGGTGGAGGACTACGCCCGCGCTCTCCCGGAGCAGGGGTAGAGGATTTCAGGTTGCTTTCAGATTTGGATTGCGCCGGCTATGCTGGTGTGGTATAGTAAAGACACTTAATAAAAGGAGGATACTTCCATATGGACCACAAAAAACAGGGAATGGGGGTGCTCCTGGCGGGAGCCCTACTGCTGGGAGGGCTGGCGGGCTGCCAGAGTGAGCCGGCTGCCGACGATGTGACCTACCGTCTCACCGGAATCCGGCGGGACGCCCCCCTGGTGACGGTGGACGGCCGGGAGGTGGCCGCCGAGGACTACCTCTTCTGGCTCAGCCAGAGCGTGAGTCTCCAGCAGCAGTACGGAAACCTTCTGGAAGACGCCGACTGGGAGGCCGATCTGGGCGGGACCACCGCGGCCGAGTATGTCAAGAACGACGCCCTGCAGGCGGTGACCTATCTGGCTGTGGTGTCCAATAAGGCCCAGGAGTACGGCATAACCCTGACCGAAGAGGAGCAGGCCGACCTGGACAGCCAGATGAGCCAGATGGAGGAGAGCCTGGCCGGAACGGGGGCCACGCTTCAGATGGCGCTGGAGGCCCAGGGCATCTCGGAGGAGGGCTTCCGCCGCCTCACCGAACAGAACGTGTACCTGGTGCAGGACCTCTACAGCAAGCTCAACGAGGATGGAGAGCTGGAGCCCACCGACGAGGCCATGGACGCATTTCTGGAGGATCAGGGCATCTACCGGGTGAAGCACATCCTGCTGAGCACCCGGCGGGAGACCGGGGAGACCGATGAGTACGGCTATCCGGTCTATGAGGACTTCTCGGAGGAGGAGACCGCCCAGGTTCAGCAGGAGGCCCAGGCTTTGGTGGACGAGCTGCGCGCCGCCGACGATCTGGAGGCGCTCTTTGACCAGCGGATGAATGAACGCAGCGACGACACCCGGGATGAGTCGGGCAACCTGCTCTATACCGAGTACACGGCCTCCTCCGGCCAGATGGTCCCGGAGTTTGAAGAGGCCTCCCTGGCCCTGGAGGTGGGAGAGCTCAGCGAGCCGGTGAAGAGCGATTACGGCTATCATATTATCCTGCGTCTGGATGCCGATACCGAGGACACCCGGGCTCAGTACCCGGGCTACCGCTTCCAGCAGATGACCCAGGAGTGGATCGACGCGGCCGAGGTGACCACCGACGCCGCCTATGACACCATCGATCCCAAGAACTATTCGGAGCAGCTCAGCGCGCTGGCTGAGGAGCTGCAGGCCCAGGCGGCGGCGCAGGCGACCGCCTCCCCGGCGGCCTCCCCCGAGACTTCTTCCGCACAGGAGAGCGCGCCGCAGACGACGCCGGACGCCTCCGCTCAGCCTACCCCCGCCGCGTGAGAACGCAATCCCCCGCTTTCCGTGTTGGGAGGCGGGGGATTTTTTGCTTGAAAACAGGCTGCGCGGAACCGGAGTGAAACAATAGCAGATAAAATATTCACGATAGATGATTTCAAAATCGGGCTTTTGTGTCATCCTATATCTAAAGTTGAAACAGTTTATGCGAAAGTTGATGAGGAGGCCCGATATGGAAGACAAGCACGAATTGAGCGTCCAGGTTGGGCGGCGCATCCGGGAGCTGCGGCTGCGGCAGGGAATTACGGTGGAGGCCCTGGCCGAAGCGGCGGACATTTCGGTACAGTATGTCTCGGAGATCGAGCGGGGGAAGAAGAATATGACCATCCCCATTTTGCGGAATATGGTGCAGGCGCTGCACACCTCCTCGGACTACCTGCTCTTCGGACGCACGGAGGTGGACCCGGTCTGCGAGACCGTGGCCCGGCGGATGAGCAGCCTGCTGCCGGTGGAGCGGGATCTGGTGGCCACCAGCTTGCTGAAGATGGCCCAGGTGGTGGAGGACTTGGGGCTGGAACGGGCGTGACCACCCTCCAAACGCGCCTGCCTCCCCAGGCGCTGAGAAATCAGATGGAGGTGGATGATGTGGCCGATGGGGGAATCCATATTCTGCTGGTGGAGAACGACGCCGGAACCCGGAAGCTGCTGCGGGACGGACTGGAGAGCCTGAGCAGTCTGCCCCTGTACATAGACGAGGCCGCCGACGGCCGGGAAGGGCTGGAGGCCATTCGGACCCGGAACCCGGATCTGGTCCTCCTGGACCTGGTGATGCCGCGCATGAGCGGACTGGGGCTTCTGCTGGCCCTGCGGGAGGACCCGCCGGAGCGGGTTCCACAGATTGTGGTCCTCAGCCGGGTGAGTTCGGAGACCGTAATCGAGCGGGTGCTGGACCTGGGCGTGGACTTCTTCTTCCAAAAGCCGGTGGAGCTGGGGGAGCTCACGGCCGTCATCCAGGCCCTGTGCCTGCCCCGCCCGGTGCGGGAACCGCTGCGGCGCAGCCGGGTGTGGCGCCTCTTGGAGGAGCTGGGCGCGCCGGAGCACCGGGTGGGCAGCCGCTGGATGGCCCTGACGGCCCAGACTCTGGCTTACGGGCCGGAGGGGATGCTCCTGAAAGAGGCGTATTTTCCCGCCATTCAGCAAAGCCGCTCCAGTTACAGTGCGGTGGACAAGAACATCCGGGATGTGATTCAGGTCATCCACCATACCGCCGCGCCGGCCTATCAGAAGCTGATGGGCGGAATGCCGTCCCGCTGTCCCTCCAGCGGGGTGTTTCTGGGCCGTCTGGCCCAAGAGCTGCGCGACGGCCGGCAGGAGAAGTAGCCCACCCGCCAGGATTCCCTTGCAATCGGAGGCGCAGAGCGCCTATACTGATCCCAGTAATTGGAAAATAATGGACGTGCTGGGAAAGGGATGGGCGGAGCATGGGAGAATGGCACCAAAAAAGCGCAGAGGCGGTCCTGCGGGAGCTGGAGAGCGACGGAAAACGGGGCCTCACCCCGGGCGAGGCCGGGCGGCGGCTGGGGCGGTATGGGAAAAACCGCCTGGAACAGAGCAAGCCCCCGAATTGGCTCCTGCGGCTGCTGGGGCAGCTGAAGGACCCCATGGTTCTGGTGCTGCTGGGGGCGGCGGTGCTCTCGCTGGGCGCCAGCGGGGGGAGAGACTGGCTGGACGCGGTGATCATTCTGGTCATTGTGGCCGCCAACGCCGGTATCTCCCTCTCCCAGGAGGACAGCGCCCAGCGGGCGCTGGAGGCCCTGCGGAAGCTCTCGGCCCCCCTGGCCCGGGTAATCCGGGGGGGAGAGCTGTTGCGGGTGGCGGCGGAAGATCTGGTTCCGGGCGATGTGATTGAGCTGGAGGCGGGAGACCTGGTGCCCGCCGACGCCCGCATTCTCTCCGGTGCGGGGCTGCGCTGCGACGAGAGCGCCATGACGGGGGAATCCGCCCCCGTCTCAAAAGAGGCGGAGGCCCTCCTGGACCCGGACACGCCCCTGGCCGAGCGGCGCAACCTGGTGCTCTCGGCCACCGTTGTGACGGCGGGACGGGCCCGCTGTGTGGTCACGGCCACCGGGATGGACACCGAGGTGGGGCGCATTGCCGGAATGCTCCTGGGCGGGGAGGGCGGCGAGACGCCGCTCCAGGCCCGGATGGGCGAGGTCTCCCGCACGCTGTCCTTCCTGTGCCTGTGCCTGTGCGCCGTGATGTTCGGCATTGGGGCGCTGCTCCACCGGGATTTGCTGGAGCTCTTCCTGACGGCGGTCTCCCTGGCGGTGGCCGCCATCCCGGAGGGACTGCCCGCCGTGGTGACCATCGTCCTGGCCCTGGGAGTGCAGCGGATGGTCAAGCGGGGAGCCATCATTAAGCGCCTGCCGGCGGTGGAGACCCTGGGCTGCGCGGGGGTGATCTGCTCGGATAAGACGGGCACCCTCACCCAGAATAAAATGACGGTCACCCGGGTGTGGCTCCCCCGCCCGGAGCGAAAGGAACTGGCGCTGACGGCGGCGGCCCTGTGCAACGACGCCCGGCTGCGCTACGATGGGCGGGGGGGTCCGGTGTGCACCGGAGACCCCACGGAGGTGGCCCTGGTGGAGCTGGCCGCCCGGGAGGGCGTGGACAAAAACGAACTGGAGCAGCGGTTTCCCCGGCGGGGCGAGCTGCCCTTTGACGCCCAGCGCAAGCGGATGAGCACCCTCCACCCCCGAAAAGAGGGGGGCTTCCGCCTGATGGTAAAGGGCGCGCCCGACGTGCTTTTAAACCTGTGCCGTATGGACCCGGCCGCCCGGCGCGCCGCCCAGGAGGCCAACGAGGCCATGGCCGACCAGGCGCTGCGGGTGTTGGGGGTGGCCTATCGGGATCTGGAGTTTCTCCCCAAGACCCTGTCGGCCGAGACGCTGGAGCAGGGCCTTACCTTTTTGGGTCTGATGGGCATGATGGACCCGCCCCGCCCCCAGGTCCGGGAGGCGGTGGAGCAGTGTTTTGCCGCCGGGATCCGGCCGGTGATGATCACCGGAGACCACAAGCTCACCGCCCTGGCGGTGGCCCGGGAGCTGGAGATCTTCCGCCCGGGCGACCTGGCCCTCACAGGGGAGGACCTGGACTTCCTGCCCCAGGAGGTACTGGAAGAGGACGTGGAGCGCTTTTCGGTCTACGCCCGGGTGACCCCGGAGCACAAGATGCGCATCGTCCGGGCCTGGCAGGCCCGGGGGAAGGTGGTGGCCATGACGGGCGACGGGGTCAACGACGCCCCCGCCCTGAAGGCCGCCGACATCGGCTGCGCCATGGGCGCGGCAGGCACCGACGTGGCCAAGGGGGCCGCCGACCTGATCCTCACCGACGACGACTTTTCCACCATTGTCCGGGCGGTGGAGGAGGGCCGGGGTATCTACGCCAACATCCGCAAAGCCATTCACTACCTGCTCTCCTGCAACATTGGGGAGATTTTGTGCATCTTCCTGGCCACAGTGTGGAATTTTGCCCAAATGCCCCTGCTGCCGGTGCAGCTCTTGTGGCTCAATCTGGTCACCGACTCTCTGCCCGCCCTGGCCCTGGGGGTGGAGCCGGTGGAGGAGGGAATCATGACCCGCCCGCCCCGGGAGGCCCGGGCCCCCCTGTTTGACCGGGCTTTTTCCCTGCGCCTGCTCTGGCAGGGGGCGATGGTGGGGCTGCTGACCCTGGGCGCCTATGGGCTGGGGTATCTGCTCCCCGGTCCGGCGGAGCCGGGGGCGGCGGCCAATACCATGGCCTTCGCCGCGCTCACTTTCTCGCAGCTGTTCCACGCCTTCGATGTGCGCAGCGAAGACCGCTCGCTCTTTCAAATCGGCCTGTTCTCCAACCCGGCTATGAACCGGGCCTTCCTGGCCGGGGCGGCGATGCAGCTGTCCGTACTCTGTCTCCCGCCGCTGCAGATGGTCTTTCAAACCGCCCCCCTCTCCCCACGTCAGTGGCTCAGTGTGCTGGCGCTGGCGGCGGCGCCTCTCCTGGTGTGCGAGGGGGAGAAGGCCCTGCGCCGGCTGCGCCGCCGGCGGACCGGCTCCAAATCCCCCGCCGCTACGGGGCGCAATTGAATCGCGGAAGCAGGCGTCCTGCATTCGGTCCCGGCCGTTGGCCGGGGCCTTTTTTATGCGGCCCGGAGCCGGGAAAATTCGTGGTTGCAAAATAAAACGAAGGTGATATGATAGTAGCACGATGCGCCGATACCCCGTCGAAGGACGGGACGGACGGTCGAAACCGGAGCCTCAAGAGAGGGAAGGAAAACGGAGGAAACTATGCAGATCATCGTGGTAGGGTGCGGCAAAGTGGGCCACACTCTGGCGGAACGGCTGAGCGGCGAGGGCCACAACCTGGTTCTGGTGGACCTGGACGCCAAACTCATTCAGGAGGTCACCGACGAATTGGACGTCATGGGTGTGGTCGGCAACGGCGCGAGCATCAACGTCCTGATGGAGGCGGGCATTGATGCGGCCGATCTGCTCATCGCGGTCACCACCTCGGACGAACTGAATCTTCTTTGCTGCCTCATTGGAAAAAAGGCGTCCAAACGCTGCATGACCATCGCCCGGGTGCGGGACCCCATGTACAACAAGGAGATCGGCTTTATTAAAGAGCAGATGGGCATCTCTATGGTCATCAATCCGGAACTGGCCACGGCCATGGAGATCGCACGGCTGCTGCGTTTCCCCTCGGCCATTAAGATCGACACGTTTGCCAAGGGCCGGGCGGAACTGCTGACCATCAAACTGCGCAGCTCCTTCGGCCTGGGCGGGCGGAGCGTGGAGCAGGTGGTCAGCGGCCTGAAGAGCAAGGTCCTGATCTGCGCTGTGGAGCGGGGGGATAAAATTTTCATTCCCAACGGCGGCTTTGTTCTGGAGGACGGGGATAACATCTCCATTATGGCCACCCCTCAGGAGGCGGCCTCCTTCTTCAAAAAGCTGGGCCTGGGCACCCGGCGGGTCAACAACACCCTCATTGTGGGGGGCGGAACCATTGCCGTCTACCTGGCCCGGCAGCTGCTGGAGATGGGCATCGACGTACATATCGTGGAGCTCAACGCCGAGCGCTGCCGGAAGCTCTGTGAGACTCTGCCCAAGGCCACCATTCTCCACGGCGACGGCAGCGATCAGGAGCTGCTGATGGACGCGGGACTGGCCACGGCGGAGTCCTTCGTGGCCATTACCGATATGGACGAGGAGAACCTGCTCCTCTCCCTCTTTGCCAAGCAACACTCCCAGGCCAAGCTGGTGGTGAAGGTCAACCGCATCGCCTTTGACGATGTGATCGAAAGTCTGGACCTGGGCAGCGTCATCTACCCCAAGTATCTGACCGCCGACTACATCGCCCAGTACGTCCGTGCGGCGCAGAATTCCATCGGCAGCAATGTGGAGACCCTCTATAACATTCTGGACGGGCGGGCGGAGGCCCTGGAGTTCCGCGTGCGCACGGACTCGGAGGTTACGGCCCACACCCTCAGCGAGCTGGATCTGAAGAGCAATCTGCTGGTGGGGTGCATCTACCGCCGGGGCAAGGTCATCTTCCCGCGGGGTCAGGACCGTATCCAGGTAGGGGACTCGGTTATGGTGGTTACCACCGTAAAGGGGTTCCACGACATCCGGGACATTCTCCGGTAGGGGGGCGCTGAAGTACCATGAACCGCGCGGCAATCCGATTTATTCTGGGCTGGATCCTCAATGTGGAGGCGGCCATGATGCTCCTGCCCATTGTGGTGGCGGTCCTCTACGGCGAGAGCGAGGGCTGGACCTTTGTGGCGGCGGCGGCCTGCTGCCTGGCCATCGGCATCCCCTGCGTCGTGGGGGGACTGCGGGGCAACGCATTTCACAGCCGGGAGGGCCTGGTCATCGTGGCTCTGAGCTGGCTGGTCCTGAGCATTATGGGCGCCGTGCCCTTTGTCCTCAGCGGAGCGATTCCCAGCCCGGTGGACGCCCTGTTCGAGACGGTCTCCGGCTTTACCACCACGGGAGCCAGCATCCTCACCGAGGTGGAGTCCCTCCCCCGCTGCATCCTCTTCTGGCGCAGCTTTACCCACTGGATCGGCGGCATGGGCGTGCTGGTGTTTATCCTCTCCATCGTACCCATGTCCGGCGGGTCCCATATGCACCTGATGAAGGCCGAGAGCCCCGGCCCCTCCGTGAGCAAGCTCACGCCCAAGGTTCAGTCTACCGCCAAAATTCTCTATGAGATCTACCTGGTCCTGACGGTGGTCCAGGTGGTGCTGCTCCTGCTGGGAAAGATGCCGCTGTTTGACGCGCTGACCACCACCTTCGGCACTGCGGGCACCGGCGGCTTCGGCATCAAGAACGACTCCATGGCCAGCTATTCCCCCTATCTCCAGAATGTGACGACGGTGTTTATGATTCTCTTCGGAATCAATTTCAACGCCTATTTTCTCATTCTCATGAAGCGGGCCAAGCAGCTGCGCTATGCCGAAGAGGTGTGGGGCTACCTGGCCATCATCGGCGTCTCCATCGCCGCCATTGCCTGGAACATCCGGCATCTGTACGGCACGCTGGAGGAGACCCTCCGCCATGCGGCCTTCCAGGTGGCCACCATCATCACCACCACCGGCTACTCCACCACCGACTTTGACCAGTGGCCCGAGTTCTCCCGCACCATCTTGGTGATCCTTATGTTCATCGGCGCCTGCGCCGGGAGTACCGGCGGCGGCTTGAAGGTCTCCCGGGTACTCATCCTGTGCAAGACCATCCGGCAGGAGTTCCACTATTTCCTGCACCCCCGGGAGGTCCGGGTTCTGCGCATGGAGGGCCGCCCTCTGGAGGGAGATACGGTGCGCTCGGTCAATGTGTACCTGGTGACCTATGTGCTGATGTTTACCGCGTCGGTCCTGCTGGTGAGTCTGGATAACAAGGACCTCATTACCACATTCACCGCCGTAGCCACCACCTTCAACAACGTGGGGCCCGGCCTGGCCGGCGTGGGCCCGCTACAGAATTTCAGCCACTTCTCCGATTTCTCCAAGATTATTATGACCTTCGACATGCTGGCCGGGCGGCTGGAGCTCTTCCCGGTGCTGTTGATCTTCTTCCCCCGGACCTGGAAGCGCTTTAGCTGATCTCCGGCGGGACGGGAAGCGCCCCGGACGCATCGCGTCCGGGGCGCTTTTTTCTCATCGGGCGGCACAGGCCGGCGTTCCGTCCTCCCAAAGGTCCAGCCGCTCCACGCCGACGCAGCGCCGGGAGGCGGTGTCAATGGAGAAGAGCACGCTGTTGAGCTTGCGGGGGCCCTCGGCGCTCTCAAACCGCTGGGGGAGCCCGCCCAGGAAACGGTTGATGGCCTGCTCCGGGCGGATGCCCAGCACACTGTGGGCCGGGCCGGTCATGCCCAGATCGGTGACAAAGCCCAGCCCTTTGGGAAGGACCTGGCCGTCGGCGGTAGGCACATGGGTGTGGGTCCCCCAGAGGGCCTGGGCCATCCCGTCCAGATGCCAGGCCAGGGCGCCCTTTTCGCTGGTGGCCTCGGCATGGAAGTCCACCAGAACCACGTCGGCCTCCGCGCCCTCCAGAATCCGCCGGGCGGCGGTAAAGGGGTTGTCGGCGTTGCTGTCCAGCTCACACCGGCCGATGAGGTTGAGCACCCCGATCCGCAGCCCCCGGGGCCCCTCGTACACGCCCCAGCCGCGGCCGGGTACGGCGGGGGAAAAATTGGCGGGGCGGAGGATGTAGGAATTTTCGTCCAGGTAACGGGCGATCTGGAGCCGGTTCCAGGTGTGATTGCCCAGCGTGATCACATCGGCCCCGGCGGCGAAGATGTCGTCGGCCTGCCGGGGGAGGATGCCCACCCCGGAGGCGTTTTCCCCGTTGACCACGGTAAAGTGGACGTCGTGCTCCCGCTTGAGCTTCCGCAGGCGGCGGGAGAGCAGGTCCAGACCGGCCTCCCCCACCACGTCGCCCACAGCCAGAATACGTAAGATCATAGCGCGCCTCCTCACAGTCGCTTTGCGCGGCCCGACGGCCGCCGGAAGATCGTCTGTTTTCATTGTACCACAGAGCAGAGGCGATTGCATCCTCCGACCTTCCAACGGGGGGAGCAAGCCCGGGGGAAAAAGGGGATTTTTGCTGACAGGTGGGGAAGAAGCTGATATAATGGGGGCCATAAGCGGAACGCGCGCCCGGCGCGCCGGATGCGGGAAAGGAGAATGTGATACACGCCTATGATTGAGCATCAGACCCTGCCCAACGGGGTGCGCATCGTGACCGAACCGGTCCCCGGGATGCGCTCGGCCGCGCTGGGCATCTGGGTGGGCACCGGCTCCCGCCACGAGCGGGCGCAGGAGAACGGAGCAGCCCATTTTATCGAGCACATGGTCTTTAAAGGCACGGACCGGCGCACCGCCGCAGAGCTGGCCCAGGAGATGGACGCCATCGGCGGCCAGGTCAACGCCTTTACCACCAAGGAGTGCACCTGCTTCCACGCCCGGGTGCTGGACCGGCAGCTCCCCCGGGCGGCGGACCTGCTGTGCGACATGGTGTTTCACTCCCGCTTTGACGAGGGGGACGTGGCCACTGAGCGGGGCGTCATTTTAGAGGAAATCGGCATGTACGAGGACAACCCCGAGGACCTGTGCGCCGAGCGGCTGACCATGGCGGCCTTTGGAGAGAGCGCCCTGGCCCGGCCCATTCTGGGCAGCGCGGAGACCCTGGGCGCAATGACGGGGGAGTCCCTGCGGACCTATATGGCGCAGCACTACCGGCCCCAGGATATCGTGGTGGCCCTGGCGGGGAGCTTTACCCCGGCGGATGTGGCGGAGCTGGAGAGACGGTTCGGCGCCCTCCCGGCAGGGCCCTCCCCGGCGATGGAGGGGGCGGCCTACCGCCCCGCCGTCACGGTAAAATACAAACCCATTGAGCAGAACCATCTGACGCTGGCCTTCCCGGGCCTGACCTACGGGGATGGGCGGCGCTATCAGATGCAGCTGCTCTCGGCCATGCTGGGGGCCGGGATGTCCTCCCGCCTGTGGCAGGAGGTGCGGGAGAAGCGGGGACTGTGCTATTCAGTCTACAGCTACGCCGTCGGCCACGCGGATACGGGCCTGTTCGGCGTGTATACCGCCGTCAACCCGGAGGCCGAGGAAGAGGCCATGGAGGCCATCTGCCGGGTCATTGCCGACTTCGCCGGGCACAGCCCGGGGGAGGAGGAGCTCCGGCGGGCCCGGGAACAGGCCAAGGCCAATGTGCTCATGGGGCAGGAGTCCACCCAGAACCGGATGAGCGCCCTGGGCCGGGGGGAGCTGCTGCACCGGCATGTGTACCCTCTGGAGGAAGTGCTCGCCGGCTACGATGCCGTCACCACCGCCCAGGTGCGCGCCCTGGCGGAGGAGCTCTTCGATTTCCGCCGTGCGTCCCTCTCGGCGGTGGGCCGGGTGGGAGAAGCCGGGGGCTATGCCGAGCGGCTGGGCCGGATGGGAGCACAGCCGGTGGGGAGCGGCAGAAGAGTTTTATAGAATAAAAAAATTTTTCAAAATATTTTGAAAATGTAACCACTTTTGTGACCGCTATGGTGTATACTTAGAGGCACAACAGGAGTCCGCCCTGCCGAGCGCGGACGAACGCAAGGGAGCAAGACCTTCGTGATAAAGGCAAACCGGCCGAAAGACCGGGACGCAAAGCCAGGAGACTACCGCGGGTGCCCGCCATGTCCGTCCGGCTGCCACATGGTTGTCAGACCATTTATCAAGGAGGAAAGATCATGTTATCCCGGACGAAGAAGAGGACCCTGGCACTGTTCCTGGCCATCGTGATGGTTATGGGACTGCTGCCCACGGCGGCCCTGGCCGACGAGTTCGGCCCGGAGACCGTCACAACGGAGACCGTGGTGCTGGAGCCCATGGAGAGCGCGGCGCCGGAAGAGACGGCGCAGCCCACACAGAGCGCGGCGCCGGAAGAGACGGCGCAGCCCGCACAGAGCCCCTCCCCGGAGCAGCCTGCGGAAGTTCCGGAGGAAGAGCCTGCGGAAGTCCCGGAGGAAGAGCCTGCGGAAGTCCCGGAGGAGACTTCTGCGGACAATGCGGCTCCCCTGAGCGAAGAGCCCGCGCAGGAGCTGACAGAGGATGTGGTGGCCAACTTCGCCGCCCCCAAGAAGTCCAACACCGAGGACCGCGGAACCATCCAGGTGGGCGAGACCATCGAGCTCACCGGAACCCGGAGCAGCACCCTCTGGGACACCGGCCACGAGTGGAGAGTGTACGATACGGGCCGGGACGCGGTGAAGATCGTGGGCGGCCGGTATGACCGCACCGTGACGCTGGAAGGCGTGCGGCCCGGCACGGCCGTGGTGGCCCACTATTACTGGGACTACCTGTGGTGGTCCGTGGAGTACTTCTGCGTCACCGTGGAGCGCGGCCAGCCGGAGGAGCCCGAGACCGGCACCCAGACGGTCTACGTGTACGTTAAGCCCGCCGAGGACGCCACCGGCGGAAACATCAACGCGCACGGCTACTGGACGGTGGGCACCATCCAGCTGGACCTGCCCCAGGCCACCCGGGATTTCGAGGGCGAGGCCAACAGCGTCTATGACCAGTACCAGGACGCGGTAGCCCAGGCGCTGAAGGAGATCAACCACGAGTACAACCGGTGGATTGATCTGGATCAGGTGGAGTGGTACACCCTCCATACCTCCGATGGCGCCGACAACTATGTGTCCAGCGGCACCTGGGCCTGGCACCTGGACGGCAAGATCAAGGACATCCCCGACCTGTACAGCGTTACTTACTACGCCAACAACGGCACCGACGCCAGCTATACCGACCCCAGCGAGTATGAGCTTAACGCCGACGTGACCGTGCTGGCAAATCCCTTCTCCAACGGCGATATGGTCTTTGCCGGTTGGGACGCCGACGGCGACGGCGAGCCTGACTACCAGCCGAACGACACCTTCCAGATTACCGGCGACACCAGCCTGTACGCCGTGTGGGAGGAGCCCAAGCCCACCACCGTCTCCTTCACCATCCATAAGGTAGACGCGGATACGGGCGCGTCCCTGGCGGGCGCGGTGTTCACGGTGTACGGGAACAAAAACTGCACCGATATCTACACCACCGTGACCACCGAAGAGGACGGTCAGGCTGTGGTGACCCTGCCCATCGGCGATACATACTACCTGAAAGAGACCCAGGCCCCCGAGGACTATCAGATCCTGGACACCAAGGTCTATCAGCTTAAGACCCAGAACAACGACCGGGATGAAAACGGCATTTTGGATCAGATCTGGGCGTTCCTGACCGGACGTCACGGCAACAACGGCTGTGCCGACTTTGAAAACGGCGTTCTCACCGTGAAGAACGAGAAGAAGTCCGCCCCTGTGGAGCAGGGCCTGCCCGTGAAGTACTATGTCCTCAACCCCGACCGGGGCGTGCCCACCAGCGGCGCGGACCAGGGGTATGAGAACTACTTCCCCTCTGCCGATCCCGAGGAAAATCCCCAGTTCAACTACTATAACGGCATGAGCGGCACCGGCCTGACGGCGGAGACCTGGGCAGACCTGGCCGGCGGAAACGGCCGCCTGACCATCGGCGACGAGCTGGAAGATACCGCCAGCGGCGTGGCCGGTACGGGCGAGCTGGACGCGGCCTCCCGGCAGGCTCTGGACACGGCGTTCGGCCTGAGCGAAAAATACGGCGAGTACAACTATGAGATCGTCTGGTATGTGGTCAAGATCCAGGACGGCAAGGGCGAGACCGGCCCGGACGCCAACGGCGACGCGGCCGACGTCCACGTGGACGGCTACATCAAGGGCGTGCCCGTGGAGGTGCGCTACCACCAGAACTATGGTGAGGAAGACATTTACTACACCCACGACACGGTGAACGGCGAGAGCATCCTCTCCGGCAGCAACTACACCGTGCTGGCCTGGGACGGCACCGGCCTGACGACGCGGGAGGGCTACACCTTCCTGGGCTGGTCCGAGGACCCCAACGCCACCACCGCTACCTATGCCCCGGGCAGCGCGATCTCGCCCCTGATGAGCGATAAGGATCTCTATGCGGTGTGGCAGGCCCCGGAGATTCCCGACCCGGTGAGCGTGACCTTTGAGGGCGCGAAGTACCTGGACGGGACGCATTCCAGCGTGCCCTTCACCTTCCGCCTGGTGCAGACCGACGCGGACGGCGCCACCATTGCCACCTATCCGGAGGTCCAGAACGACGCCAGCGGCGCGTTTGCGTTCGGGCCGGTGACCTTTACGGAGAGCGGCACGTACACCTTTACGGTCTCGGAGCTGATCTCGTACAGCGACCTGAACGGCCCCTACACTATGGATACCACCATCTATGAGGCGGTGGTCACGGTGACGGAGGCCGACGGCACGCTGACGGCCGACGTGGACTGGCTGCGGCAGACGAGCAGTTCGGAGGACGCGGTGGTGTTCCTGCCCTACAACGGGAAGATCATGTTCCAGAACTACACGAAGGATGAGCCCATGCCTCCGGAAGATCCCGACCCGGTGAGCGTGACCTTCGAGGGCACGAAGTACCTGGACGGGACGCTTTCCAGCGTGCCTTTCACCTTCCGTCTGGTGCAGACCGACGCGGACGGCGCCACCATCGCCAGCTATCCGGAGGTCCAGAACGACGCCAACGGCGCGTTTGCGTTCGGGCCGGTGACCTTTACGGAGAGCGGCACGTACACCTTTGCGGTGTCGGAGCTGATCTCGTCCAGCGACCTGAACGGCCCCTACACCATGGACACCACCATCTATAAGGCGGTGGTCACGGTGACGGAGGCCGACGGTAAGCTGAGGGCCGACGTGAAGTGGGAGAACGCGGACGGACCGGTCTTCTACAACACCACGAAGGACGACCCCACGCCCCCGGAAGAGGAGCCCAGCCTGACCATCTCCAAGACCTTCCGGGCGGAGACGCAGGCCGATCTGGATACCGTCACGGCCCCGGAGAACTTCTCCCTGGACATTGCCGTGGACGAGTATTACAACGTGGGCGAGACCGTTGTGGGCGGCCTGACCACCCGGGGCCTGCTGGTAGACGGCGAGTATGTGACTAAGAGCGGCTATCTGGAGAGCGTCAGCAAGAGCGACGTGACCGGAAACAGCGCCGACGGCTATTCGGTCACCTATACCTGGACCTTCTCTCTGGAGGCGGGCTCCTACCGGGTCACGGAGAACTTTGACCAGGTGAAGGACGACTACAAGGTCTCCACCCAGATTGACGAGCGCACCGGAATCGAGTACACCACGGTGGCTGTGGATTCGGATCACGCGGTCAATGTGACTCTGGTGAACACCTATGAGAAGAAGGAGAGCGGCGAGCCCTCCGGCACGCCCGACCTGAGCCTGGAAAAGACCGCCGATAAGGCCTTTGTCCAGCCCGGCGAGGCGCTGACTTATACCCTCACCGTCCGCAACAACGGCAGCGACTACGCCACCGACGTGGTGGTCACCGACACGCTGCCCGAGGGCCTGGTCTATGTGACCAGCAGCGACGGCGGCGTCTACGACGCGGAAACCCGCACCGTGACCTGGCCCGCCATCGACACGCTGGGCGCCCCCGGCCGGGTGAGCTATACCGTCACCGTTACGGTGGCGGAGGACACCCAGACCGACACCTGGCTGAAAAACGAGGCCGCCCTGACCTCCGGCAACACCGGCCCGGAGCAGGCGGACCACGACGTGTACATCAGTGAGATCGGCGGTCCCCGCCTGACCGTGACCAAGACCGGCCCGGCCAGCGCCACTGTGGGCGACCAGGTGACCTATACCATCACCGTGCGCAACGACGGCGACATTTACGCCAGCAATGTGGTGGTCACCGACGTCCTGCCCGAGGGTCTGACCTATGTCTCCAGCAGCGGCAACGGCACCTATGATGCGGAGACCCGCACCGTCACCTGGCCCACGGTCAACACGCTGGGCGCGCCCGGCAGCGTGAGCTACACCGTGACGGTTACCGCCAGTCAGACCGGCGAGCTCAAGAACGTCGCTTACGCCGACTATGACGAGAATCCCGTGGAGGAGCTGCCCAGCGGCGAGAGCACCACCACCGTCACCAATAACGGCGGCAGCAATCCCGGCGGCGGCGGCAGCGACGATAATGACGACGATGACGACACGCCCAGCAACCCCGGCGGCGGCGACAGCGGCGACGGAGATGTGGACATCGACGACGGCGACACGCCTCTGGGCCCCAACCCCGGCGGTGACGGCAGCAACCCCGGCGGCGGCAGCGGCAGCGGCGGCGGCTCCGATCCGGGCACCGAGATCCCGGACGACAACACGCCGTTGAATCCCGGCCCGGACACCGGCATTGAGGAGGGCGAGACGCCTCTGGGCGACCTGCCTCAGACCGGCGCTGTGGTGCAGAGCACCGCGGCCCCTGTCAACCCCATGACCACGGCGGGCCTGGTGGCCCTGGCCTTCTCCATGGTGGGCGCGGGCCTGTACTTCACCTTCGGCCGCAAGAAGGGCGAAGAGGAGGACTAAGTCCCTCACCGGCAGCCTGGAGCTTCCATAAGCATAAAAACGCCCCCGCGTCTCAAGACGCGGGGGCGTTTTCTCAAAGAAAAGGGAGGTCAGCCGGTACAGATACCCATGCGGCGGGCCACCTCCAGCATTCCGTGGCTCTCGGGGACCAGACGGCTCTTTCCGGCGATGTCGGAGAGCTTGTTCTCGCCCACGTGGTTGTTCTTCATGGCGATGGTGATGCCGTAATTCTCATCCTCCACCATCTTGGCGGCGTAGGAGCCGAACTGAGTGGCCAGCACCCGGTCGTAGGGGGAGGGACTTCCGCCCCGCTGCATGTGGCCGGGGACACAGATGCGGGTTTCAATGCCGGTCAGGCGCTCGATGTCCTTGGCGATGCGGTTGGTGGCGGTGGTGTAGCCCTCCTCCGCCCGCAGAGCCATGCGCTCCTTCTTTTTCATCCGGGCCTCTTTCACATCATAGGCGCCCTCGGCCACCGCCAGGATGGAGAAGCGCTTCCCCTTGGAGGCCCGCTTTTCAATGGCGGCACAGACGTTCTCGATGGTGTAGGGCAGCTCGGGAATCAGGATGATATCCGCCCCGCCGGCGATGCCCGCATAGAGGGTCAGCCAGCCGGCCTTGTTGCCCATGAGCTCCACCACCATGCAGCGGCTGTGGCTGCCGGCGGTGGTGTGGACCCGGTCGATGGCCTCGGTGGCAATGTCCACCGCCGAGTGGAAGCCGAAGGTCACGTCGGTGCCGTAGATGTCGTTATCGATGGTCTTGGGCAGGCCGATGATGTTCAAACCCTCCTCCGAGAGGAGATTGGCGGTCTTATGGGTGCCGTTGCCCCCGAGGCAGAGCAGGCAATCGAGCTTCATCTCGGCGTAGTGCTTCTTCATGGCCTCCACTTTGTCCACATTGTCGGGACCGATCACCCGCATGAGCTTATAGGGGGTGCGCCGGGTGCCCAGGATGGTCCCGCCTACCGTCAGAATGCCGGAGAACTCCTTGGGGTCCATGTCCCGCCACTCGCCGTGAATGAGACCGTAATAACCGTTGGAGATGCCCACAATCTGGACGTTGTCCTCCATGCGCTGATAGAGCGCCTTGGCCACGCCCCGCAGGGTGGCGTTCAGTCCCGGGCAGTCTCCGCCCGAGGTCAGGATACCCACACGTTTTTTCATACTTCTCCTCCTTTTTGCCTCCCGTTTGGAATACAAAGGGGGCTGAACCAGCCGCCCCCCGAGTTTGGGTCACAGAGCGTCCAGGGTCGCCGCCAGCAGAGCCGCATAATCCGGAAGGGAGTCCAGAGGCGCCCGTTCCCAGACCGAGTGGGCGTCCAGAATGTCCGGCCCGGTACTGGCCATATGGAGCGATGGGTTCTTCTCCCCCAGAACGGAGGGCTCCAGCCCCACATGGACGGCGGTGACCGTCATCTCCCGCCCGGTCTCCCGGCGGTAAGCCCGGCACAGGGCCTCCACCAGCGGGTTGTCTCCCCCGCCGGGCCAGCCCGGATAGGAGTGGACCCGGTGGAGGTTGAAGCCCTCGTTCCGGGCGGCCTGGTCATGCTGCGTAAAGAGCTGGAGGGCCTCCTCCCGCCGGGCGCAGCGCACAAAGGCCTGCACCAGGATCAGACCGTCCTCGACCCCCACCCGGCCCAGATTGGCCGAGGCCCCCACCACGCCGGGGAAATGGGGGTGCATGGCGTACACCCCGTCAAAGAGAGTGCCCATCAGGGCGAGACACCGGCGGGTGCACTCCTCCTGCCACACCTGTTCCGGCAGGGGACAGGGCTCCAGAGTGACCTGAATTTGGGGTTCCTGAGCGCCGTACCACCGGTGCAGTTCCTCCTCCAGACCGGCCCGGGCGGCCTCCAGGCCGGCCCAGCGGCCGGAGGGCAGGACCACCACCGCTTCCCCCTGGGCGGGGATGGCGTTATAGGCGCTGCCCGCCGCCAGATGGGCGATCTCCAGGGCGGGAAGGGCCTCCGCCAGACGCCGGAGGGCAGCCCCCAGCTCCCGGGCGGCGTTCATGCGCCCGCGGTGGATGTCATCCCCCGAATGGCCCCCCTTTCCACCCCGAATGGACAGGAGAAAGGCCTCCTCTCCCCGGGGAGCGCACAGCTCCAAGGGGCGGGCATAGGTCTCGCGCCGTCCGCCCGCCGAACCGGCCACGGCCACGCCCAGGTGAAACCCGTCGGTGTTGAGAAGGTAGGCAGCGTCCGAGAGCCAGGCCGGGTCCACCTGGGCCGCACCGGCGAGACCTTCCTCCTCCGCGACGGTGAAGAGCAGCCGCAGCGGCCCGTGAGGGATCCCCTGCTCCAGCAGCCAGAGCACCGCAGCGTTGCCCAGATTGTTGTCCGCCCCCAGGGAGGAGCGCCCGTCGCTGCGGAGAAAGCCGCCCTCCACCACCGGCACCGGCGCATCCCGCACAGGGTCAAAGCCGCTGCCCGGCCGGACGGCGCAGACCATGTCCATGTGCCCCTGGAGAATCAGCCGGGGCCGGTGTTCCCGGCCCGGGGTGGCGGGGACCAGGGCGGTCACATTGCCCGCCCCGTCCCGCTGAGGAGTCAGGCCCATCCGTTCCAGCCGCCCCAGCAGATAGGCGCCCTGCGCCTCCTCCCGGCCCGAGCCGTGAGGGCGGGCGGAGAGCGCCCGGAATTCCGCCACAATTCCGGCGGTTATGGCCTCCCGGCCGCCCAGCCGCTGTACCCAAGTCATGGTGAACCCTCTCCTTTTACGCCGCCGGAGGACGGCGTGCCATCCACATTCCTGGAAATATTGTAGCAGGATTTTCCTCCGTGCGCAAGGTGGAGGGTTACCAGAGGACCTCCCAGGCGCCCAGGGCCACCAGCATGACGCCGGAGAGGGGGAGGGCCAGCGCCTTCCAGCGCCCGCCGATCCCGCCCAGCCGCCGGCCCAGGGGGAGGGAGAGCAGGGTCACCAGAAAATTGCTCCCCGCCGCCGCCGGAACCGACAGCCCGGCCGCCCCCGCGGCCATCCCGGCCCCGGCGTTGTTGACCGCCAGCGCGGCGGCCAGAGCCACCCATCCGGCCAGGGCCGGGGGCTCCGGGAGCGCGCCGCCCTGGGCCGCGCCCCGCAGCGCGTCCAGCAGGAACCAGCACCCGATGGCCACCAGGGCCAGCCCGCCCAGGGCCTGCGCCGCACCGGAGGGGAGGACGGCGGAGGCGGCCTCCCCCAGCAGGAGGGAAAAGGCGGTGACCAGGGTCGTCACCCCCGCCAGCACCAGCGAGTGCCCCGGCGAGACCCGCAGACCCCGGGCGGCATAGCCCGCGGCCAGCAGTACCGTATCCAGATTACAGGCCAGGGCAAAACAGAGCGCCGGACCCGCCACGAAATCAGATGCCATAGGACCTCCCGCGCCGCCCGGAGGGGGCGGCGGCCGCCCTCCCGGCGGACGGCGGGCCGTATTCCGCCCATTCTATTCGCCCTGGAGGAAGAAAGTGCCGGAAGTTTCCCCTTTTCTCCGGGGCAGTTTCGTGGTATGCTGTAACCAAGACCGCAATTCTCCCGAGGAAAGGATTTCCCATGGCCAATTATTTTACCCATCTGACCTTTGGCGAGCAGGTGCTCGCCGCCCTGCCGGAGGCGCTCTCCAGCCCCATCCGCGCCCACTGGGAGGCGTTCTCGCTGGGCTGTCTGGGGCCCGACCCCCTGTTTTTCTACCATCCGGCATGGCCCAACCGCTGCCGGCGCGAGGGTGTGCGGATGCACGCACAAAGCGCCCTGCCCGCGTTTCAGCGCCTGGCGCTGGCCGTCCGGGAGGGCATCCCCATGGCCAAAAGCTATGCGGCCGGTTTTTTGTGCCACTATGCCCTGGACGGAGTCTGCCACGGCTACATCCACTCCAAGGGCGCGCCCCGTCTGGCCCATCTGGCTATGGAGGCCGAGCTGGACCGCCGCCTGATCGAGGAGCGGGGGTGGAAGGTGCGGGGGCGGGTGTATCTGCCCGCCATCCGGACGCGGGAGGTCTTTGAGGCGGCGGCCGCCGCCTGCGAATACAGTACGCCGGACCATCTGCGCAAAGCCTATCACGCCATGCGCCGGGACAGCTGGCTGTTCTCCCTGACCTGCGGGCGGCGCCGGGGCGACTGGATGAACTGGCTCTTCCGGCATGTGCCCCCCTGCCGCCCGCTGGAGGGGATCGTTCTGGGCCGGAGCCCCGCCCCGGGCTCCGAGGAGTCCAGCCGGCAGATGCTCCGCCGTCTCAACGGCGTGGTGCCGGTGACCGCCCGGCAGCTGGCCCTCTTTTTGGAGCTGGCCGCCTCCGGCGGAGAGCTCCCGCCCTGGTTTGCCCGGAATTTCAACGGCACGCCCTGCCTCTCCTGACAGACATGTGCGCCCCCGGACCACTGGTCCGGGGGCGCGTTCGATTCGGAAATCTGGTATAGGGCGGGGCAAAGATGTGCATACTGTGGGCATCCAAGATTTAGGAGGAATTATTCTATGTCCACAGCGTTTGCCAGCAGTGAAACCCGCCTCAACCTGATGCGGGCCTTTGCCGGGGAGAGTCAGGCCCGCAACCGCTATACCTTTGCCGCCGGACTGGCCCGGCGGCAGGGGATGTACGTTCTGGACCAGGTCTTTACCTTCACCGCCGGTCAGGAGCAGGCCCACGCCAAGGTCTTTTACGACCAGCTGGAGAGCCTGTGCGGCCAGACGGTGAAGGTGGACGGCACATACCCGGTGGATCTCTTCCCCGATCTGCTCCGCCAGCTCCGGGCCGCCCAGCACAACGAGTATCAGGAGTGGGAACACGACTACACCGGCTTTGCCAAGGTGGCCAAGGAGGAGGGCTTTCCCCAGGTCTCTCACCTCTTTTCCGAGATCGCCCGGGTGGAGCGCATCCACGGAGACCGCTTCGGGGCGTTCGCCCAGCTTCTGGAACAGGAGAAGCTCTTTGTCGCCGACGTAAAAGTGAAGTGGATGTGCCTCCACTGCGGACACATTGTGGAGGGCTCCGCCGCCCCGGCGGCCTGTCCGGTGTGCAAGCACCCCCAGGGCTATTTCGTGCGCATGGAGCTCTCGCCCTGGCTGCCCGCCCAGGGACCGGCTTAAAAAATTTCACTCCGCGGCCGTTTTCCGCAAAAAAAGACTTGACGGCCGGGGGAGGGGGTGATATAATCCCCCACAAGAACCGATTGCAGCGGAAGGGCCGCTGCAAGGATAGAGGCGCGGGACCGCAAGAGTATCCGGCAGTATGGGGCAGAGCACCCCGCCGGAGAAAGGGCCTTCCCGCCGAAGGGCCGTATCCCTGCCTGGGGGGCGGTAGCCTGGGCCGTTGGGAGAAGATCTCACGGACTGCCACATCTCTTGTGTGGAGCGCTATCATCGGACCACAAGGGCGCTGGGATATCCAGCCGGCGCGCTCGTTGCCATGAACCGCTTCCACCAGGAAGGTTCGTGGCTTTTTTGTTTGCCTGGACGGCGGACAGAAGAGCTGACACAACTAGACTGGAGGAAACAAACATGATGAACCATCGACTCACTGCCCTGACCCTGGCCGCCGCGCTCGGCCTGACCCTGACCGCCTGCGGAGGCGGCACCGCTTCCCAGCCCACCGCCGCCCAGAACAGCGCCTCCGGCGCCCAGGAGAGCACGGCTCCCTCCGACGGAGCGGTGGCCTCCGGCGTGGAGGACGGCGTCCTCACCGTGGGCATGGAGTGCGCCTACGCCCCCTACAACTGGACCCAGATGGACGACTCCAACGGGGCTGTGCCCATCTCCAACGTGCCCGGCTCCTACGCCAACGGGTACGACGTGATGATCGCCCAAAGAATCTGCGAGGCCAACGGCTGGGAGCTGGAGGTGGTCTCCACTGCGTGGGACTCCCTGACCCCCTCCCTCCAGAGCGGCACCATCGACGTGGCCATCGCCGGACAGTCCATGACCGCCGAGCGCATGGCCCAGGTGGATATGGCCGGCCCCTATTACTACGCCCAGATCGTCTGCGTCACCACGGCCGACAGCCCCTACGCCACCGCCACCGGCATCGCCGACCTGGCCGGCGGCCGCTGCACCGCCCAGACGGGCACCATCTGGTACGATACCTGCCTGCCCCAGATCCCCGACGCCCAGATTCAGACCGCTGCGGAGACCGCCCCGGCCATGATTATGCAGCTCCAGACGGGCACGGTGGACTTTATCTGCACCGACCTGCCCACCGCCACCGCCGCTGCCGCCAAGGATGAGAACCTGGTCATCCTCAACTTCTCCGGCACCGAGGGCGACTTCCAGTTCGCCAGCGAGGAGGAGCGGGCCGAGAACGTGAACATCGGCATGTCTGTGGTGAAGGGCAACACCGTCCTGCTGGACGCCATGAACGAGGTCCTCTCCGGCATGACCGAGGAAGACTTCAACACCATCATGGACCAGGCCATCGCGGTCCAGCCCGAGGTCTAAGCCATGGAGCGGTTCATGCAACTGGGCCAGGATGTGGCCCTGCTGTGGGGCGCCTATTGGAGGTCGTATCTGGGCGGAATGGGCAGCACCATCGCGCTGGCCGTGGTGGCTACCATCATCGGCTGCGTCATCGGTCTGGCCTGCGGCATTCTGAACACCATCCCCTATACAAAATACGACCCCCTGCCCAAGCGCTTCCTGCTGCGCCTGGTCCGCATCCTGGTGCGGATTTACGTGGAAGTGTTCCGCGGCACCCCCATGGTGCTCCAGGCGGTCTTTATCTACTACGGTCTGCCCTATTTCTCCAACAATACCATGCGGTTTGACAACATCTGGGCGGCGGCCATCCTGATCGTCTCCATCAATACCGGCGCGTATATGGCCGAGTCGGTCCGGGGCGGCATCCTCTCCATCGACCCCGGCCAGACCGAGGGGGCCAAGGCCATCGGCATGAACCACTTCCAGACCATGACCAGCGTCATCCTGCCCCAGGCGTTCCGCAACATCCTGCCCCAGATCGGCAATAACTTCATCATCAACATCAAGGACACCTCCGTGATGTTCATCATCGGCTTCACCGAGCTGTTCGCTTACCACCGGTACATCACCGGCGTGAACAACATGTATTTCCCCTCGGCGGCTATCGAGATGATCGCCTATCTGACCATGACCCTCATCGCCTCCTTCCTGCTGCGTCTGTTGGAGAAGCACCTGGACGGGGCCGACAGCTACGAGCTGGTCCAGAACGACCAGCTGGTCATGGCGGCGGGGACCTACACCTACCCCGCCAAGGACGGCAGGGAGCAAGACAAGCGGGAGCGTACCCGGCAGGAGCTCCAGCACGGACGGAACAGGGGGGAGCGGTAACATGAGCGAGGCGATTCTGGAGGTCCGGCACCTCTCCAAGTCCTTTGGACGCAACGAGGTGCTCCGGGACATCGATTTTACCGTCCGCCCCGGGGACGTGACGAGCATCATCGGCGCCTCGGGCTCGGGCAAATCCACCCTGCTGCGGTGCATCAATCTGCTGGAGACCCCCACTGCCGGGGAGATCGTCTTTCACGGGAAGAGCGTCACCGGCGGCAAGGTCAACGCCAACTCCTACCGCACCAAGGTGGGCATGGTGTTCCAGTCCTTTAATCTCTTCAACAACATGACGGTATTGGACAACTGCATGGTGGGCCAGACCAAGGTCCTCCGCAAGGACAGGGAGACGGCCCGCGCCAACGCCCTGAAGTACCTGGAGCAGGTGGGCATGGCCCCTTACATCAACGCCAAGCCCCGGCAGATCTCCGGCGGCCAGAAGCAGCGGGTGGCCATCGCCCGGGCGCTGGCCATGGAGCCGGAGGTGCTCCTCTTTGACGAGCCCACCTCCGCCCTGGACCCGGAGATGGTGGGCGAGGTGCTCTCGGTCATGCGGGACCTGGCCCAGGGGGGCATGACCATGCTGGTGGTCACCCACGAGATGGCCTTCGCCCGGGACGTGAGCAACCGCGTGGTCTATATGGCCGACGGGGTCATCTGCGAGGAGGGCACGCCCCAGGAGATTTTTGAGCACCCCCAGCAGGCGCGCACCCGGGAGTTCCTCTCCCGCTTCCGCGCCCAGTAACGTTCCATCTGCGAGCTCCCCGGAGCGCACCGCTCCGGGGAGCTTTTTCGCCGGCATACGGACGGAAAAGGAGGTAACTGCCGTGATTCATCTCTACTGCGGCGACGGGAAAGGAAAGACGACGGCCGCCATGGGCCTGGCCCTCCGGGCGGCGGGCCACGGGAAAACGGTGGTGGTGGCCCAGTTCCTGAAGGCGGGCGGGAGCGGGGAGCGGACCATTTTGGCGGGCCTGCCCACGGTGGAACTGCTGCCCGTGCCCGAACAGATGACCTTCACCTTCCGCATGACGCCGGAGGAGCGCGCCGCCGAGTCCGCCCGGGAGCGGGCTCTGCTGGAGGAGGCCTTCCGCCGGGGCGGGGAGGCCGATGTGCTGGTGCTGGACGAGCTGTGCGCCGCCCTCTCCTCCGGCATGGTGGAGCTGGGGCGGGTGCTGGCGCTGCTGGACGGCCGTCCGCCGGAGCTGGAGGTGGTGGTCACCGGGCGCAATCCGCCCCCGGAACTGACAGCGCGGGCGGACTACATGACCGAGATGGTCAAACAAAAACACCCCTACGAGGCGGGCGTCCCCGCCCGGGAGGGCATCGAGTGGTAAAAACCGCCCCCGGCTCTGGCCGGGGGCGGTTTTCGCAAAAGAGCGTCTCAACGCCGGTCCTGATAGTCCAGGGCGGCCCGGAGGAACGCGCGGAAAAGCGGATGGGCCCGGTTGGGGCGGCTTTTGAATTCGGGGTGGTACTGCACACCCACGTAAAAGGGATGATCCCGCAGCTCCATGGCCTCCACCAGGGAGCCGTCGGGGGAGAGGCCGGAGAAGACCACCCCGGCCTCCTGGAACGCGGCGCGGTAGAAGTTGCAGAACTCGTAGCGGTGGCGGTGGCGCTCTTGAATCTCGTCCAGGCCATAGGCGGCGTGGAGCCTAGTACCCGGCTGCACCCGGCAGGGGTAGGCCCCCAGGCGCATGGTGCCGCCTTTTGGCAGGTTGCCCTGCTGATCGGCCATCAGGTCGATGACCAGGTGCTCGCTGGTGGGGTCGAACTCCCGGGAGTTGGCGTCGGCCCAGCCCAGCACATGCCGGCCCAGCTCAATGGCGGCAATCTGCATCCCCAGGCAGATGCCGAAGTAGGGCACGCCCCGGGTGCGGGCGTACTCGGCGGCGGCCACCATGCCGGGAATGCCCCGGTCGCCGAAGCCGCCGGGGAGGATGATCCCGTGGGCCTCCCTCAGAACGGCGGCGGCATTTTCACGGGTGATGCACTCGCTGTCCACCCAGTCGAGCTCCACCTCGGCGCCGTTCTCCCAGCCGCCGTGGCGCAGGGCCTCGGCCACGCTCAGATAGGAGTCGTGGAGCTTGACGTATTTCCCCACCAGGGCGATGCGGACCTTCCGCCCGGCGGTTTGAATGCGCTGGAGCATCTCCTGCCACTCGGTCAGGTCGCAGGGCCGGGCCTGCGCCTCCAGACCCAGCTCCCGCAGGGCGATGCGGGCCAGCCCCGCCTCCTCCAGCATCATGGGCACGGCGTAGAGAACGCTCAAGTTCCGGTTTTCAATGACGCAGTCCTCCTGCACGTTGCAGAACAGGGCGATCTTCCGCAGCACCGAGGGCTCAATGGGCCGGTCGGACCGGGCCACAATCACGTCGGCCATGATGCCCAGGGATTGCAGCTCCTTCACCGAGTGCTGGGTGGGCTTGGACTTGTGCTCGCCGGAGGACTCCAGATAGGGCACCAGGGTCACGTGGACAAACAGGCAGTTGCGCCGTCCCACCTCCTGGGCCACCTGACGGATGGCCTCCAGGAAGGGCTGGGACTCGATGTCGCCGATGGTGCCGCCGATCTCCGTGATGACCACGTCGGCGTTGGTGTTGCGCTGCACCGAGTAGATGAAGGACTTGATCTCTCCGGTGATGTGGGGGATGACCTGTACCGTCTCCCCCAGATACTCCCCCCGGCGCTCCTTGTTGAGGACGTTCCAGTAGACCTTGCCGGTGGTCAGGTTGGAGAAGCGGTTCAGGTCCTCGTCGATGAAGCGCTCATAGTGGCCCAGGTCCAGGTCGGTCTCGGCCCCGTCCTCGGTGACGAATACCTCACCGTGCTGGTAGGGGCTCATGGTTCCCGGGTCCACGTTGATATAGGGGTCCAGCTTCTGGGCGGCCACCTTCAGGCCCCGGGCCTTGAGCAGGCGGCCCAGGGAGGCCGCCGTGATGCCCTTGCCCAGGCCGGAGACCACGCCGCCGGTGACGAAGATGAATTTTGCCATGTTGGTTCCTCTCTTTCCGCTTGGAATCAGACGTTGGGTGCAACCACGCAGACCGCCGGCGGAATTCCGCCGGCGGTCGGTGTGAAGCTCAATAGGGGGCGTAGAGCTGCTGATAGGGGTTGGCGCTGTCGGGGGTGATGACATGGAAGGGGGCGCCGGATACCTCGGCCGGGTCCCGGTGAAAGCAGCGGCAGAACCGCTTCAGGATGGGCTGCAGTTCGGCCAGATCCTCGGGGGAGGCCTCCCGGAGGATCAGGCGGCGGGGGAGCACCGGGATGCGGTCCCCGCGCAGGAAGATCTTTCCGCCGTACATACCCATGCCGCAGAAATTGCCGGCCAGAGGCTCCCGGCCTGCGTCCAGGCCCAGCACCACGATGGTGCCGCCCGCCTGATACTCGCCCAAAAAGGAGCCGGCGGAGCCCCCGACCACCAGGAGAGGGGACTTTTCCAGATAGGATTTCATGTGAATGCCCGCCCGGTAGCCCACGTTGCCCTCAATGAAGATGCTCCCGCCCCGCATCCCGTAGCCGCAGGCGTCGCCGCAGTTGCCGTGGACGATAATGTCCCCGTCGTTCATGGTGTCGCCCACCGCCTCCTGGCAGTTGCCGAAAACCTCGATGGTGGAGCCGTTGAGGTACTGCCCCAGACCGTTGCCCGGGGTGCCGCGGAGGGTAAAGTGCCGCCCGGAGGAGCCGCAGCCCAGATAGCGCTGGCCCAGCACCCGGTCCACAATGATCTCCCGATCCGGGCAGGCATGGATGGCCGCGTTGAGCGTCTGATAATAGGTCTGATTGGCTTCTATTACCATGTCTTGACACCTCCCAGCTTTTTGGCCCGCTCGGCCCGGGTAAAGGCCATGAGCTGAGGCTTTTCCCGGATGAGATCAAAATCGATGGAGGAGAGGGGCGTCTCCTCCCGAATAAGGGCGGTGTAGATGCCCGCCCGGTCCACCTCGCCCAGAAGAATAAAGCCCACCAGGCGGTCGTCCCGGGTGACCAGGAGCTTATAGCTCCCGTCCTCCCGGCTCAGATAGGACTCGCCCTCGTAGCTTCCGGCGGTAATCATATGCAGCCCGCAGAAGCCCGAGGCGTTCATGGGGATAGCCTGGGTAAAGGCGGCGTCTCCCCCGGCCATGTTCCGCCCGGCGGTCTCCCCCTGAAAATAGGCGTTGGGGAGGAGGGCCAGGATGCGGTCGGTATCCGCAGAGATGTCGTGGGAGAGCGCACAGTCCCCGGCGGCCCAGATGCCCTCCACGCCGGTGGCGCTGCGGCAGTCCACACGGATGCCCCGCTCCACTGTGCAGCCGGCCCGGGCGGCCAGCTCGGTGTTGGGGCGCACGCCCACCGCCACCACCAGCACGTCGAAGGAGAGCGTCTTTCCGCTCTTGAGGGCGGCGGTGTCCGGAGTGAAGCGGACCACCGAGTCCGAGAGGTGGAAGCGGATGCCTTTGGACTCCAGGTGGGCCTGGATGATGCCCGCGGGCTCGGGAAGCATGACGTTGGGCAGGATGCGCCCGGCCAGGTCCACGATGTCCAGGCTTGCGCAGCGCTCCAGAATGCCCTCGGCACACTTGAGGCCGATGAGGCCCGCGCCGATGATGAGGACCTTTTTATCCTTCCCCGGCCCCAGCAGGGTATCCAGGCGCCTGGCGTCGTCCAGCGTCAGGAAGCTGGTCTGGTTCTCCACGGTATCCAGCCCCTCCATAGGCGGCACGAAGGGGCGGGAGCCGGTGGCGATGCACAGCCGGTCATAGGGGAGGATGGCGCCGCCGTCCAGCGTCACGGTCCGGGCCCCGGCATCCACGTCCACCGCCCGGCGGTGGAGGAGGGTGACGGCGTTTTTCTCATACCAGGAGGGCTCCCGGTAGCGGAGCATCTTCTCCTGGGTGGTCTTGCCCTCCAGAAGGTAGGAGATGAGAGGCCGGCCGTAGATGGGATAGGGCTCGGCCGAGAGGACGGTGACGGTCCCCTCCCGGTCCAGGGACCGGATTCCCTCCACGCAGCCCACGGCGGCGGTGCCGCCTCCGATGATGAGATAGTTCATATTCACCTCTCCTCGTACACAATGGCCTGATTGGGACAGCCCTGTACGCACAGGGGGACGCCGAACTCATTGGTCCTGCACAGCTCGCACTTCTGCACCGCGCCCTGCTCGCCGTGGGTCAGAGCCCCGTAGGGACAGGTGAGGATGCAGGTGTAGCAGCCCACGCACTTCTCCGAGTCGATGAACACCGCCCCGTCGGCGATGGACAGGGCCCCGGAAATACAGCTCTTGACGCAGATGGGGTCGGTGCAGTGGCGGCAGGAGACGGCAAAGGAGATGTTGTTGCGCTCCTCAATTTGAATACGGGGGGCGATGCGGCGGTTTTTCAGGGCCTTGACCATGCTGGACCGGCCGGAATTGGCGAACGCGCAGTAGTATTCGCACAGATGGCAGCCCAGGCACCACTTCTCATTGACATAGACGCGTTTCATAGGCCCCTCCTCACTCTCCGGCGTACTTGACGCCCAGGATATCCAGCTCGTTCTGGTTCAGGCCGATGCCCCGGAGCATGAGCCGGTTGCCCCGCAGGGCCTCGATGGAGTTGATGCCCATGCCGCCCATCATCTCCTTGAGCTCGTGGTCCCAGGCGGTGACCAGATTCACCAGCCGGCGGCAGCCGAGGTCCGGGTTGAGCCGCCGGACCAGGTCCGGCCGCTGGGTGGCGATGCCCCAGTTGCACCGGCCGGTCTGGCAGGTGCGGCACAGATGACAGCCCAGGGCCAGCAGGGCGGCGGTGGCGATGTACACCGCGTCGGCCCCCAGGGCGATGGCTTTCACCAGGTCCGCCGAGGAGCGCACCGAGCCGCCGATGACCACCGAGACCTGGTCCCGGATGCCCTCGTCCCGCAGGCGCTGGTCCACGGCGGCGAGGGCCAGCTCAATGGGGATGCCCACGTTGTCCCGGATGCGGGTGGGCGCCGCGCCGGTGCCGCCCCGGTAGCCGTCGATGGCGATGATGTCCGCCCCCGAGCGGGCGATGCCCGAGGCGATGGCCGCCACATTGTGGACGGCGGCGATTTTGACAATGACGGGCTTTTTGTACCCGGTGGCCTCCTTCAGGGAAAAGACCAGCTGCCGCAGGTCCTCGATGGAGTAGATGTCGTGGTGAGGGGCGGGAGAGATGGCGTCCGACCCCTCAGGGATCATGCGGGTGCGGGAGATGTCGGGGCCCACCTTCTGCCCGGGCAGGTGGCCGCCGATGCCCGGCTTGGCGCCCTGGCCCATCTTGATCTCAATGGCGGCGCCGGCCTCCAGGAAGTCCTTGTGTACGCCGAAGCGGCCCGAGGCCACCTGCACGATGGTGTTGGGACCGTACTGGTAGAAGTCCTCGTGCAGGCCGCCCTCACCGGTATTGTAGTAGGTGCCCAGCTCCCGGGCCGCCCGGGCCAGGGAGGCGTGGGCGTTGTAGGAGATGGAGCCGTAGCTCATGGCGGAGAACATCACGGGCACGCTCAGCTCCAGCTGAGGGGTCTGGTTGTTGAGCAGACGGCCCTGGGCGTCCCGCTGGATGCCGCCCGGCTTCTTGCCCAGAAAGGTCCGGGTCTCCATGGGCTCCCGCAGGGGATCGATGGGCGGGTTGGTGACCTGGGAGGCGTTGATGAGCAGCTTATCCCAATAGATGGGATAGGGCTCCGGGTTGCCCATGGAGGAGAGAAGCACGCCGCCGGTCTCGGCCTGGCGGTAGACCTCGGTGATGGCCTTCCCGGTCCAGTTGCCGTTCTCGCGGAAGGCGTGGTCGGTCTTGACGATTTTCAGCGCCCGGGTGGGACACAGGGAGACGCACCGGTGACAGTCCACACATTTGGACTCGTCGGCAGTCATGCACCCCAGCTCCGGGTCGTAGCGGTGGACCTCGTTGGCGCACTGGCGCTCACAGGCCCGGCAGGCGATGCAGCGGTCCGGATTGCGGACCACTTCAAATTCAGGGTAGAGAAACCGCACGGCCATTACTGGGGACCTCCTTTCTTGGCGTCCAGGGTGATGAGGACCGCTTCACCGCCCCTGGGGGCGCGGATGGAGTCCAGCTCGGGCTCGACGGCCCGGATGGCGGCCTCCTCCGAGGCCACATACACCAGGTCGCCCTTCTCGCCCACCACCATGGAGCGGAGCTTGAGGCGGTCGTTGAGGGCCATCAGCCCCCCCTCGAAGCCCACCAGAATGGAGAAGGGCCCGGTGATGAGGAAGCTGGCAAAGGCGTTGCGGAGATAGGTGGCCTCCCGGCGCTGCTCCGCGGGCATCCGCGCGATGGTGTCCCAGAAGGGGGCGGCCATCACCCGGGCGGCCTCCTCCATGGTCAGCCCCTGGCGGCGGACCAGGTAATCGATGATATAGGTGATGACCTCCGTGTCGGTCTGGAGGGTGCAGCGGTAGCCGTGCATCTCGATGGAGCGGCGGTTGGCGTCATAGCTGGAGATCTCCCCGTTGTGGACCACCGAATAATCCAGCAGGGCGAAGGGGTGGGCCCCGCCCCACCAGCCCGGGGTGTTGGTGGGGTAGCGGCCGTGGGCCGTCCAGCAGTAGCCGGCATAGTCCTCCAGGCGGTAGAAGGCCCCCACGTCCTCCGGGTAGCCCACGGCCTTAAAGACCCCCATGTTCTTGCCCGAGGAGAAGATGTAGGCCCCCTGGATGCTGCTGTTGACCCGGATGACCCGCCGGGCCACGAACTCCCGCTCGTCCAGCTGGCTGTCCGAGAGGCGGTGGGGCAGGGGGGTCACGAAATAGCGCCAGATGAGGGGCTCATCCACGATGGCGGCGGACTTGCGGGTGGGGATTTTGGAGAGGTTGATGATGTCGAAGTAGCGCTCCAGATAGCGCTCGCACTCCTGCTTGGCGGTCTGGGAGTCGTAAAAGACGTGCAGCGCGTAAAAATCCGCGTAGTCGGGATAAATGCCGTACCCGGCGAAGCCGCCTCCCAGGCCGTTGGAGCGGTCGTGCATGACGGCGATGGAGCGAATAATCCGCTCGCCGGAGATGGCCGATCCCTTCCGGGAGAAGATGCCCGAGATGGCGCAGCCCGATGGAATCCGGATCTGACCCTCTTTCAACATGAATGCTCTCCCCTTTCAAACTGCAAAAAGGCGTCCACAGAAAAACCGCCGGACTCCCGGAGGAGCGGGGCGGCGTTTCTGTGAACGCCTTCGTTCATAGCAGGAAGTATACCACGCCGGACCGGTGATTGCAAGGTATTTTTCGCGAGGCGCAACATTTTTCCTGCATAAAGCAGACGGGAAAGGGGGCGGCCTGTTTTGGCGTTTTCCACCAAGATACGCAAGTTTGCGAAAATGAGGCTGCATTTCCCCTTGACAAGGGCGGAGCGCCGGACTATAATGACCGCAGGAAACAGCAAGGGCGCTGTGGCGGAAGGCCATGGCGCCCTTCTCGTTTGTTCCGCCCGGCCCATCACACAGGATTGGAGTGTTTGTTTATGACACAGGTCCCTGAACTCTTTGGCAGCATGGTCTTTAACGACGCCGTCATGCAGGAGCGTCTGCCCAAGAACGTCTACCGCTCCCTCCGGCGCACCATCACCGAGGGCACCGCTCTGGACCCCACCGTGGCCGACGTGGTGGCCTCCGCCATGAAGGACTGGGCGGTGAGCAAGGGCGCCACCCACTTCACCCACTGGTTCCAGCCTATGACGGGCGTCACCGCCGAGAAGCACGACGCCTTTCTCTCACCCTGCGGGGACGGCACCGTCATCATGGAGTTCTCCGGCAAGGAGCTCATCAAGGGCGAGCCCGACGCCTCTTCCTTCCCCTCGGGCGGCCTGCGGGCCACCTTCGAGGCCCGGGGCTACACCACCTGGGACCCCACCTCCTACGCCTTTATCAAGGACAATACCCTGTGCATCCCCACCGCCTTCTGCTCCTACCGGGGGGAAATTCTGGATAAAAAGACCCCTCTCCTCCGCTCCATGGACGTGGTGAGCCGGGAGGCCATCCGGGTGCTCCGGCTCTTCGGCAAAGAGGCCCGCCGGGTGACCGCCACCGTGGGCCCCGAGCAGGAGTACTTCCTCATCAACAAGAGCGACTACGCCAAACGGCCCGACCTGATTCTCACCGGGCGCACCCTCTTCGGCGCCCCCTCCCCCAAGGGGCAGGAGATGGAGGACCACTACTTCGGCTCCATCCGGCCCCGGGTGAAGGCCTTTATGGCCGACCTGGACGAGGCGCTGTGGAAGCTGGGCATCTGCGCCAAGACGGAACACAACGAGGTGGCCCCCAGCCAGCATGAGATGGCCCCCCTCTTCGCCACCGCCAACCTGGCCAGCGACCAGAATCAGCTGGCCATGGAGGTCATGAAAAAGGTGGCCGACAAGCACGGCTTTGTCTGCCTCCTCCACGAGAAGCCCTTTGAAGGGGTGAACGGCTCGGGCAAGCACAACAACTGGTCCCTGTCCACCGAGACGGGGGAGAACCTGCTGGACCCGGGCAAGACCCCCATGGAGAACGCCCAGTTCCTCCTCTTCCTCACGGCGGTCATCCGGGCGGTGGACGACTATCAGGACCTGCTGCGCATCTCGGTGGCCAGCGCAGGCAACGACCACCGCCTGGGCGCCAACGAGGCCCCGCCCGCCATCGTCTCCGTGTACATCGGCGACGAGCTGGCCGAGGTGGTGGACACCATCATCTCGGGCGCCCCCCACGACGGGGAGAAGCGCCGGGCCATGGACATCGGCGTCACCGCCCTGCCCCCCATTCCCCTGGACAACTCCGACCGGAACCGGACCTCCCCCTTCGCCTTTACCGGCAATAAATTTGAGTTCCGGATGCCCGGCTCCTCCTTCAACATCGCCTGCACCAACATCATGCTCAACGCCGCCGTAGCGGAGGTGCTCCGGGACTACGCCGATGAGCTGGAGGCGGCAAAGAACTTTGACGCCGCCCTGTCCGCCCTCATCCGCCGGGAGCTCACCGCCCATGAGCGCATCCTCTTCAACGGCAACGGCTATGGGGCCGACTGGCCGGAGGAGGCGGCGCGCCGGGGGCTGATGAACCTGCGCAACACGCCGGAGGCCCTGGTCCACTTTGACGACGAGAAAAACCTGCGGCTGTTCACCTCGCTGGGCATCTACACCCCCGAGGAGGTCCACTCCCGCCAGGAAATCGGCCTGGAGGAGTACGCCAAGACCATTGCCATCGAGGCCAAGACCTCGCTGGACCTCCTGAAAAAGCAGATTATCCCCGCGTGTATCGCCTACTCCGGCGATGTGGCCCAGGGCGTGGCGGTGAAGCAGTCCATCGGTGTTCCCGCCGAGAGCGAGACCGCCCTGGTGCGCGCCATCACCGACAAGACCGCCGCCCTCATGGAGCGGACCGCCGCCCTGGAGGCCGCCGTGAACGCCGCCCCCGAAGGGGACATGGCCGGGACCGCCCGCTACTGCGCCGAGACGGTGCTGCCCGCCATGGAGGACGCCCGCGCCCTGGCCGACGAGCTGGAGCTGCTGGTGGGCCAGGATCACTGGCCCTTCCCCACCTACCGCGACCTTCTCTTTTACGTATAGGGAGTCTCTCCCGTACGTGACTCGTTTCTCTCTCTTTCTGAACGGCACGGGGCCCCGCCATTTGGCGGGGGCCCCGTGCCGTCGATTCAGTTTGGAGTACCGGCTTAGAGCAGGATGACGCCGGCATCCCGGCAGGCCTCCAGGGTCTGGTCGTCCCAGACGCTGGCCTGGACCTCGCCGATATGGGCTTTGCCCAGAAGGAGCATACACAGCCGGGACTGGCCGATGCCGCCGCCGATGGTCAGAGGAAGCGTACCCTCCAGGAGCAGCTTATGGAAGGTGAGGGAGCGGCGCTGGTCGCACCCGGCGATGGTCAGCTGCCGGTCCAGGGACTCCGGACTCACCCGGATGCCCATGGAGGAGACCTCGAAGGCCCGGCCGAGCACACTGTTCCACACCAGAATATCGCCGTTGAGCGTCCAGTCGTCGTAGTCGGGGGCCCGGCCGTCGTGGGGCTTGCCCGACTTGAGGGCGCCGCCGATGCCCATGAGGAAGGTGGTGGGGTGGTCCTTCACCCAGGCGTCCTCCCGCTCCTTGGGGGAGAGGGCGGGCCAGCGGTCCTCCAGCTCCTGGGTAGTGACAAAGCTGACCTCCGGAGAGAGCCGGGGCAGGGCGGTGAGCTGGGGAAAGACCGAGCGGAGCGTCTGCTCCGTCTCACACATGGCCTTTACAATGGTGCGTACCGTCTCCTGGAGGTACTCCACCGTCCGGTCCCGGGGGGCGATGACCTTCTCCCAGTCCCACTGGTCCACATAGACCGAGTGGAGGTTGTCCAGCTCCTCATCCCGGCGGATGGCGTTCATGTCGGTATAGAGCCCCTCGCCCACGGGGAACTGGTAGCGGTAGAGGGCCATGCGCTTCCACTTGGCCAGGGAGTGGACCACCTGGGCGTCCCGCCCGGCGCAGGGGATGTCAAAGGAGACGGCGCGCTCCACGCCGTTGAGATCGTCGTTCAGGCCGGTGGCGGCCTCCACAAACAGGGGGGCGGAGACCCGGCGCAGATGGAGCGCGCCGCCCAAGGTGTCCTCAAAGAGGCGCTTTAAAAGGCCGATGGCCTTCTGGGTATCGTAGAGGTTCAGACAGGGCGCATAGCCCGCGGGAATGGTAGTCTTGAGCATAACACGAACTCCTTTTCTGATCGCGGCCCTGGGCCGGGACCGGGATTTCCGGGCCGCGGGCGGCCCGCGCTGCGGGGCATACCGCTATTATAGCGCACCGGGGGAGCGGCGACAAGTTGTTTTGAAAAAAATCAAAAAAGCCCTTGACAAATTCTCAGGTATCGCGTATACTATCATTCGTCCTGTACGACAGAAGGTTCTGTAAGGCGGCATAGCTCAGTTGGCTAGAGCATGCGGTTCATACCCGCAGTGTCCCCGGTTCAAATCCAGGTGCCGCTACCATGACCGTAAGGTCAAACGCTTGGCGCGTTGGTCAAGCGGCTAAGACACCGCCCTTTCACGGCGGTAACACGGGTTCGATTCCCGTACGCGTCACCATGACGGGAGAGGAATCGCTCCCGCCAATTGGAGGCTTAGCTCAGCTGGTTAGAGCGCCTGCTTCACACGCAGGAGGTCACTGGTTCGAGTCCAGTAGTCTCCACCAATACAACCACACCGTTCGGTGTGGTTGTTTTTTGTGTTCCGGCATTCCGGACGGAGAAAAACGCGCCCCTCTCCCGAATCAAAGGAGAGGGGCGCGCTGCGTTACGATCCGGCCACCGGGCGGATGAGGATGAAGGGGGTGAGCTGCCGGTCCTGACCCGCGGGGTTGTCCCGGATGAGCTCCAGCAGCTCCCCGTCGCTCTCCTTGAGCTGGGAGCAGTGGCCCAGCATCTCCACGTTCAGGTCGTTGGCGTCCACGATCATGGAGACGATGCCCGTCTTTTCATAGATCTCATCGCACACGCCGGCGGGGTTTTCGGGGATGCGCACTCCCATGTGTTCGTACTCGGGGATGTCCTCCCCATAGAAGCCGTCCAGACCGGAGACCTCCAGCCCGGCGATGCGGTAAAAAGTTCCGTGGACCCCCCGCAGCTTGTCGATGGCGGCCCGGAAGGCGGCCCACAGAATCTTGGGCAGGCCGCAGACGTTGATGGCAAACTGCATCTTGATGGGCAGGCCCATGCCCGGCCCGGCGGAGGTCTGGTGCACAAAGCGGGAGAGGAGCTTGGCCCAGAAGCCGGGCTTGAGCTCGTCCTCGGTGACCACCCGCTTCTGACAGATGGCGATGACCTTCTCGCTCATGGAGAGGATATCGCCCTCCTGGTAGAGAGGTTTGACATACCGCTCCATCAGGTCGATGTAGCTCTCCCCCACCTGAACAAAATGGGTGGCGATGGCGTGGCGGGCCCAGGTGCGGCCCATGGCCTCTATGGTGACGCTCTTTCCTTCGTTGGCGTGGAATTCCATGAAAGTTCCTCTTTTCTACATTGAGTCGTGACCATTATAACCACTCTTCCCCCAAAAGGCAACGCCGGAGTGAAAAAAGGAGCACAGCGCTCACAGCAGAGCCAGCACCCAGCGCAGCAGGAAGCGCCGGGCCGGGGGGAGCGCCTCCCACAGCCGCGCCTCCTCGGCGGCGAGGGCGGCGAGAGCCTGGGCACCCTCCTCCCCGGTGAGGACCTGGGGCCCAAAGGCGGCCTTGCGGGCCAGGCTGAGGACGGCCTCAGGCATCCGGGCCCCCCAGGGGGCCAGACGGAGGCAGCGCCGGTAGGCCCATACCGCAGCCCGGTTGGGGGAGAGACGGCTCAGACGGGCCCGGCGGAAGCGCCGGACCGCGGGGGCGCGCAGGAAGAAGAGCAGAAGCAGAACCGCCGCGCCCAGGAGGGAGGGCAGCCAGGAGGCGCCGGTCCCGGCTCCGCCGGCCGTCCCGGGGGCCTGGGAGGCGGTGGGAGCCGCCGAAGGGGCGGCGCTGGCCGAGGGGGCCGCCGAGGGGGTGGGCGTGGGGGTAGGCGTCGGCGTGGGGGTGGGCTCCGGGTCATCCGCCCCGCCGGAGGCGTGCTGGGACGTGTAGCCCGGGGTCATCTCCACCGGGTACCAGCCGTATCCGCGCAGGTAGATCTCCACCCACGCATGGGCGTTCTGGTCGGGCACGTCCACCGTCTCCCCGGCGGTGACGTCGGCGATGTAACCGCTCACATACCGGGCGGGCACCCCCAGGGCCCGCAGCAGCAGGGTCCCCGCCGAGGCGAAGTGCATACAGTAGCCCTCGCGGCTCTGGTCCAGGAAGTAGAGGACATAGTCCTCCCCCTCCGGGACGGCGGGGGCGGCGGCGTTGTAGCGGGCCAGCTCCGCCAGGTATCCGGCCACGGCCTGAGCGGCGGCCACCGGCTCGAGCGCCATGAAATCATACCGCAGGGTGCTGGAGTAGTTGGAAGGAGAAATCAGAGCCATGGACACGGCGTCGGTGTTTTGGGAGTAGACGCCGTACAGGTGGTCTCCCAAGGACTCCTCATATCCGTCGGGGAGCTGGAGGTAGTGGTCGTAGACAAAGGAACGGTAGGCGTCCTCGGCCTCCCGGGCCGCCCCCTCCAGACGCTGCCGGTTCTCCAGCTCCAGGGCGTCGGGCCGGAAGTAGACGGTATGGCGGCCCACCAGCCGCCCGCGGGCCAGATAGGAGTCGTTCTGGAAGGCCGCGCCCTGGATCTCGGAGGGGCGGGTCAGAAGCTGATAGGGGTAGTAGACGCATCCGCCGGGGGCGGAGACATTCTCCACCGTAAAGGCGTAGTAGGAGCCCCGGGCGGCCTGGGCGGCCAGGCCCAGGGGACTCACCCCCGCCTCCGCCCCGGCCAGGAGGGCGCCGTCGTCGCCCAAAAGGCCCTCGTAGGCGCGCTCGTCCAGAGGGAGCCACTGGTTGTCCGTATAGACGGCGGCGCTGTGGCCCCGCAGGTAGATGTGGCCGCTCCACTGGCTCTCCACCCGCAAAACGGTGTGGCCGTCGTAGGAGAGGGCCTCGCCCCCCAGGTCCACCTGGGCGGAGGACCCGGCGGCGGTAAACGCCCCGGAGCCCAGCAGACTGCCGGCCAGCTCATCCAGGCCCAGGCGCAGGGAGAGGGAGGAGGCCGAGGAGAAGAGCTCCTGCCGGGCGTTGAGCGCCCAGAGGGGAAACTGATACGACTGCCAGGGCAGCAGCGCGGCGCACAGGGCCAGCAGCGCCGCCGCCGCGGGCATGACCAGGGCGTTCAGCCGGACCCGCCCGGCCTGGGAGCCCCGCTTGGGCGGGAGGCTGGTGAGCAGCAGCACGGCCCAGGCCCACAGCAGCACCAGCAGCGGGAGCAGTCCGGGCGGACGGGTGATGACCAGCCCGGGCAGCAGAAGGGAGAGCGTAAGAACCAGCGTCCCCCAGAAGGAGCGGGCAAAGAGGGCCGTAAGGCTCAGCAGCAGGGTCAGCAGAATCCCAAAAACCAGCACGCCCAGCGTCAAAACCCGGGTCCACTGGGCGGGGGTGAGCTCCATGACGGGCATAATGGCCCCGATCCCGGGAAAGAGCTCGGCATAGGCGTTGACCACCGCGCACTGCACCGCCGCCCAGGCGGGGAGCAGGCGTTCCCACCACAGCCACACGCCCCACACCCAGGGAAAGATCAGGGCCAGGGGCAGCAGAGGGGACCAGGGCGGGCGCAGCCGGCAGAGCCCCGTTCCCGCCAGGGCCAGCAGGGCGAGAGCGGCGGTGAGAACAGGGAGAGAGACCTCCAGGCCGAACGCGCTGAGAAAGGACGTCAGGCTCCCCCACAGCAGGGCGAAGAGGAGCAGCGCGTCCTCGCCGAAGAGGAGAATGGATTGCGCGCGTCTCACGGGCGGTCACCTCCTTGGGGCCAGAGGTTGGGGGTGATGTGGAAGTGCCGGGGCGGCCCGCCGGGGGCGGATAAGGGGCCGTCCAGAATGGAGCGGCCCTCCCGAGGGGCCTGCTGAAGTAAGAACGCCTCCAGACAGGCCCGCAGGGAACCCGCGCCGTCCACCCGGAATGTGGAGACCTCCCCGCTGGCCGGGTGGGCCCAGGCCACCACGTGGGGGGCCTCCTTTTCCAAGAGGAGCCGGGAGAGGGTCTGGAGCCGGTCCAGCACGGCGTCCACCTCCTCCGCGGGGCCAAAGTGGTCGGCGGTAAGGAGCAGCACGCTCCGGCGGGGTTCCAGGGTCTCCCGCACCACCAGCTCATCCCGCTTGGAGGAGAGCTTCCAGTGTACGGAGCGCAGCAGGTCCCCCGGCCGGTACTCCCGCAGGTCGTAGTCCTCTCCGGGGCCGCCGCCGGGGCGGGGCTTCCAGCCGCCCTCCATCCCCAGCCCCGCCAGCACGGGGGGCAGAGGGCCCGGAGCCATGGGCGCGGGGAGAACCCAGGCCCGGGCGGTGCGCGTCCCGCCGGGGAGAGGCAGGGAGAAGAGACCCAGCCAGTCGGTGAGCCGGGGGCGCTCCAGGGCGCACTCCAGAGCCCCACAGTGCCCGGTGGGGAGGGGGAAGGTCTCCTCCAACACGCCGCCGGGGGAGCGCAGCCGGAGACGGTGCAGCTCCCGCTCGCCGGTGAGGGCGTTGCCCACCCTCAGCCGCCCGGACAGGCGCACCACCGGCAGCTCCAGCGGAAGGCGCAGGGTGAGGACCAGGACGCCCTCCTCCCCCCGGGGCAGGCGGCCGGGCTGGGGGGAGAGGGTAAGCTCCGCCCCGCGAAGGACGGGCAGGGTCAGCAGCAGGGAGAGCAGGGGCAGTCCCAGCAGCAGGGCCAGAACGAAGAGGGAGACATAGGCCTCAAAACACAGGAAGAACAGCGCCCCGCCCATCAGGGCCAGAGCGTAGAGGACACGCCGGCGCGCCACGGCGGCTCACCGGATCTCGGGGGCGCGCACCGCCTGGAGCACCGCCTCCAGAGGGTGGGCGAGCCCCTCGCTCTCCACCCGGGGGGAGAGAATCAGCCGGTGGGCCACCGTGTCCCGGAATACCGCCTGCACATCCTCGGGGATGACAAAGTCCCGCCCCTGGACAAAGGCCGCGGCCCGGCTCATGGCGGCCACGGCCAGGGTGGCCCGGGGGCTGGCCCCCTGGACAATCAGGGGGTGGCGCCGGGTGGTGGAGACCAGGGAGACGATGTACGCGCCCACCGCCTCGCCGATGTGAACCCGGTCAGCTGCCCGGCGCATCTCCTCCAGCTCCTCCAGGGTGGCCGCCTGCGCCACCTGGAGGAGGGGATTGCCCTGCTGCTTGCGCCGCAGCAGCTCCAATTCCTCCTCCGGAGCGGGGTAGCCCATGGAGAGACGCACCATAAACCGGTCCAGCTGGGAGTCGGGGAGGGGCTGGGTGCCCGAGGCCCCGGTGGGGTTCTGGGTGGCGATGACCAGGAAGGGCTGAGGCACCGGATGGGACACCCCGTCCACGGTGACCTGCCCCTCCTCCATGGCCTCCAGCAGAGCCGACTGGGTGCGGCTGGTGGCCCGGTTGAGCTCGTCGGCCAGGAAGAGGTTGCACAGCACCGCGCCCGGCTGGTACTCCATCTCGCCGGTGGCCTTATTTAAGATGGAGAATCCCGTCAGGTCGGAGGGCATTACGTCGGGCGTGAACTGAACCCGGTGATAGCTCAGAGAGAGGGCCCGGGAAAAGGCCAGGGCCATGGTCGTTTTCCCCACGCCGGGGATGTCCTCCAGCAGAATGTGGCCCCGGGCCAGGATGGTCAGCAGCACCTTGGCCAGTACCGTCTCCTTACCCACCACGGCCTTGCGCACCTCCCGGAGGACGGCGCCGGCCCGCTCGCGTTCAGTCATGAGAAACCTCCTTAAACATTTCAAACGGAAAGGAAAAAAGAGAGAAACGGGGGAAGCCCCGGAGAAAAGCGGACGGATTTCCGCCTTTACGCGGTCAATCTGATTCTATCAAAATTTCCCGCTCTGTCAACGGAAAAATCCCCGGAGAAGGAGCGGAGCGGGCGTTTTGAGAAAAAACGCCCGGATTTCCCGGAGGAGGGAGGAAAAATCCTCTTTTTTTCCCGGCAAACCATACAAAAGATGCCTTAAGGCCCTTGCGCGGGCGGGGGTTGTGTGTTATAATCGCCATGCTAGCATGTGGAAGAGATGGTCAGAGTGGGGTCCGCCCCGCTCTTCTTTTTGAGAAAAATCAGGAATGTAAAATTCTGGGACATCAAAACCGGGAGGGAACGCAATGCCGAAAGTGACCGACGTGGTGGCCGCCCTGGCCGCCCCGATTGCCGCGGAGCAGGGGTGCTCGCTTTGGGACGTGGAGTATGTAAAAGAGGCCGGGACCTGGTATCTGCGGGTCTTTCTCGACAAGGAGGGCGGCGTGTCCATCGACGACTGCGAGGCGGTCTCCCGCCCCCTCTCCGACGCGCTGGATGAGGCCGACCCCATCGAGGGAAGCTATACCCTGGAGGTGGGCTCGGCGGGCCTCGACCGGACGCTGAAGAAGCCGGAGCACTTCCAGCGCTATCTGGGCAGCGAGGTGGAGGTGCGCCTCTACCGGGCCCGGGAGGGCCGGAAGAGCGTGGTAGGCCGGCTGCTGTCCTACGACAACGGCGGCGTGACCCTGGAGAGCGGGGACGGGCCGCTGTCCCTGGAGAAAAACGAGATTGCGCAGGTCCGCCTGTACGTGCGCTTTTAAGAAGGAGTATCGGAGACATGGCCACGAGAAAAAAAGCGAAAGCACAAAAGAGCAACGAGCTGGACGGGGCGGAGTTCTTCACCGCCATCGGTCTGATCGAAAAAGAGAAGGGCATCCCCAAGGCCTATATGCTGGAGAAGATCACCCAGGCCCTGGTCTCGGCCTATAAGCGGGACCACGAGTGCGGGGACAACGTGAGCGTGGAGGCCGACGAGGAAGCGGGCACCGTGCGCATGTTCATCAAGAAAGACGTGGTGGAGACGGTGGACAATCCGGGCACCGAGATGAGCCTGGAGGAGGCCCGCCGCGCCCTGCCCCGGGCCCAGCTGGGGGATGTGCTGCGCATTGAGATCAAACCCCGCAACTTTGGCCGCATCGCCGCCCAGACCGCCCGCCAGGTCATCATTCAGGGCATGCGGGAGGCCGAACAGGGCATGGTCTACAATGAGTTCAGCTCCAAGGAGCATGAGATCCTCACCGGCCTCATCACCCGCATCGACCCCCGCACCGGCGCGGCCAGCCTGCGCATCGGCTCGGGCGGTGAGAGCACCGAGGCCTATCTCTCCGCCAGCGAGCAGGTCCGGGGAGAGCACTATGTGGAGGGAATGCGCCTGCGGGTGTACGTAGTGGAGGTCCGCCGCTCCACCAAGGGGCCCCAGGTCATCGTCTCCCGGACGCACCCGGGTCTGGTCAAGCGCCTGTTTGAGCTGGAGGTGCCCGAGATCTACGACGGGACGGTGGAGGTCAAATCCATCGCCCGGGAGGCGGGCTCCCGCACCAAGTTGGCCGTCTGGTCCGCCGACCCGGACGTGGACGCCATTGGCGCCTGTGTGGGCCCCCGGGGCCAGCGGGTCAACCACATTGTAGAGGAGCTGGGCGGCGAGAAGGTGGAGGTTGTCAAATACAGCGACGACCCCGCCACCTATGTGGCCGACGCCCTCTCCCCCGCCACCGTCCTGAGCGTCACGCCTCTGGAGGACGGCAAGAGCTGCCGGGTGGTGGTGGCCGACGACAAGCTCTCGCTGGCCATCGGCAAGGAGGGGCAGAACGCCCGCCTGGCCGCCAAGCTCACCGGGTACAAGATCGACATCAAGCCCGAGAGCGCCCCCGCGGAAGAGGAGAGCGCTCCCGTGGAGGAAGAGGACGAGTTCCTCTCGGAGGACGAGGTGCTGGAGAGCCCTGCGGAGGAGCCGGCCCAGCCGGAGAGCGAAGCGCCCTCCGGAGAGGAAGCCGGGGAATAAGGGCCTCTCACAGCGGCCCTAGAGATGGAAAGGGGGCATCGTCATGCCGAAAAAGATCCCCATGCGCCAGTGCCTGGGCTGCCGGGAGATGAAACCCAAGCGGGAGCTCATCCGGGTGGTCAAGTCGCCGGAGGGGGAGATCTCGCTGGACTTTAAGGGGAAGAAGCCGGGACGGGGGGCCTATCTCTGTCCCGATCCCCAGTGTCTGGCCCGGGCCCGGAAGGCCCGTGCCCTGGAGCGGGCCTTCTCCGCCCAGATCCCCGACCAGGTGTACGAGTCCCTCGCGGCGGAGATGGAGGCGGGGGACGGTGGATAGCGTGCTTCACCTGCTGGGGCTGGCCCGGAAGGGGGGCAACCTGGCCCTGGGCGAGGAGCCGGTGAAGGAGGCCTGCGCCCGAAAAACCGCCCGGCTGGTGCTGGTGGCCTGCGACGCCGCCGAAAACACCGCCCAGCAGGCCGCCCGACTGGCGGGGGCAATCCCCTGCCTGGAGGCGCCCTGGACGAAAGAGGAGCTGGGCTCCGCCCTGGGGCGGAGCAGCTGCGCCGTGCTGGCCCTCACCGACGCGGGTTTGGCCGGGGCGGTGGCCGGCGGCCTCGCCCGCCGGGACGAGGCGCGCTACGGCCCGGCGGCCGCCCTCCTGCGGGAGAAGGCCCGCCGGACCCTCAAGCGGAAGAAGGCCAAGCAGGAGCGGGAAAAAGCCCGTCAAAAAGCGGCCCGCCGCCCTTGGGCGGCCCCGCCCAAAGGCCCCGGGGGGCCGAAAGCGCCATGAAAGTTCAAATCATCCGAATACAGAGACCGGACTTGTTCCAATCAGAAAGCGCAGCCGGCGCTGCTGCGTTTTCTCATTGGTGCAAGTCCCAACGTGGAGGTGGCTTTATTTGCTGAACAATAAGTATCGCGTGCACGAGGTGGCCAAGGACTTTGGCCGGAACTCCAAGGAGATTTCCGATATCCTGACCCAGTATGCCAGCGCGCCGAAGAATCACATGCAGCCCCTGGACGACCGGGAGCTGTCCATTATCTTTGATTATCTGACCCAGCACAACCAGGTGGAGAGCATGGAGAGCATCTTTGCCGACGTCTACCACGAGCCCAAGCCCGCGGCGAAACCGGCCCCGAGCGCCGCGCCCCAGAACGGCGGGCAAAAGGGCCAGACCAAGCCCCAGGGGGAGCGTCCCGCCCAGAAGGACAAGGGACAGCCGGCGGCGGGCCAGAAGCAGCAGCCCGCCCCCCAGCCGAACGCCGCGCCCAAAGGCCGCAGCGGCGGCCAGAGCGCCCAGCAGAATCCGGGCGGCTCCAACCGCCCGGGCAGCCGGGTACCGGAGAAGAAGATCGTGGACACCCGCAAGGCGGGCAACGTGAATCTGGAGAAGTACGACGAGCGCCTGGAGCAGCTGGCCCCCGAGAAGGCCGAGCGCATGAAGGCCGGAAAGCAGAAGTTCCAGGGCCGCAACGCCAGCCAGCGCAAGGGCGGCAATTTCGGCAACAAGCGCAAGCAGGAGGAGCAGGACCGGATGCGCCGCCTCCAGCTTGAGATTGCGAAGAAAGCGCCCACCAAGGTCCTCATTCCCGACGAGATCGGCGTGGGCGAGCTGGCCAGCCGCATGAAAAAGACGGGCGCCGAGGTGGTCAAGTGCCTGATGAAAAACGGCGTCATGGCCTCCCTGAGCGACATCATCGACTTCGACACCGCCGCCATCATCGCCGAGGAGATGGGCTGCAAGGTGGAGAAAGAGGTCATCGTCACCATTGAGGAGAAGCTCATCGACGACAGCGAGGACAAAGAGGAGGACCTGGTCCCCCGCGCCCCCGTGGTGGTGGTCATGGGCCACGTCGACCACGGCAAGACCTCCCTGCTGGACTATATCCGCCACGCCCACGTGGCGGCCGGAGAGGCCGGCGGCATCACCCAGCACATCGGCGCCTATCAGGTGGATGTGAACGGGAAGGTCATCACCTTCCTGGATACCCCCGGACACGAGGCGTTTACCGCCATGCGCGCCCGGGGCGCCATGGTCACCGACATCGCCATCCTGGTGGTGGCCGCCGATGACGGCATCATGCCCCAGACCGTGGAGTCCATCAACCACGCCAAGGCCGCCAATATCCCCATCATTGTGGCCATCAACAAGATGGATAAACCCGAGGCCGACCCGGACCGCATCAAGCAGCAGCTCACCGAGTACGAGCTGGTGCCCGAGGAGTGGGGCGGCGAGACGGTGATCTGCCCCATCTCGGCCAAGACCGGAGAGGGAATCGACAACCTCCTGGAGATGGTCAACCTCACCGCCGAGATGCAGGAGCTCAAGGCCAACCCCAACCGCTCCGCCCGGGGCGCCGTCATCGAGGCCCGCCTGGACAAGGGCCGCGGCCCCGTGGCCACTCTGCTGGTCCAGAACGGCACCCTGCGCCAGGGCGATGTGATCATCGCCGGAATCGCCGTGGGCCGCGTCCGGGCCATGACCAACGCCCGGGGCCAGAAGGTCACCGAGGCCGGTCCCTCCGTGCCCGTGGAGATCATCGGCATGGGCGAGGTGCCCGGCGCCGGCGACGACTTCCACGCCGTGGCCGACGAGCGCATGGCCCGGGAGCTGGTGGAGCAGCGCAAACACGAGAAGAAGATGGCCGCCTCCGGCCCGTCCCACAAGGTCTCGCTGGAGGACCTGTTCAGCCAGATCAAGCAGGGCGAGATGAAAGAGCTGGCCATCATCGTCAAGGCCGACGTGCAGGGCTCGGCCGAGGCCGTCAAGTCCAGCCTGGAGAAGCTCTCCAACGAGGAGGTCCGGGTCCGGGTCATCCACTGCGCCGTGGGCGCCATCAGCGAGAGCGACGTCATGCTGGCCAGCACCTCCAACGCCATCATCGTGGGCTTTAACGTGCGCCCCGACTCCAACGCCAAGGAGAGCGCCGCCCGCGCCGGCGTGGATATGCGCATGTACCGGGTCATCTACGACGCCATCAACGAGATCGAGACCGCCATGAAGGGCATGCTGGCCCCCAAGTTCAAAGCGGTGGACCTGGGCCAGGCCGAGGTGCGGGAGGTTTTCCGCATCACCGGCGTGGGCATGGTGGCCGGCTGCTACGTCACCGAGGGCAAGATGCAGCGGGGCGCCCAGATGCGCCTGCTGCGGGACAACATCGTCATCTACGACGGGGCCATCGCCTCCCTCCAGCGCTTCAAGGACAGCGTGAAGGAGGTCGCTCAGGGCTATGAGTGCGGCATCACCTTCGAGAAGTTCCAGGATATCAAGCAGGGCGACGTCATCGAGGCGTATCTGATGGAGCAGATCGAGGTCTGATCTGCCGCACGAACCCCGCGAAGCGGGGCGGCGCAGATGCGCCGTACAAGCGTTTTGCCGCAGGCAAAACCTTGGTGCAGGGCGGATTCATTCCGCCCGAGCAAATGAAATCACGGGGTCCCCGCGGGATGAACCATCCCGCGGGGCGTGCGGCATCACCTTCGAGAAGTTCCAGGACATCAAGCAGGGCGACGTCATCGAGGCGTACCGGATGGAGCAGATCGAGGTCTGATCTGCCTCCACAAAGGCTCCGCCCGGCCCGATTCCAAATGAAACAGGCCCGTTCCGTCCCCAAGGAATTGAGGAGGGGCGGGCCTGTGCGTCTAAAAGGAGGCTCTATGAGCGCTCTTATACTGTTGTGCGCCGATCATCCGCTGCCCGGCACGGTGGAACCGGATGGATTTTCGGTACAAGAACACGAATACTACCGTGAGGCGGTCAATGACCTGGGCCTGATGATGAAGCCCTGCCGGTATGAGCTGAATCTGCAGGCCACGGAAGGGGCCGCGGCGGAGCTGCGGGCCTATCTGGAGAAGCATCTGCGCCCCGGAGAGGACGTAGAGCTGTGGAATCTGTGGGTAGGAGACGGCCCCGCACGGCCGAGCCGCTTTTTCGGAAGCCTGAAGGATGTGGCGGCGGATACCCTGGAACAACTGGAGGAGCAGAGCCAGACCTGCCTGACTATTCGCATTTGACGGGGGCGCGGCCCCCTGGAAAGGAGAACGTTATGCCGAGCAATCGCATTGGACGCATCAATGAGGAGATTCAGCGGGAGCTCTCCGCCCTCATCCGCACGGTCAAGGACCCCCGGGTTCACGGCCTGGTGTCGCTGACGGCGGTGGAGACCACGCCCGATCTGCGTTATGCCAAGGTTTATGTGAGCGTGCTGGATTCCAGCGACGTGAAAGAGGTGGTCAAGGGCCTGAAATCGGCCTCGGGCTACCTGCGCCGGGAGCTGGGCCGGGCCCTTTCGCTGCGCTACACCCCGGAGCTCCAGTTTGTGGCCGACGACTCCATTCACCAGGGGGCCCATATCCTGAGCATGCTCCGGGACCCGGAGGTGGTCAAGCCCGCCAATCCGGCCAACGCGCACATCAACCTGGACGCGGAGGACGAGGAATGAACAGCATCACCTACCAGGAGGCTGCCGCCTTTCTGCGGGAGCACGACCGCTATCTGATCCTGACCCACAAGCGCCCCGACGGGGACACGGTGGGCTGCGCCGCGGGGCTGTGCGCAGGGCTGCGGGCCCTGGGCAAGCAGGCCCATGTCTGCCCCGGAACCGGGGCGACGCATCTCTTTGCCCCCTACCTGGAGGGTTACCTGGCCCCGGAGGGCTACGTGCCCGACACGGTGGTCAGCGTGGACATCGCCGCCCGGGGCCTCTTCACCCAGGAGGGCGAAACGTGGCTGGAGCGGGGGGTGGACCTGGCCATCGACCACCACCCTTCTCAGGAGTTCTTCGCCGGGGTTACCTGCCTGGACGCCGGGCGGGGGGCCTGCGGGGAGCTGATCTATGACATTCTGGCCCAGCTGGGCCCGGTCACCGCAGCTATGGCGGTTCCGCTCTATGTGGCGGTGTCCACCGACACCGGTTGCTTCCAGTACAGCAACACCACCGCCACCACCCACCGCATTGCCGCCGCCCTCATGGAGACGGGAATCGATACCTTTGCCCTGAACAAGCGCCACTTCCGCACCAAGAGCTGGGCGCGCCTTCAGGTGGAGCGGCTCCTTGTGGAGCGGATGCACCGCTATGAGGACGGGAAAATCGCCGTGGCGCCCATCTCTCTTAGCCTCATGGACGAGGCCGGGGCCACCGAGGAGGACATGGAGGACATCGCCGCCTTTCTGGGCCAGATCGAGGGGGTGGAGACCTCCATCACCATCCGGGAGAAGGCGGAGGGGGGCTGCAAGCTCTCGGTGCGCACCAGCGGCGGCCTGAACGCCACCCGGGTGTGCGCCCTGCTGGGCGGCGGCGGCCACGCCGCTGCCGCCGGATGTTCCGTCCAGGGCTCTCTGGCTCAGGCGGAGGAGGCGATTCTGGCCGCCGTGCGGCAGGTGGAGGCCGCCCATGGCTAACGGAATTCTCATCATTGACAAGCCCCAGGACTGGACCAGCCACGACGTGGTGGCCAAGTGCCGCCGGGTCCTCCACGAGCGGCGGGTGGGCCACGCCGGGACGCTGGACCCCATGGCCACGGGGGTGCTGCCCGTCTTTGTGGGCCGGGCCACCCGGGCGGTGGAGTTTGCCGCCGGGTCGGATAAGGAGTATTTGGCCGGGCTGCGGCTGGGGGTGCGCACCGACACCCAGGATACCACCGGGACCGTGCTGGAAGAGCGCCCGGTGACGGCGGACCGGGCGGCGCTGGAGGCCGTCCTGGAGGACTTCCGGGGGGAGATTCTCCAGGTGCCCCCCATGTACTCGGCCCTGAAGGTGAAGGGGCAGAAGCTCTATGAGCTGGCCCGCAAGGGCGTGGAGGTGGAGCGGGCGCCCCGGCCGGTGACCATCCACGCCCTGGAGGTGGTGGAGCAGGTGAGCGAGAGGGAGTTCCGCCTGCGGGTGGCCTGCTCCAAGGGGACGTATGTCCGCACCCTCTGCCACGACATCGGGGCGAAGCTGGGCTGCGGCGGGGCCATGTACGCCCTGCGGCGCGTGCGCGCCTGTGGGTTTGGCGAGGCCGACGCCCTGCCGCTGGAGACGGTGCTGACCCACCCGGACCCGGCCTCCCTGCTCCGGCCGGTGGACGCGTATTTTTCGGCCTACCCCGCCGTGACGGTGGACCAGCGGCGGGCGAACGCCGCCCGGAACGGCGCTCCCTTCCCCCAGCGGGGGGCGGAGGGGACGTACCGGGTTTACGGCCCGGACGGGCAGTTCCTCCTGCTGGGAGACCTGCGGAAGGGCCGCATGACCACCATTAAGAGCTTTTTCGAGGTGTAGAGCGTGAATCAAGAGACAAAACGGGTGATTGCCCTGGGCTTTTTTGACGGAGTGCACCTGGGCCACGGGGCGCTGCTGCGCCGGGTAGGGGAGCGCTCCGGCGAGCTGGGTGCAGTTCCGGCGGCGGTGACCTTTGACACCCACCCGGAGAACCGGATACTGCACAATTCCATGCCCCTTCTCAGCTCCCCCGCCGACCGGGCCGACCTGATGCGCCGGTACTACGGGATTCGGGACGTGATTGTGGCCCACTTTGACGAGCGCATGATGCGCCTGCCCTGGCGGGATTTCATCACCGAGTACCTGGTAAAAGAGCACGGCGCCGTCCACCTGGTGGCGGGCCACGACTTCCACTTCGGCTACAAGGGGGAGGGAAATCCCCAGCGGCTCCAGGAGACCTGCCGGGAGCTGGGGGTGGGCTGCGACATCATCCCCAAGGTGGAGCGGGACGGCATCACCATCTCCTCCACGTACATCCGCACCCTGGTGGCCCAGGGGGAGATGGAGCGGGCGATGGAGTTTCTGGGCCATCCCCACACGCTCACCAACACGGTGGCCCGGGGCAAACACCTGGGCTCCACGCTGGGCTTTCCCACGGTGAATCTCCAATTCCCCGCCGGGGTGCTCATCCCCGCCCACGGGGTATACGCCTGCAAGGTGTGCTTTGAGAACGGGGAGAGCCACATGGCCGTCACCAATGTGGGCACCCGGCCCACGGTGGATGACGGAGACCGGGTCAATGTGGAGGGGTTTATTCTGGATTTTCAGGGGGACCTCTACGGGAAAAATGTCCGGATGGAGTTTTATCACCGCCTGCGGGGGGAGCAGAAGTTCCCCAGCCTGGAGGCCCTGCGGGAAGAGGTCATGCGCAATGCCCGGGAGACCAGGGCGTATTTTGCCGCCCGGTCCTGAACGGAAAAGAGAAACACTGCGCCCCGGAGTCGTGTTTGACTCCGGGGCGCAGTTTGGTTTGGCGCTCAGACTTTGAACAGCCGGGCGAAGAGCTGATAATCCTGGGTGAGCTTGGAGAGCAGGGGGTAGCTCCCCTGGTGGATGACCCAGTCGATCACCACGCCCCGGAAATGCCGGAAGAGGAAGTCGGAGAGCCACTCCGGAGTGCAGTCCGAAGGCAGTTTCCCCTCCTCCTCACACTGGCGCAGACACTCCACCATGGTGCGGTAGGTGTACCGCCGCCGGTCGATGGAGTGGGAGGGAGGGGCCCCCAGCCGCTGCTGGTAGTAGCGGGCCACCAGCTCCCAGCCCAGGGACTCCATAAAGGCGGCGTAGCTGGTGAGAAGCTGTCCCAGCCGTGCCTGGGGCGGCTCTCCCTCGTAACCGGACATGGCCTGCTCCATATAGCGGTCCAGGGGGGCAAACCCCTTGAGGAGCAGCTCCTCTTTGGAGCGGAAGTGGTGGTAAAACGCGCCGGTGGTGATGCCGGCCTTTTGACAGATGTCCCGCACCGAAACCTTGTCAAAGCTCTTCTGCCGGGAGAGTTCCATGGCGGCCTGCAAGATGGCCTGCTCGGTCTGGCGAGCCTGCTCCCTGCGGCGCTGCTGATATTCCAACGATATGGCCTCCTTTCCGCTTGACAGCCGGGGAAGGAATGGATATAATGAACTCACATAACAACGTTATGTCATGTCGGAACTAGTATAAAATGAGAGGATGAACTTGTCAACCGTGTGCCGTCTATGGGGGGAAAATCCCGAGAAAATTGCGCTGCTTACCGACTCCTGCGCCGATCTGCGCCCGGAGTACCGGGATGGAAAACCCATCTTCATGGTGCCGCTGAAGATTCTGTGCCGGGATGGGGAGTATGCCGACGGAGTGGACATCTCCGCCGCGGATATCTACGCCCGCCTGGAGGCGGGGGAACTGCCCAAGACCTCCCTGCCCGACGGCGGGAGTGTGGAGGCCGTACTGGACGCCATCGCCGCGGCCGGTTATGAGAAGGTCATCGCCCTGCACCTGTCAGGGGGACTTTCGGGCACGTGCAACCTGGTGCGGGTGGTCGCCCAGGGCCGGGAGGACCTGGAGGTCGCCGTCTTTGACTCCATAAGCGGCAGCCTGGGCATCGGCATGATGCTCCTCCAGATCTGGGAGGACATCCGCGGGGGCATGGGCTTCCGGGAGCTGTGCGAGCGCCGGGTCCCCCATCTCATCGCCCATACCCACCCCTTTTTCTCGGTGGACACCCTGGAGTACCTCCAGAAGGGCGGGCGGATCGGAAAGATTACCGCTCTGGCGGGGACCATGCTGAACATCAAACCTCTGGTGGGGTTCGCCCCCGACGGGCAGCTGGCCAGCGTGGCCAAGGTCCGGGGCCGCAAGGCGGTACAGGGAAAGCTGGTGGAGCTGCTGGAGCGGTACGCGTCCCGGCCGGGGCGGTACAACCTGGCGGTGGCCAACGGCGGCGCGCCCGAAGAGATGGAGACGCTGGCCGGAACGGTCAGGGAACGCTTCCCGGCATATGAACACTTCTGGACGGGGGAGATAGACGCCACGCTGAGCGTATATATCGGCTCGGGGGTGCTGGGTGCGGCCATCCAGTTCCTGGACTGAGGAGAGAGGAATACAACGCGGGTATGCTGTGGCATACCCGCGTTTTTCATGGCTTAGTTGAACTTGTAAATCTTCCGGGCCAGCCGGTAGAGCTTGACCGAGAGCTTCCGGCCCTGATAGCCGGGGATGTTGGAGACCGCCGAGACGGCCCGGTACTTCATCTTGTGATAGAGGCTGCGGTCCACCGTCCGCAGGTACTCCCAGAGCTGGGTCTTTTTTCCCAGGGCCTCCGGCGAGCCGTCGATCATCAAAAAGATGGAGGAGATGGTCATCATCATGGCCAGATAGTTGAACATATACCGGCTCAGCTTGGGCTGGGTGGCGCGCAGCTTGCGCAGGTCGTGGGCGTCGATCATCAGACGGGTGACCCGAAGCTGCTGGTCTACCCGGGTGACCATGACCTTCTCGTTGACGCTCTGGTCGGCCCGGCCGATGAAGTAGCGGTAGAGGTCCACATCCATATAATAGATGGTACGGACAAAGGGAAGGGGCTGATAGACGAAGATGTTGTCCACATAGAACGTGTGCTTGGGCAGCTCCAGACCGCACCGGCGCAGCACCTCGGTGCGGTAAATCACCGAGTGCATGAGCAGATACTGGGAGGGGCGGAAACGGCCGATCTGGTTCCAGGAGAACACACGGTCTTTGGGAAAGACGTTGGTGTAGCGCATGACCTTCCTGGTGTTGTCCTCCACGTGCTCATAGACGTAGTTGCACACCATCAGGTCCACGGGGTGCTTCATCTTGGCAAACTGCCGCAGTTTGGCCAGGACGGCCTTCAGCGCGCCGGTATCCAGCCAGTCGTCGGAGTCCACGACTTTGTAGTACAGGCCCGAGGCGTTGCGGATCCCCTGGTTGACGCCCTCGCCATGGCCGCCGTTGGGCTGATGAATGACCCGGACCACGCCGGGGTACTGCTGGGCGTAGCGGTCGCAGATGGCGGGGGTGTCGTCCTTGGTGGAACCGTCGTCCACCAGGATGATCTCAATATCGTCGCCCCCGGTGAGAAGCGTTTCCATACAGTGGTCCATGTAGGCCGCCGAGTTGTAGCAGGGCACGGCGAAGGTGATGAGCTTTTCCATGGGATCACTCCTTCCGTTGCAGGAGATCGTCGCACAGGGCCAGGGCGCGGGCGACGATGGCGTCCATGTTGTAGTATTTGTACTCGGCCAGGCGGCCCAGCAGATAGAAGCGCCCCAGGTTCCGGGTCAGCGCCTCATACCGGGCATAGAGCGCCTGGTTGTCCGGGCTGATGATGGGGTAATAGGGGGTCTCGCCCGCCGCGCCGGTGTAGGCGTGGGAAATCTCCTTGGCGATGGTGGTCACGCCGGGGAGGTCCTGCCCGGTGAGGTACTTGAACTCGGTGATGCGGGTCCAGGGCTCGCTGACGGTATAATTCACCGTGCCGTGGGACTGGTAGAAATCCACCGGGTGGGTCTCGAACTGGAACTCCAGCGTCCGGTAGGGCAGGCGGCCGAACCGGCAGTCAAAGAGCTCGTCCACCGCGCCGGTGTAGACCACCAGACCGGGGAAGGGCGCGCCGTCCAGCCGGACGCCCGCCGCGTCCAGCGTCATCCGCGTCCGGGCGTCCACGCCCAGCTCCACAGTGATGTTGGGGTGGTCCAGCATCTTCCGGAACAGGGCGGTGTAGCCCTCCAGAGGCATCCCCTGCCAGGGGTCCTGGAAATACCGGTCGTCCCGGGAGAGGAATACGGGCACCCGGGCGGTGGTGTTGGGGTCGATCTCCTCCGGAGACTGGTCCCACTGCTTCATGGTGTAGTGGAGGAAGATATGCTCGTACACATAGTCGGCCAGGGCCTTGATCTCCGGGTCCTCGCTGCGGCGCAGGTCCAGAATGGTGACCTTGGTCTCGGCGCCGTAGGCGGCCAGAAGCTTTTTCTCCAGCGCGGCGGCCCGCTCCGGGCCGTATGCCATCTCCAAGCTGGTCAGATTAAAGGGCACCGGCATCTCCACGCCGTGGACATTGGCCACCACCCGGTGCTGGTAGTTCCGCCAGCGGGTAAAGCGGGAGAGGTAGTCGAACACCCGCCGGTCCCGGGTGTGGAAGATGTGGGGGCCGTACTGGTGGATGATGACGCCGGACTCATCGGCGGGGTCGTAGGCGTTGCCGGCGATGTGATTCCGCCGCTCCAGCACCAGCACGCGCATTCCGCCGCGCTCGGCCAGCTCCCGGGCGGCCACGGCGCCGGCCAGACCCGCGCCGATGACCAGGCAATCGTATGGTACATTCATGGTATACACCTCAAATTTTAAATCCTGTTTCGCGTATGTCCTCATTTTATCACAGGAAGGAGACAAAGAAAACTGGAAAAACGATTAAGTTTTTTTTAACCACTGTTTTCTCTAACAAAATTTCCGGTTCCAGGCGGGCCGCGCATTGTCAAAGAGGCCGGTTTTTGATATACTAGATGTAACATGGGGACAAGCGCGCCGCGCCCCCAAAATTGAGAGAAAAGGAAACGAAGCACATGAAGACGAACTATGATGTGGCCATCATTGGCTGTGGCGAGGCCGGCATTTTCGCGGGGTACGAGCTCATGCGCCTGTGTCCGTCGCTGAAGGTGGCGGCGCTGGACCAGGGGGCCGATATCTACAGCCGCAGCTGTCCCATTGTGGCGGGGAAGGTGAAGGAGTGCATCCACTGTAAAGTCTGCGACACCATGTGCGGCTTTGGCGGAGCGGGGGCCTTTTCCGACGGCAAGTACAATTTTACCACCGCGTTCGGCGGCTGGCTCACCGACTTTATGGACGCCAGGGAGGTGATGGACCTCATCGACTATGTGGACTCCATCAACGTCAAGCATGGGGCCACCACCGAGGTCTACTCCACCTCCACGCCGGAGGCCAAAGCCCTGGAGAAGCGGGCGCTGGAGCACGACCTCCATCTCCTCCAGGCCCGGTGCAAGCACCTGGGGACCGAGAACAACCTGAAAATCCTCCAGAGCATCTATGAGACCCTGAAGGGATACGTGGACTTCCGTTTCCACACGCCGGTGACCGCCATCGAGGCGCTGCCCGGCGGGGGCTACCGCCTGACCACCGGAGCGGGGGACCAGGTGGAGTGCGCCTGGCTCATCGCGGGCCCGGGCCGCTCGGGGGCCGAGTGGTTCGCCAACCAGTGCAAGGGCCTGGGGCTGGAGCTCATCAACAACCAGGTGGATATCGGCGTGCGGGTGGAGCTGCCCGCCAGCGTCTTTGAGCACATCACCGACGTCGTCTACGAATCCAAGCTGGTCTACCGCACCAAGCAGTACGGGGACAGCGTGCGCACCTTCTGCATGAACCCCTACGGCCATGTGGTGGCCGAGAATGTGGAGGGCATCAACACCGTCAACGGACACTCCTATTCGGACCCCGCCCTGCGCAGCGAGAATACCAATTTCGCCCTGCTGGTGTCCAACCGCTTTACCCAGCCCTTTAATGAGCCCTACCGCTACGGCAAGCACATCGCCTCCCTGTCCAACATGCTCTCGGGGGGCGTGCTGGTCCAGCGGTTCGGCGATCTGGTCTCGGGCATCCGCACCAACGAGCACCGGCTGGGCAAGTCCTTTGTCCGGCCCACCCTCACCGCCGCGGTGCCGGGGGACCTGTCCCTGGCCCTGCCCAAGCGGCAGCTGGACGACATCATCGAGATGATCTATCAGCTGGACAAGATCGCCCCCGGTACGGCCAACTACGACACCCTGCTCTACGGCGCGGAGGTGAAGTTCTACTCCTCCCGCCTGGCCCTCTCGGAGGAGCTGGAGACCGCCCTGCCCGGCTTCTTCGCCGTGGGCGACGGGGCGGGCGTCACCCGGGGTCTGGCCCAGGCGGGCGCCTCGGGCGTGAAGGCGGCCCGGGTCATCGCCGGGCGCATCAACAACAGGCCCTGACCGGTACGGCACAGCGGCAATCAGGCCGCCCGGCGCTTTACGCGCCGGGCGGCCTGATCATGTTTGAAAATTAGGAACGCGCTCCGCCCCTGCACAGGCGGCGGAACGCCGCCGGTTCCCGGGCGGCAAAGACCCGCTTCTCGCCCGAGCGGGGATCAATGAGCTCCAGCCGGTGGGCGTGCAGGCACAGCCGTCCCAGGGGGCGGGTCCGGGCGCCGTACTGCCGGTCCCCGGCGATGGGGTGGCCCAAGTCGGACATATGGACCCGGATCTGGTTCTTGCGGCCCGTCTTCAGGTCGATCTCCAGCAGAGCGTACCCCCCGCCGGAGGCCAGAGTCCGATAGAGGGTGACGGCCTCCTTGGCGTCCCGGCCGGGGGCGCCCGAGTAGACCAGGTGGGTGCGGGTCTCCCGCAGGAAGGAGCGCACCTCGCCCTCCGGGGGCTGGGGAACGCCCTCCACCAGAGCGCGGTAGCCCCGCCGGAGCACCCGCGCATCCCAGTCCTCCTGAAAGGCCCGCTTGGTCTCCTCGTTTTTGGCGAAGAGCACCACGCCGGAGGTGTCCCGGTCCAGGCGGTGGACCACAAAGACCCGGCCGAACTTGCTCTCCTGCCGCACATAGTCGGTGAGCATGTGGTAGGCGGTGCGGACCTTCTCCTTCTCGTTGGCGATGGTCAGCAGGCCCGCGGGCTTGTCGATCACCAGAATGTCCCGGTCCTCATAGAGAATGGGAAAGGGAAGGCCGGGGACTTCTTCCTCCACGTGGGCCTTGACCGCGACCCGGGAACCCACGGCAACGGGGTGGTCAAAGCGGGTGGCGGTGCGGCCGTCCACCGAGACCTGGCCCCGGGCCAGCATGGATTTGATGTTGTTGCGGGATTTACCCTTCACATGGCGCAGGAGGAAGGCGAGGAGGGAGTCGTCGGCCTCTGCCGTCCAGACCAGGTCGGGGCGTCGGTTCGTCTCTTGCATAGCGTCTCCTTATGATATCGTTAACCCCGCAGGGAGGCTTTCAGGCGGTGGGGCAGCAGGAGCAGGTCCAGGGCCTCGGCGATGTTCCGGCATACCACATGGGCGGCCAGCAGGGCGCCGGAAAAGGCCCCCTCGTCCCCGATGACGGCCAGAGAGAGCCCCGCAGCGCGGAGCATATCCACGTCGTTGCGCCCATTGCCCACTGCGGCGGTCTCACCGGGGCCCAGACGCTCCACCAGGGCGGCTTTCTCCCGGGCCACCGCGCCCCCCTCCCGGACCAGCAGTTCCACCGGCAGGGCGGCGCACTGCTGTGCGGCGGTGCCGTTGGTGTCGGCGGTGACGATATGGAGGGAGACGCCCAGCCGGTGGATGGCCTCCAGCCGGGGAGCCACCCCGGGGAGGAGCGTACCGTCGGCGGCCAGGGTGCCGTTGTAGTCCAGCACCAGATGGGCTACCCGGACCTCCCCCCAGCCGGGGACCGTGAGAGCGATCATTTTCCGCCCTTGAGGGCCTTCATCCGGTCGGCGTGGCTGAGGATGCGCTTCCGGAGGCGCAGATTCTGGGGGGTGACCTCCAAGAGCTCGTCGTCGCTGAGGAACTCCAGGCACTGCTCCAGGCTCATCTGCCGGGGGGGAGTCAGGCGCAGAGCCTCGTCCGAGCCGGAGGCCCGCATGTTGGTGAGCTGCTTCTTCTTGCAGACGTTCACCGAGATGTCCTCCTGCTTGGGCGTCTCGCCCACGACCATACCGGCGTAGACCGGAGTGCCCGCCCCGATGAAGAGGGCGCCCCGCTCCTGGGCGTTAAAGAGGCCGTAGGTCACCGCCTCGCCCGTCTCGAAGGCCACCAGGGAGCCGGTGGAGCGGCGGCTGATGTCGCCCTTATAGGGGGCGTAGCACTCAAAGACGGAGGCCATGATGCCCTCGCCCTTGGTGTCGGTCAAAAACTCGTTGCGGTAGCCGAACAGGCCCCGGGAGGGGACCAGAAACTCCAGCTTCATCCGCTCGCCCACCGGGTTCATCTCCAGCAGATCGCCCTTCCGGGCGCCGATCTTCTCCATGACGGAGCCCACCGCGTCGGCGGGCACGTCCACCACCAGGCGCTCGATGGGTTCGCACTTCTTGCCGTCGATCTCCTGGTAGAGCACGCGGGGCGGGGAGACCTGGAACTCATAGCCCTCCCGGCGCATGGTCTCGATGAGGATGCTCAGGCTCATCTCGCCCCGGCCGGCCACGTTGAAGGAGTCGGTGGCGTTCTCCACCTCGGACACACGCAGGGACACGTCCTTCAGCGTCTCCCGGAACAGGCGCTCCCGCAGCTGGCGGGAGGTGACAAACTTGCCCTCCCGTCCGGCGAAGGGGGAGTCGTTCACCGAGAAGGTCATCTCCAGGGTGGGGGCGGAGATCTTGACGAACTCGATGGGCTCCACCGCGGCGGGGTCGCAGATGGTGTCGCCGATGGTGATGTCGCCGATGCCGCTCATGGCGATGATCTCGCCGGCGGCGGCCTCGGTCACCGGGACCCGGGCCAGGCCGTCAAAGGTGTAGAGGGAGACGGCCTTGGCCTTTTTGGGGGCGGCGTCGGGGGCGTGATAGTTGCACACGGCGATCTCCTGATTCTGCTTGATGGTGCCGCGCTCAATGCGACCGATGGCGATGCGGCCCACAAACTCGTTGTAGTCGATGGAGGAGACCAGCATCTGGAAGGGGGCGTCCACATCGGCCTCGGGGGCGGGAATGTAGGTCAAGATGGTCTCGAAGAGGGGGGTGAGGTCGGTGCCGGGCACGTCGGGGGAGTAGGAGGCGGTGCCCTGCCGCCCGGAGCAGAACAGGGTGGGGGACTCGAACTGCTCGTCGGTGGCGTTCAGGTCCAGAAGGAGCTCCAGCACCTCGTCCATGACCTCGTGAATGCGCTGGTCGGGGCGGTCGATCTTATTGACCACCACAATGACCTTGTGGCCCAGCTCCAGGGCCTTGGAGAGCACAAAGCGGGTCTGGGGCATGGGGCCCTCGGCGGCGTCCACCAGCAGGATGACGCCGTTGACCATTTTCAGGATGCGCTCCACCTCGCCGCCGAAGTCGGCGTGGCCCGGGGTGTCCACAATGTTGATCTTGACATCTTTGTAGTGCACGGCGGTGTTTTTGGCCAGAATGGTGATGCCGCGCTCCCGCTCCAGGTCGCCCGAGTCCATGACCCGGTCCACCGTGGCCTGATTTTCCCGATAGATGCCGCCCTGCTTGAGCATCTCGTCCACCAGGGTAGTCTTGCCGTGGTCGACGTGGGCGATGATGGCGACGTTGCGAAGATGGTTGTTCTGCACGAATAGCACCTCTTGTATCAGATAAAGTGATAAAATAGCCGAAATCTCAACCTCATATTATAACGGACAACCTCAGACAGCGCAACTGGAATTCTCCACAAATAGCGCGCGCTGTGCGGCGTTTTGGCCGGGCAGACCTGCGACATTGACAGAGAAGCGCCTTTGCGGTAAAATAACACATAGCGCGGTTGGGCCCGGGTGTATGCAAAGCCCCGCCATTCGGCCTGGGAGGTCCACCGCTTTTGTTCGTGTACTAGCGGCTCAATCGGATAGAGCAGTCGCCTCCTAACATCTGGCGGGTTCTCGACCGCCGGGGTCACAGAAACGAATAAAAATTGCATACGCGCCAGTAGCTCAGCTGGACAGAGCACCGCCCTCCTAAGCGGAAGTAGGAGCATCCGCCAAAGATTGCAAAAAAATTGAACATTGTGCATAAGCCCTGGTAG
>DWYC01000056.1 GCA_019118925.1 Candidatus Flavonifractor intestinipullorum | reverse complement strand
CATCGAGTCCGTGAAGATCATCACCTGCCACCTGGGCAACGGCTCCTCCGTGGCCGCCGTGGACTGCGGCAAGAGCGTGGACACCTCCATGGGCTTCACCCCCCTGGCCGGTCTGCCCATGGGCACCCGCTCCGGCGACCTGGACGCCGGCATCCTGGAGTTCCTGATGAACAAGTACAGCCTGGACATCAAGGAGATGCTCAACATCCTCAACAAGAAGTCGGGCGTGCTGGGCATTTCCGGCGTGTCCTCCGACTTCCGCGATCTGGACGACGCCGCGTCCAAGGGCAACCAGCGCGCCGCCCTGGCGGTGGAGGCCTTCAACTACAGCGTCAAGAAGCTCATCGGCTCCTACGCCGCCGCCATGGGCGGGGTGGACGCCATCGTCTTTACCGCCGGCGTGGGTGAGAACTCCGCCAGCAACCGTATGGCCATCGCCTCCGGCCTGGAGTTCATGGGCGTAAAGATGGACGCCGAGGCCAACAACGTCCGCGGCAAGGAGACCGTCATCTCCGCGCCCGACTCCAAGGTCAAGGTGCTCCTCATCCCCACCAACGAGGAGCTCATGATCGCCCGGGACACCGCCGCCATCGTGGGCAAGTAAGCGTTCCCGGCGTTCCAAATGGGAAAACCCGCCCCGGAGCCATGCTCCGGGGCGGGTTTTTATCCCAGCAGGCCCGGGAAAAGCTCATAGGCCAGAATCCCCAGCCCGCCGCAGCCCAGCATGACCGCCACCGGGTCGGGCTTCCACCGCCGCAGCACCAAAAACGCCAGCAGGAACAGCCCCGCCGCCAGCGGGTCGGGCAGCGCCGGACGCACCCCCGCCTCCCCCCACAGCGCCTGGATGAGCAGGGAGAGCCCCGCTCCGGCGATCAGGGCCACCACCGCAGGGCGCAGGCCGTACAGCGCCCCCCGCAGGGCGGGCAGGTCCCGCCACCGGGCATAGGCCCAGGCCAGCAGGGAGACCAGCACGCAGGAGGGCAGCACACACCCCGCCGTACACACCACCGCCCCCACCGGCCCGGCAATCTGCGTACCCACAAAGGTGGCGGCGTTGATGGCGATGGGCCCGGGCGTCATCTGGGAGATGGTCACCAGGTCGCTCAGCTCCGAGAGCGTCAGCCAGTGGTGGGTCTCCACCACCTGGGCCTGGATGAGGGGCAGGGCGGCGTACCCGCCGCCGAAGCTGAACAGGCCGATCTGAAAAAAGCTCCAGAAGAGCTCCAGCAGGATCATGGCTCCTCCTTTCTCCGCAGCAGAGTGGCCGCCATGCCCACCCCCGCACAGGCGAGCAGCACCCAGGCCACATTGAGCTCCGGAAACGCCAGCGACACCGCAAAGGCCCCCGCCATCAGGGCCGTGGCCAGCCCGTCCCGCTTCCGCAGCACCTCCCCGGCCATGTCGGCGACCACGCTGGCGATGACCGCCGCCACCCCCGCCTGCATTCCCCGCAGGGCCGCGGCCACAATGGGGTTGCTCCGAAAGGCGGTATAACAAAGGGAGATCACCGACAAGATCAGGAAGGGCGGCAGCACCGTGCCCAGAATGGCCACCAGCGCCCCCGGGGCGCCCCCCACCCGCCAGCCCACCAGGATGGCGGCGTTGACCGCGATGGGGCCGGGGGCCGACTGGGCGATGGCGGTCAGATCCAGCATCTCCTCCTCCTCCAGCCAGTGGAGCTGGTCCACAAAGCGCCCCTTCATCAGGGGGACAATCACATAGCCGCCCCCAAAAGTGAATGCGCTTAGGAGAAATGTGGCAGTAAATAACGTTTTGTATTTGCCCAGCCTCCGTTTCAACGGCGCTCCCTCCTTTTCCATCCGGTGGAGCGGCCCGGCCCGGGCCCGCCCATGGCGGATGCAGCAGGGCTATTGTACCCGCTTTCCCTCCGGCTGTAAAGCTTATTTCAGCGCGGCGGCCACCCGGCCCAGTGTATCGGCGTGGGTCTGGTCCAGCAGGTGGGTGTAGATCCGCCCGGTGGTGGAGGGGGTGGAGTGGCCCAGGGCCCGGCCGATGTCGAAGAGGGGAGCGCCCTGGGCGGAGGCCACCGTAGCGAAGGTGTGCCGCAGGCCGTGGAGGGTGAGCTTGGGCAGGTGGTGCTTGCGGATGAAGCGGGTGAAGGCCAGGGACACCGCGTTGGGAGAGTAGGGCCGCCCCCGCTGGTCCACCGCCACCAGTCCGGTGTCCTTCCAGAGACTGCCCATGCGCAGGCGGTTTTCCGCCTGGCGGGCCCGCTCCCGCTTGAGGAGATAGTAGAGGTCGTCGGTCATATACAGCGCCCGGGTGGAGGAGCGGGTCTTGGTCTCCTTCTCCACGATAACCGCCCCGGCGGCGGTGCGGGCCTGACAGATGTGAATTTTCCGCTGCTGGAAATCCACACAGTCCCACCGCAGGCCGCAGATCTCCTCCCGCCGCAGTCCCAGGGAGCCGGCCAGCTTGACGATGACCTCCAGCCAGGTGTCCTGCACCAGAACATAGAGCTCCTTGAGCTCCGAGGGGCCGTAGTAGCCGATCTCGGTCTGGGTGGTGCGGGGCGGCTCCACCCGCTCGGTGGGGCTGCGCAGCAGAACGTCGTGACGCACCGCCGCGTGAAGGGCCGCCGAGAGCAGGTCGTGGTGCCGCCGCACCGTGTTGGGGGAGAGCTCCTTGTCCCGCAGCAGCATGGTGTAATAGCTCTGCAGGTGGCTGGGGGTGAGCTTCTGGAGGGGGACGTCCCCCAGCGCCGGGTCCAGATGATTCTCGATGATCTTCCGGTAGCCGTACAGGGTGGTCACCGCCCGGTTGGGGCCGATGACCTCTTTCATCCAGTACTCCAGCCAGTCGGAGAGCGTCAACTTTCTGGGAACCAGGTTCTGGTTCATGGAGCGCTCCACATGGAACTCCCGCAGGGCCTTCCGGGCGGCGTTGAGATTGGGGTAGGTCTTGTACTTGCGCACGCGCGTCCCCGTCTCGTCCACGCCGTAGTCCATGTAGACGTAGTAGCTTCTGCGCTTGTCGTCGTAGGAGATGTTCGGTTCAATCTTTTTTCTCGCCATGGTACCTTTCCTCGCTTTCTGATTGGTTCCGTTCGACGCCATTCGACCGGATTTGGGGTACACTCTATCATGAGCGGGGCTGTTTTGGCACGTCCATGGCGGAAAATGGGCGTTCTATGTGCAAAAAGGCCGCCCTCTGTTCTCACAGTATGGACAGAGGGCGGCCAAATTATTCCAACCGGCGGCTACGGCCGCCAGGGCTGATGGGCCAGTGGATGGAAGGGGCAGTTTCTTCCCAGGCACTCGCCGTTCCGGGCCACATAGGTGCAGGCGATGCCCTCGGGCAGGTCCATGGACACGCCCAAAGCCTCCCGCACCAGAGGCACGGCGGTGGTGATGGCCAGGAAGGTATTGCGCTTGCAGCACCGGGGGCCGCCCGCCTCTCCGATGGCCTGGAGGCAGGCGGCGGTCATGCGGTTGCACAGGCCGTGGTTCTCCCCCGAGAGGGGGGTGGAGCCGGTGACCAGGCTGGTGAAGATGCCCACGCTCACCGCCGCGCCGCAGCAGCCCCAGAAGCCGCAGGTTCCCCCGGGGACCTTCGCGCTGCGCTGCTCCAGGGCCCGGAGCATCTGTTCCAGATTGATTCCCCCTCCGGCGTTGGCGTAGGCGGTGAGGAGCGCCGCCCCCGCCAGGGTGTGGTGCTCGGGGCCGTGCATGTGGATGGCGGGCAGGGCCATCAATTCCAGGGCGACGGCCACCGGGTCCCTGGAGGTGAGCTCCAGGCAGCGCAGGCGGACGGCCACCCGGCCCGCCGAGCCGTGGCAGGCGTCGCAGATAAAGTGGCCGTGCTCGCAGGCGGCGTTGGCCGAACATGTCTTGCCGCAGTTGGCGCAGGTCATGGGCCGCTCCTCGGTAAAGTAGACCAGAGGCGCGCCGCAGACCAGACAGGCATTGGGTTGACGGGGCATACGTTCTCTCTCCTTCTTCTCGCAGTTTTGCAATGTCACCGGGCTCGGGCCACCGCCTCCGCGATGCGCACGCCGTCCACGGCGGCGGACATGATCCCCCCGGCGTAGCCCGCCCCCTCCCCGCAGGGGTAGAGGCCGGGGAGGCCGGTGGACTGGAAGTCCTCCCCCCGCAGGATGCGCACGGGGGAGGAAGAGCGGGTCTCCACCCCGGTGAGGACGGCCTCCGGGGAGGCAAAGCCCTTTACTTTCCGGTCAAAAATGGGCAGGGCTTCCCGCAGGGTGTCGGCCACATAGCCCGGGAGACAGCGGGCGAGGTCGGTCCAGGTCACGCCGGGGCGGTAGGTGGGCTTCACCAGCCCCGGCCCCCGGGAGGGCCGTCCCGCCAGAAAATCCCCCACGGTCTGGGCGGGGGCGTAAAATACCGGCCGGTCCGGGCGAAAGACCGGCGGGGCCCCGCCGGTCCCCAGGTCCCAGGCCGCCCGCTCCCACTCCTCCTGAAAGCGGACCCCGGCCAGCGGGCCGTCCCCGGGGAAGTCCTCCGGCCCGACGCCCACCAGGAAGCCGCCGTTGATGTTCCCGCCGTCCCGGGCGCGGCAGCTCATGCCGTTGGTGACCACCTGGCCGTAGTCGCTCGCAGCGGCCACCACCTCTCCGCCGGGGCAGACGCAGAAGGTGAACGCGCTGCGGCCCGAGGGGAGGTGGCAGGAGAGCTTGTAGTCCGCCGGGGGGAGGTCCTTCCAGTAGTCTCCGAACTGGGCGGCGCTGATGTCGCTCTGCCGGTGCTCGATGCGCACGCCGATGGCAAACTGTTTCCGCTCCATGGGAAGGCCCATGGCGTGGAGCATGGCGAGGGTGTCCCGGGCGGAGTGGCCGGGGGCCAGGATGAGGGCGTCGCAGGGGAGCTCGTAGGGGCCGGTCTCCGTGGTGACGGTGAGCGCGCAGACCCGGCCCCCCTCCGCATGGATGGCGGTGAGCTGGCTCTCAAAGCGCACGTCGCAGCCCAGGCGGAGGAGCTCCAGGCGGATGTTTTTCACCACCCGGCGGAGGACGTCGGTGCCGATGTGGGGCTTGTGGCTCCAGGCCACGTCGGCGGGCGCGCCGAACTCCACCAGGGTGTCCAGCACCGTTCCGATGCGGCTGTCATGGGTGCCGGTGGTGAGCTTACCGTCGGAGAAGGTGCCCGCGCCCCCCTCTCCGAACTGCACGTTGGAGGTGCGGGAGAGCTGCCCGGTGCGCCAGAAGTGCTCGACATCTTCGGCGCGCTCCTCCACCGGCCGGCCCCGCTCCAGAACGATACAGGGCACCCCGGCGCGGGCGAGGTAGAGGGCGGCGAAAAGCCCGGCGGGCCCCATGCCCACAACTACGGGCGGCAGGGCGGAGCGCCGCAGCACCGGCGGGAAGCGGTAGGGCCTGCGCTCCACTTTGGAGACCTGCCCGGATTTGCAGCGGGCGAGGACCCGGTCCTCCCGGTCCACGGCGGCCTGAACCGTGCAGACCAGGCGGACGTCCTGTTTTTTCCGGGCGTCGATCGACTGGCGGATGAGGCGGAGCTCCTTGATGTCCTCCGGGCGCAGGCCCAGGGCCCGGGCGGCCCGCCTGCGGAGCTGTTCCTCCCCGCCGCCCACGGGAAGGGAGAGATTGCTGATCTGTATCATGGCGTGTGGTCCTTACAGCGCTGCGGCGGTGTCCAGGGCCACCTCCATCATGGCGGTGAAGGCGCTCTGCCGCTCCGAAATGCCGGCCGACCGGCCGGTGAGCAGCTCGTCCGACACCGTGAGCAGCGTCACGGCCCGCTTTCCCGTCCGGGCGGCGTTGCAGTAGAGGGCCAGGCTCTCCATCTCCAGGGCCAGCACTCCCATCTTCCGCCAGGCCTCCACCGGGGAGATGTCGTCGTAGAAGGTGTCGTTGCTGGCCACATTGCCCACCGCCACGGCGCAGCCTCTGGCCCGGGCAATGGCCTCGGCCTCCCGGGCCAGTTCAAAGGACGCGATGGGCGCAAAGGAGCCGGGGAGCTGGTATTGACCGGCAAAGTGGGAGTTGCCGCAGGCCCCCAGGGCGATCACCAGATCTCCGATGTGCAGCCCCTCCTGAATGGAGCCGGCGGTACCCACCCGGATGATGTTCTCCACCCCGTAAAACTGGAAGAGCTCATAGGAGTAGATGCCCATGGAGGGGCAGCCCATGCCGCTGCCCTGGACCGAGACGGGCACGCCCTTGTAAGAGCCCGTAAAGCCCAGCATCCCCCGCACGCCGTTGACCTGCACCGCACCGGTGAGGAAGGTCTCGGCAATGAATTTGGCCCGGAGGGGGTCGCCGGGCATGAGGACGGTCTTGGCATAGGCGCCGCCGGGGGCCTCGATGTGGGGAGTTGGCATAACGTTCGCTCCTTTTCTGCGTTCTGCGGGGGCCGTCCGAGGGCGGCCCCCGCGCCGTTTTTCTAAATTATATCACAGCCTCCCCCCTCGATGCCAGCCCTAAAACCCCAGCAGCCGGGCGGTGGACGCCACCAGAAAGCACAGGGCCATCCCCACCGCCGTGGGGAGCAGCACCCCCAGGGCCGTCCAGCGCCAGGAGCCGGTCTCCGCGCGGATGGTGAGGCACGTGGTGGAGCAGGGCCAGTGGAACAGCGTAAAGAGCAGCGTGCACAGCGCCGTCACCCCCGTCCAGCCCTGCTCCTCCAGCAGCGCGCCCAGGGCGTCCAGGCCCTGGAGCTCCACCAGGCTCCCGGCGGAGAGATAGGCCATGAGCATCACGGGCACCACAATCTCATTGGCGGGAAACCCCAGAAGGAAGGCGGTCAAAATCACCCCGTCCAGCCCCAGCAGCCGGGCAAAGGGGTCCAGAAATCCCGTACACCAGTCCAGGAGGGGGACGCCTCCCGCCTCCACGTTGGCCAGCGCCCACAGCAGCAGCCCCGCCGGGGCGGCCACCGCCGCCGCCCGGCCCAGGACAAAGAGCGTCCGGTCCAGCACGGAGCGCAGGAGCACCTGCCCCACACGGGGCCGCCGGTAGGGGGGCAGCTCCAGCACAAAGGAGGAGGGCGTCCCCCGCAGCACGGTGGCCGAGAGCAGCCGGGAGACGAGCAGCGTGGCCCCCACCCCCAGCATGAGCGTCCCCAGCAGCAGCCCCACCGCCCCCAGGCTCCGCCCCAGGCCGCCGCCCGTCCCCACAAAGAACAGCGTAATCAGGGCGATGAGGGTCGGGAATCCCCCTCCAACGCCGGGGCAACGTTGCTCTCCAGATGGCAGCGCTCCAGGTAGAGCCGTCCCCCCTCCCAGCGGCACCCCGCCACCAGCAGGCGCACCAGCTCCCGGCGCTCCCCCAGCGTCAGGCGCTCCGCCGCGCCGTCCAGATTCAGCAGTCCCTCCATCTCCTCCGGCGAGAGGCCCCCTTCCTCCGCCTCCAGTTCCCGCAGCTCGCGCTCCAGCGCCGCGGCCCGCTCCTCCACCGCCCGGATAAAGGCGCCGCCCGCACCGCCCCGCCCCAGGGCGGCGGCCAGGCGCTCCAGTTCCCGGCGGATTTCCGCCCGGCGTCCCTCCCGTTCGGGCGCTCCCTCCGCCGCCAGAGCCCGGACCAGGCCCGCCCGCACCGCCTCCGGCCGGGGACGGACCCAGGGTAGGAGGGCGTTCCACACCAGGGCGTCGGCCGCCGCGCCCCCCAAATTGGGCCCGGCACAGGCCGTTCGGCCGAAGTGTAGCTTTGTCTGGCAGATGTAGTCAAATCCCCTCCCGCCCTGCCGCCGTTTGGCCAGCATGGGCCCCCCGCATACCCCGCAGCGCAGCAGCCCCGAGAGCAGGGCGTAGCCGTTGCGGGCCCCCTCCGGACCGGATGTCCGGTCCAGAAGGCCCTGTACCTTCACCCAGTCGGCCCCGGCCACCCGGCCCCGGTGCTGTCCCAGCGCCACAATCCACTTGTCCACCGGGTTGCGGGGGGAGCGGCCCCGGGTATAGTCCCGCTTGTTGTAGGCCAGCAGGCCCCGGCCTCCCCCGCACTGCTCCGGGGTAAAGCACACGTCGGCCCCCCGGGCCGAAAAATATGTGTGCGCCTCCTCCCCGGCGATGCAGTAGACCGGGTTGCGCAGGATCTCCCGCAGCCCGGGGAGGGAAAAGTCCCGCCCCGTCCGGGAGACGATCCCCCGCCGGTGGAGGTATTTGTGTACGCCGTTCAGGCTTCCCAGCTCCAAAAAGGCCCCGAATACGGCGTCCACCGCGGCGCTCTCCTCCGGGTTGGTCCGCAGGCGGCAGGCCGTCCGGCGCTTCCCCTCCAGAATGACCTCCTGAACCTGCTCCGCGGCATAGCCCGTGGGGGGCGTGCCCCCCAGCCAGCGCCCCGTCCGGGCCAGCAGGAGCATATTGTCCCGCACCCGCTGGGCGATGGTCTCCCGCTCCAGCTGGGCAAAGACGCTGGCAATGTAGAGCATGGCCTTTCCCATGGGGGTGGCGGTGTCGAACTGCTCCCGGATGCACACAAAGTCCACACCCCGGGCGTTGAGCGTCTCGATGAGCCGGGCGAAGTCCCCCACGTTGCGGCTCACCCGGTCCAGCCGGTAGCACACCAGGCACGCTCCCCGCCCCGCCTCCAAGTCCCGCATCAGGCGGCGGAATTCCGGCCGCTCCAGATTTTTTCCCGAAAAGCCCTCGTCCTCATAGACCGCCATGTCCTCCTCCCGGGCGCCGGGGTAGTGCTCCAGGATGTACCGCCGGCACAGCTCCACCTGATTTTCCACCGACTCGCCCCGTCCGGTGGACACCGACTTGCGGCTGTAGATGCAAAAGCGCATAATGCTCCCCCTCTCCAGGCCGGTTCTTTCCCGGGGAAAGTCTATGATTTTTGGGGAGAATAAATCCCGTTCCGTTGGGAATCCTTATTCCTGCGGCTTTTGGAAAAAGAAAATATATAATCTTGATTTTTGTTTTCTAATCACGAAAGATAAAAAATAAACTAATTATTTCGTTTTTCTCTTGACAGAGTGTCCCGTCCTATGATACCCTGTCCTTACCCCGGAAAAATACAACAAATCCAAATCACAAAGGAGGAGAAGTTCTATGAAAGGTTTCGCCATGCTGGGTATCGGAAAGGTCGGCTGGATTGAGAAGGACGCCCCCGCCTGTGGGCCTCTGGACGCTCTGGTCAAACCGCTGGCCGTGTCCCCCTGTACCTCCGACATCCACACCGTGTGGGAGGGCGCCATCGGTGACCGCCACGACATGATTCTGGGCCACGAGGCCGTGGGCGAAGTGGTGGAAGTGGGTTCCCTGGTGAAGGACTTTAAGCCCGGAGACAAGGTCATCGTCCCCGCCATCACCCCCGACTGGGGCGCGCTGGAGTCCCAGGCCGGTTATTCCATGCACTCGGGCGGGATGCTGGCCGGATGGAAGTTCTCCAACTTTAAGGACGGCGTGTTCGGCGAGCTCTTCCACGTCAACGAGGCCGACGCCAATCTGGCCCTTCTCCCCGACGGTCTGGACATGGCCGCCGCCGTGATGCTCAGCGACATGGTTCCCACCGGCTTCCACGGCGTGGAGCTGGCCGACGTGCAGTTCGGCGACGACGTGTGCGTCATCGGTATCGGCCCGGTGGGCCTGATGGCGGTGGCGGGCGCGGCCCTGCGGGGCGCCTCCCACCTGTTCGCCGTGGGCTCCCGGCCCAACTGCGCCGCCCTGGCCAGGGAGTACGGCGCCACCGACATCATCAACTACCGGGAGGGCGACATCGTCCAGCAGATTCTGGACAAGACCCACGGCAAGGGCGTCGACAAGGTCGTCATCGCCGGCGGTACGGCCGAGGACACCTTTGTCCAGGCCATCACCATGCTCAAGCCCGGCGGGCGCATCGGCAACGTCAACTACCTGGGCTCCGGCGACTACGTCCGCATTCCCCGGGTGGAGTGGGGCTGCGGCATGGGCCACAAGATCATTGCCGGCGGCCTGATGCCCGGCGGACGCCGGCGCATGGAAAAGCTGGCCTCCCTCATGTCCACCGGCCGGCTGGACCCGGGCAAGATGCTCACCCACCGCTTCCAGGGCTTCGAGCACATGGAGGAGGCCCTGATGCTCATGAAGGACAAGCCCCGCGACCTCATCAAGCCGGTGGTTATCATCTAGTCTCCCATCCTTAACTATATGCAAGAGGCG
>DWYC01000055.1 GCA_019118925.1 Candidatus Flavonifractor intestinipullorum | reverse complement strand
GAGGGGTCGGCGGGGATGTCCTCCACCAGCTCCGGGTAGCCGTCCAGGGTGATGGTGCTCTCCACCGTCACGCCCTTGGCCTCGATGGCCGCTTTGAGCTGCAATTTCGCCTCGTTCAGGCGCTCGATCTCAGTCTGGATGCTCATACGCTTTCTCCTTTTTTTCATTTAAATCTGGGCCAGCAGGGTCTCGATGTCCCCCACCAGGTTGTCCACATACTGCTTGTTCGCCGCGTCGGTGGCCGCCTGCGGCGCTCCAACCTGACCCAGGCGCTTCCCGCCCATATTCAGATTTCCCGTCAGGGTCCCGCCGGAGAGCTGCAAATAGCGCTTGTCGGCCTCCTCCTGGGTGAGCCCGCCCCCGCCGTTGCCGCCGCCCACCACATGGCCCAGGTTGATCTCCTGCCCATTCAGGGTGTAAATGAGATCTCCGTTCTCATCAATGTGCAGGTCGGGCGGCGTGTCCCCGGCATAATTCAGGATCAGGTCTCCGTCCTCATTGATGTACACGCCCCAAAAGCCGTCGGCTGACGCCGTTGTGCCCGGATCTCCTTTGGGGCCTGGGGGGCCCTCCGGCCCCGTAGGGCCCTGCGGTCCGGCCGGACCCTGGAGGCCCTGGGGGCCCGTCTCTCCCTGCACGCCCTGCACACCCTGGGGCCCTCTCGGTCCTTCGGGGCCGTGGTCGCCCTTTGCTCCGGGGTCTCCTTTCGGACCCTGCGCGCCCTGGGGCCCGGTGGCGGACCTTCCGGTGTCTACAAAGGCGGAGGAGGCGGCGTCCCACTCATACCAGTTGCCGTTCTCCCCAATGTAGGAGGTCTTGCCCACGGCCCCTTCGGCTGCGCTCCGGGCCGCCTCCGCGGCGGCCTGGGCGTCCTGGGCCGCCTGGGCGCTCGTCTGTGCGGTGTTTTTGCTCTCCTCCGCGTCCTGGGCGCTGTCCAGAGCCGAATTAGCCTGATTCTCCGCCTCCTGACACCAGCTTTGGGCCTGCACAGCGCTCTCCGCTGCCGCCGCGGCGCTCTCCTGGGCATCCCCGGCGTCCTGAGCGGCCTGGGAGAGCTGCTCCATCATGGCGTCAATCTCCTGCTGGAGCTGTTCGGCCTGGCTGGGGGTGGGATCGGTGGGGTCGGCGGGGTCGGCCGCCACCGGCGCGTCATCCACCTCCAGCCGGTCGGCCGCCGTACGCGCCCGCTTCCCGTCCAGGTAACCGTCCACCACAAAGGTCATCTCCCCCGCCTCGGCCAGAGGCTCGGGGGGGATGGGTACGCGGTAGGTATCGGCCTCTCCCGCCAGATTATCCAGCAAATCGACGGTCAGAGTCCGCTTCACGGGATTTGCCCCCTTGGCATCCCAGAAGGTCACCGTCTTGGCCATCCCGTCCCAGCCGGAACGGAAGGAGATCACCAGGTCGGTGACGTTGCCCTCCCCCCGCACGCCGCCGTAGCGGCTGTCCTTGCGCAGGACGGAGTCATAAATGCTCACATGAATCTCTCTCATACTGCCTCCTTTGAGCAAAAAGGCGCGGGAGCTCCGGGTCTCCCCCTCTCCCACGCCTCTTGCCGGTGCATCTCTTATACGCCGAAAATTTCCCGGGTTCGCTGCTCAAACTCGCCGGCGAGCTGTTCCGAGCGCGTCGCGGCCTCCTCCCGGGCCTTGGCCTGGTTTTCCAAGACCTCGGCTACCGCCCGGGGTACGCGCACATCCACGCCCCGCTGGATGAGGTACGCCTTGCCGTTGATCTGCACGAACACCGGGTCTTTGTACCGGTCGTTGTCCTTGAACAGGTGGATGAGGACACTCCCGTCCTCCGGAGCCTGCACGGCCTCCGCCGCCTCCGTCTGTTCCGGAGCGGCGGTCTCGTTTTTCTTGTCCATACGTCCTCCTTAGTTGGCCTCGTGGTCGTTGAAGGTGGAGGTGGTCTCCACGCGCACCATGTACTGATCCACCAGAATCTCGGCGGTTTTGGTGGCCTTCCAGCCCGCGGTAGCTCTCTGGTTCAGGGGGTCGGCGGTGCCGGAGGAGCCCAGCTGCTTGACGATGAACTCCAGTCCGCCGCCGTTGACCTCCGTGACGCCGTAGGCATTGGAGCCCAGGATGAGGGTGCAGTATACGTCCCGCTGGCTGGCGGCGGTGTTGTTTTTACCGGCGTTGAGGATCTTCTTGGCCTCGGTGGTCTCCACAAAGCGCACACCCGCGATCTTGCCGATCTCGCCGGAGTAGATATTTTCGGTGTCCACATACTGGTGGGGGTACTTCCACTCGGGGTCGTCCGTGAGATCAAAGGCCGTGTCCGGGTGGATAATGCCCACGTAGTCGCCGTTGATCTTGGGCGCGTTCTGGTTTTTCAGCGCCCGGACGGCCATCTTAATGGCCTTGACGGTCATGTAGTGGTTGCCGCTCTCGGCTCCGCCCACCAGGTTGGCCCGGCTGTCCACCTCGCCCTCGTGGTACTGCACGTTGGTGCCGGTGACCAGGATATCCCGGGTGATGGTGTCCAGGGTGAGGCCCGCCTGATTGCCCAGCAGGTTCTGGGCCTGAACCAGGTTGTTGTCGATGGCCGTGAGCAGCAGGATGTCCGAGAGGGTCACATAGTCGCCGTACTGCTTCACAGTGGCCTCGATCTTGCTCACCGAGAGCTTCTTGCCGTCGGGGGTCACGCCTTCGGTGAGGGCCGTGGTGGCCTTGGCCAGGGGCGCATACTTGCGGAACTCAATGGTCTTGCCGCCGTTTTTGGGGATGGGCCGCTTCTGGCCGAACTGGTCGTGGATCAGCAGCGGCTGGGCCAAATCGATGAGCCGGTCGTCGTAGTAGGTCTTCATTTCCACCGAGAGACCGGAGTCGGTGGTGACGTTGGTGTTGGGCGCGGTCTCCGCGAAGCGGCTCAGGTCGGCCGTGCGCAGAAAGACGCTGTGTTTCGTATCGTTCATACCGGTTCCTTTCCGGGCCTCTCCCCGGAGGGCGAAGGCCCTATTTGCACAGGGTGATCGTCTCGCCCCGCTCGGCGCGGCGGGCCAGCTCCTCCCGCTGCTGCCGCGTGAGCTTGTGTACATCCTCGGACACGCTTACGCCCGCGCTTCCTCCGCCGCCCTCACTGGGCCGGGCGCCCCGGGCGCGGATATGGTCGGTGACCGCCTTCTGTGTGTCCTTCTGCACGGCCTGGATGAGGCCGCGCTTGATCTCGTCCATGTGGACGGCCTCAAAGACGTTCCGCATGGGCGCGCCCGCCCGGAGCATGGCCACAAAGGCGGGATTACTCATCTCGCCGCGCAGGTCGAAGGTGGGATAGAGCCCCTTGAGCTCCCGCTCCTGCTCCGCCCAGCGGGACATGGTCTGCCGGGCCAGCTGGTCCTGAAGGCTGCGCTGCTGCTCCGCGCGCAGGCGGCGGTTCTCCGCCTCCATCTGCTGCACGCGCTTGTAGGTGGCCAGGTCCATCCCGGCCTCTTCGGCCTTCTCCTGCCACAGGGCGTCGTCGGCCTCGATGGCCGCCTGAAGTTTGGAGACGTCCCCATCCTCCACCCCATAGCGGCTGGAGAGGAGATCAATCAGGCCCTGGTGGGCGCTCAACTGCTCCTGGAGGCCCTTGGTCTCCCGGAAGCGGCGGTTGATGAGGCTCTGCGTCTCTTTGGTGTACTCGTCCTTGTATTCGCCGCTGATGAGGGCCCGGAAATCCGCCGCCCTCTGCTCCGGCGTCCGCTCTGCCTGCTCCCCGGCGGCGGGAGCGCTCTCCTGGCCCACAGGGGCCCCGCCCGATGTGCCCGGCTGGCCGCCGCCGGGCGAAGACGCATTGGACCCGGCCATGCCGCCGCCCTCGCCGCCGTCAAACCGGTCCAGGAGAGCCGCGCGCAGGTACATAACATCGCTCATAAAAACCTCCGCGGTACAAAGCCCCGTGTGGCATTGTCGTCGCAAAGTCCGCTCCGCTGACTCGAGCGGGGGACCCCTCCTTTGGTGTTTTTGTGCGCCCGGCCCGGAGGAGGCGCGAATGCGGGCAAACACGCCCCTTCCGGGCGGACTGAAAAAAGAAAGAAGGAGGACATCCTCAGTGTATCACGCCTCAACCGTCCTGCCGTCCCCCCTTTGGGCGGTTTGCAGCCCTGGGAGGTCCACCTGCACCTCCACCGCCTCCGGAGCGGCGCGCGCAACGGCCAGCAGGCCCAGAACCGCCATTTCCCACGCGCCCTGGACCCGCTCCCCGCCGCCCCAGAAGGAGAGGTACATCTCCCCGCTCCCCAGCGCTTCGGCCTCCAGATAGACGCCGGGCGCATTGTGCAGGAAGATGTCCAGCGCGTCGGTGAGGGCGGAGACGGCGGCGCACACCCGGATGTCCGGGGCGTGGTCCTGGGCGTGGAGCACCCGCCGCTCCCCCCGCTGGGTCAGAGAGAGGCGCGTCATGTCGCATCCCTCCCCATGTCGGGCGCCGCCCGCCGGGCCAGCTGCTGGGCGTAGGGGGTGCGGCCCGCCGTCATGGCCCGGCTCTGCTCCGCCCCCAGGCTGGACCCGCGGGAGGTGGAACGGCCGGAGCCGCCGGCGCTGTGCGTCCGGCCGCTTTCCTCCGCGCCCTCCACCTGCACGCCGGTGGCCGCCTGGAGCAGTGCGGCCATCTGCTGCATCTGCTGGTTCATCTGCTGGAGCAGGTTCAAAAGGGTCTGCCCCTCCTGGACCTTTTCCAGCACTTTGTCCTTGCCCTCGAACTCCATCATGTCCAGGGCGATGAGGGATTCCTGTGCCCGTTCGGGGTTGAAGAACCCGGCCCCATACAGCTCCGTGGCCCGCTGGTTCTCCACCTCCCGGGAGATGGCGGAGCGCTTCTGGGCCGTGATCTTGATGTCGTAGACGCTCCTGCGGGAGAGGGGCCGCCCGTCCGCGCCCACCCCGGCGCTGTGCTCCCGCATCCCGGCGTTGGAAAAGGCGATGTACTCCGCCGCGCCGTTGGGGGCGGTGATGCGGAAGTACCGCTCCTCGGTATAGAACTGCCGCAGCAGCTCCAAAATCAGGTAGCCCAGCTTCCGGTAGGCCCGGTAGGAACCCGCGATCATGTCCCGGCTGCCCTTGTTGCCCGCCTCCTGGAGGGCGGCGATGGCACTGGCCGCCGTCACGCCCGAGCCGCTGGACCCGGCCGTCACATCCCGGTTGCCGCTGGTCTCCTTCATCTCGTCGATGCGCATCTGGAGGACGTTCAGGGTGTTTCCCGGCACCGGGTCCACGTCGATCCGGCGCAGGTAGCCCTCATCCACCCCGCCCTCCACATGGACCAGCTTTTTGGTCTGGTCCAGGAACTCCGCCTCATTGATGGACCCGCTCTGCCGGGCGAAATAGCGCGGGTTGGTGGCCAGGGCCGTGTTCTCCAGCACCAGGCCCATGAGCTTGTCGATGTACATCTGGGGGTCTTTGCAGATGGACACGAACCCAAACCCCGCCGGGGTCCCCTTTTCGGGGTAAAGGATGTCCAGCACAAAGGGGTAGAGGCCGTGGTCGTACCACCCCCGCTCCCGATACTCCGGCTCGTTCTCGCTGGCGAACAGGACCTCCTCGTTGCACAGCTGGGCGTAGTGGAGCACCGTCCGGGTCCCTGCGCGGCGCTTGTAGTACCAGTGGACCAAAACCGCCTTGTCCGAGGTGTCCACGCTGTCGTCGTAGTCGTAGCTGGTCAGGGTAAAGCCCTGGGCCCCCAGCTTGCCCCGCAGCTGGGGGTGCTCCTCCTCCAGCGCTTCCGGGTCCACCAGCTCCACATAGAACACATTCCGGCTCTTCTGGATGTCCTGGATGCCCGGCTCCCAAAAGAAGTTGAGAATGTCGATCTGCCGCACCGCCACATCTCCCAGCCCGTTTTCCAGACTCTTGTCCCACACGGGGGAGTAGATGGCGGTGCCGTTTTTCAGCTTCTCCCACCAGTTGTCCGAGTAGACCTGTTCGAACCCGTTGCGCTCCAGAATGACCGGCAGCACGCTGGAGATGGTCTTGGCGTCCTGCTCGTCGCTGCGCTCCCGGGGGAGCACGTTGTACTCCGGATAGTTGTCCATGGCGTCGGCGTGCTTGTTCATGATGGTGTTGAAGAGCCAGGCGCTCACCGGCTCGGCCTGCTCCCCGTTGTCCTTCCGGCGCAGCATCTCCCAGTGCCGGAGGCGGTACCACCGCTCATTTTCCACCACCTGGGCCTCCAGATTGGCCTTGCCCTGCTTGTACTTGGCCAGTACCGCCATGGCCTCCCGGGCCTGCTCCTTCCCGATGGGGCGGAGCTCCTGGGCCTGCAAATCAAACTGCATCTCAAATCCTCCTGTAAAACGCATAGGGCTCCAGCTTCCGGTCCCCCTCCTCCAGGTCCAGGGGGTCCCACACCACCACCCGGCGCTGGGCGCCGGGCCTGGGCGCGATGGGGTTTTCCATGCACACATACCGCAGCTCGTCGTAGATGTGGTCCTCTCCGCCGGTGTCCACGTCCTCCACGTCGGTCTCGTCGTAGACGAGGGCGGGGAGGGTGCGGATAAAGTGCTTGCAGGTGGAGAACACATAGAGCATGGGGATGCCGCCGTCGTCGAAGGCGAGGCGGTGGTGGACCTGCATGAGCCCGGCCATGCGGTCGTGGTCTCCCCGGTCCCAGTACACGCCCTGCCGCTCCATGAGGGCCGCCACGCTCTCGGTGCCCGCGTCGTTGAAGATGGCTGGGTCGGCCACGCCGTGGACCCGCCGCCCCTTCAGGTTGGGGTCCTCCGCCTCAATGCGCCGGATCTCCTGGGCCACCCGGGCGGGCTCCCACCGCACGCCCTGGTTGGGCGCGCCCGTGCAGCCGTAGAGCTCCCGGATGCGGTAGAGCCGCCGGTCGTGGTCCACCGCGTACCAGCCCACCGAGAAGGGCCGGGAATAGCCCCAGTCGAAGCCACGCCAGATGCGCCAGTTTTCCGGCACCCGGAAGGGGGCGATGACGTGGGTGTTGATCCGGTCCTGATAGCGCGCCGGGTCGTTCTGCCACTCGGCAAAGACCTGCCCGGCGAAGGTGTCCCAGTTGCCGTAGAGCAGGGCGTCCCGCTCGGCGGGGGACATGAGGGCCAGGTTGTCGATGTAATTGGGGTCGTTTTGGAGGAGCTTGCGGTTGTCGAATACGGTGGCCGGGATAAACACCCGGGAGCGGTAATGCGTCTCCCGCCGTCCGTCGGGCAGGCGCACCTCCACCTCCTCCCAGAGCGTGGTCTGGGGCGGCCCGGCGGTGACGAAGCGGGCCTTGACCCACCCGTGGCCGATGCCGCCGGGGTTGCCGGTGGCGCGCATGTAGACCCGCGTCCCCGGCCCGTTGGGGCGGTTGCGGGAGAAGAGGTAGCTGTACTCGTCCCAGGTGAAGTGGGTCAGCTCGTCAAAGCCGATAAAGTCAAAGGCCCGCCCCTGATATTTCAGCCGGTCCTTGGCGTGCTGCATACTCCCGAAGAGCACCCGCGCCCCGCTGGGAAAGCGCCAGCTGTGGCTGGAGGCGTTGAATTTCGCCTTTGGGAAGGCCCTTGGGTAGAGGGCCAGGCTCTTTTCCATGAGCTCCTCCAGCTCCGGGTAGGTCCGGCGCACAATGAGCCCCTTGTAGTGGGGGATGTGTACCTGCCGCAGCGCCTCGGAGACCAGGGCGTCCGACTTGCCGCCCCCGGCGGCCCCGCCGTAAAATGCCTCGTACTCCCCCCGGCGCAGAAAGGCCGCCTGCTTGGGCTGGGGGCTCCACAGCACCCGTTTATGCCCCATCTCCGGCCCCTCCTTCCGCCGGCGCGGGGGGCGCGGGCTCCGGGTCCTGGGGGGTGAGCTCCACCACGCCGGTCCCGTCCTCCTCCTGCGCCTCCGGCTGAGGCTTGTACGCCCAGACCGCCCGCTTCCGGTTGGCCAGCCAGAACATCTGGGCGGTCACGTCCCCGGGGTAGTGCCGGGTGACCGTCTTGGTCACCCGCAGGGCCATCTCCCCCGTCTCCGGGTCCTTTTTGAGCTCCTGCGTCACCTCGGTGAAGTCGTAGCCCTTGGCCTTTTTCAGCAGGGCGTTCTCCACCTCGATGTCCACCACCTCCCGCCCGCGCGCGAGGGCCGCTTTCAGCGCCGGGTGGCCGGAAACATAGCCCCGGAACGT
>DWYC01000054.1 GCA_019118925.1 Candidatus Flavonifractor intestinipullorum | reverse complement strand
GAGGGGTCGGCGGGGATGTCCTCCACCAGCTCCGGGTAGCCGTCCAGGGTGATGGTGCTCTCCACCGTCACGCCCTTGGCCTCGATGGCCGCTTTGAGCTGCAATTTCGCCTCGTTCAGGCGCTCGATCTCGGTCTGAATGCTCATAATCTGGTCTCCTTTCCTGTCGTCCGGGCCCGGAGGGGCCCGGTTTTATCGCCCTCGCCGGGCGGGCGTCCTGCGCGGCGGGGCGCGCCTGCGCGGCGGGCGCCAGGCCCTTTCCCGAAAGGGCCTGGACCAAAGGGCCAAAGAAGGGCTCCGCCCCTCTTTGGAATCTCCCCAGGGGGTACGCCCTTACGCCCCGGTCCCCCTTTCTGCGGTTGCGCGGGCCCGGTGGGAGGCAGTTGTTACCCTGTACCTGTCAACGACCTGGTGGGCCGGGTGCTGCACCGCAGTCCCCAGGCCCTCCTGACAGGCACCGGCCTCCAGCTTCTGGCGGAAAGCCGGGCAACCGCGTGAGGGTTGAGGGCACGCGAACGAGCGCCTTTGGGGGAGTCCAGAGGGGCAGACCGCCCCTCTGGCCCTTCTTTCCCACCCCTTTCTTCGGGAAGAAAGGGGTGCGCCGTCCGCGCAGGACACGCCCCCCCGCAGGGCCCCTGCGGCTAGATGGCCGCCAGGGCCTCCTCGATGTCGCCGGTGAGGCTCACCGTGCCCGAGCCGGAGTGATACCCCTGGGGGACGGTGTAGCTGGTCTGGGTGAGGCCGTCGATGGCGGCGTAGTTGGCCGGGATGGCCTCCACGGCATTGGCCGTGTCCACCGAGAGCACCCCGTCCTCCACCTTCAGGCCCGCTCCTCCCCGTCGGCGGGGTTCCACTGGCCGGGCGGCGGGGCGCTCCCCTCGGCCTCCGGCTCCCGGAAGCGCTGGAACGGCCCGTCGAAGGCCAGAAACATCCGGCCCCGCTCGCCGTCCTTGTTCTTGGCCAGCTTGAGCACCCGGCGGCTCTGGGCCGGGCGGGCGGGGTCCTCCAGGTACAGGAGCAGGATGGCGTCGGCGTCCTGCTCGATCTGGCCGCTCTCCCGCAGATCCGCCATGGTGGGCTCCACCACCCGCTCCCCGCCCCTGGACTTCTCCTTCTCCGCCCGGGAGAGCTGGGAGAGGGCCACGACCAGGATGCCGTGCCGGTGGGCCAGATGCTGGAGGCCCCGGGAGATGGCCCCCACCTGCTCGGTGCGGGTGGCCTTGCGGGTCTCGGGCTCCACCAGCTGGAGGTAGTCCACATAGACGGCCTCATACCGGTGGGCCAGGGCGTCGGCCTGGATGTCCTGGACGGTCATGCCGGAGGCCTCCACCAGCTCCAGGCCCCGGGAGCGGAGCTCCCGCCCGGAGCCGGCCACCATCTGCCACTGCTGCTCGCTGAGGGTCCCGCGCTTGATGCTCCCCAGCTCGACCCCGGCCGCGCCGGCCACCAGACGGTCCATGAGCTTGGCCCGGCTGGTCTCCAGGCTGTAGAACCCCACCCGCAGGGTCTCCGCCTGGCGGTAGGCGAGCTGGAGGGCCAGGGCGGTCTTGCCCGCCGAGGGATACCCGCCCAGCACCACCAGGTCGCCGAAATCGGCGTACAGGTGGCGGTCCAGCTTGGGCAGGCCGGTGGGGATGTAGCGCTTGGGGTGCTCCTGCCGGGCCATAAACGCCAACAGCCCCTCCTCCATGGTGGAGCGCTCCACCCCGGCGCGGTCCACCAGCAGCCCGTTGAGCTGCCCGATGAGCCCCTGGATCTCCTCCAGGCTGGGGCTGTCCAGGATCTGCCCGGCCAGGTCCCTGGCCCGGGCCTTCCGGGCCTCCCGGCGGGCGTCCCGGGCATAGGCCTCCCAGTGGGCCGCCGTGGGGGTGAGCTCCATGAGCTGCATCAGCAGCCCCCGCAGCTCCTCGCCGCCCCCCATGGCGGTCAGGACCGTCACCGGGTCCACCGGGGTCCCATCGGCATAGCACCGGCGGATGGCCCGGAACACATCCCGGTAGACCGGGGAGAGGAAGTCCTCCTCCCGGACCCGGGCGAGGGCCTGGGGGACCAGGCGGTCGTCGATGAGCAGGGAGCCCAGCAGGCCCGCCTGGGGGGAGAGGTCTCCCGTCACCATGTGTCCACCTCCTCCCGGGTCCGGATTGCCCCGGGGACGGCCGCGCCGTCCGGCGCGGCGCGCTCCTCATCCTCCCAGCGGCGGTGGGAGAGATACCGGCAGGCGTAGGGGGCGGGCCAGCCGGGGGTGGCCTTCTGGCGCTCCAGGGCCTGCCCCATGGCGGCCAGGGTGGCGTCGTCGGGCTTGAGCCTGTCCCAGGCCCGCACCGCGGCCACCCGGTCCTCATGCCGCGGATAGTAGGCCCAGAATTTCTCAAACCGCTCCGGCTTCCAGGCGGGCGTGCTCTTGTTTTTCCGGGTCTTTTTGCCGTCCCCCTTCTGGGGGACGATAGGGGGTATATGATAGATACTTGTATTATTCTCCCCGCCATTTTTGTCGGGAGGGGTCCCGTCGTTTTTGTCCGGAGGGGTCCCGGCAAAATGGTCGGGAGGGGTGGGCGCGTCCCCCTGTCCGTACACAGCGTACAGTCTCCGCTCCTGGACGGCGTTGGTCGCCGGATCCCGGAGGACGTCGATGCGGAGATAGCCCCCCTTGGCCAGGGCCGCCAGCAGGCGGCAGACGCTCCGGTCCGAGAGGCCGAAGAGGGCGCTGAAATAGCGGTTCTGGGCATAGCAGTACCCCTGCGCCCCGGAGAGGGCGGTGATCTCCCCATAGAGCAGCTTGGCGTTGGGGGGCAGGGCGGGGTCATAGCGCACGGTGGCCGGGATGACCGCCCAATAGCCCGGCTTGTCCATGAAAATCCTCCTCTCCCCCGCCCCGGGCGTCCGGGGCGGGCGTTTCGTGATGTACTACCAGATGCCCATGCGCTGGAGCACCTGGGCGGCGGTCTCCTGGATGAGCCTGCGGCCCTCGGCCCGCTCCTCCTCGGTGGGCTGGTGCTCCACGTGGGGGGTCAGGCACAGGGAGACCCCCAGCCTGCCCCGGTCCACGGTGGCCGACTCGTCCACCAGCACCCGCTCGCCGGTGATGGTGGTGACCCAGTGCAGCCCCTTGCGGCGGCGCATGGTGGCCACGATGGTCTCCCCGCCGATCTCCTCGGTCCAGGTCTCCACGCTCTCCACCACGTTTTCTTCCAGCTTCTCTTCCATGCGTTCCACCTCCTGTATGACCTATTCCGGCCCCGGCTCGTCCTATGCGCCGGAGGGACAGTGGAGCTGGAGCTCCAGGGCGCTGCGGACGATCTCCCGCAGCTCGGCCACGATGGCCAGAAACTCGGGACGCTCGGCGTCGTCGATGCGGTCGTCCTCCGCGATCTCCAGCAGCCGGTCCAGGCTCCGCCCCTGCTCCAGGCGGGCCAGGCGGTTGCGCAGGACCACCGCCGTCCGGATCAGGTCCCGGTCCTCCAGGGCGGGGACAATGCGGTTGTAGAGCTCGTTGGTCTCCCGCAGGTGCTGGTAAGCCAGGTGCTGGGCGTTGTAAAGGATCACCATCCGTTCCACCGCCTCGTTGGGCGGGATGCGCTGGCCCGTCTCGTAGGCGCGGATGCGCTCCACGCTCAGGCCCAGGCGCTCGGCGGCCGCTTCCTGGGTCAATCCGGCCGCCGAACGGGCGGTTTTGTAGATATTCCGGTACTCCCCCGGCATGGTAACTCCTCCTTTCACCGTTTATACTGTCATTGTCAGCCGGTCTTATAGCCGCCGAAGGCCAGCCACTGCTCCGGGGTCATTTTGATGGCCCGCGCCAATCGCCTGGCCTTGGACATGGAGATCTTTCCGGGGTCCTTTTTCCAGCGGGTCAAGGTGGCGGGGTCAACCCCCACCGCAGCAGCCACGACGCGCTCGGTCGTGGCGTGGGAGTAGGTATAGGCCCCCAGGGCGGCCAGAAACGCCTGGGCGCATTTTTTCTCCTGCTCAGCCAGGCGCTGGGCCTCGGTAAGGGGTCTGGTACGAGGCATAGTAATCCTCCTTTCAGTAGGTGTCCCCGTCCGGCAGGCTACGCCCGAAGAGGGCCGGTTGCCCGCTCTTCCCTGTCCATGGTAGAATATAGGCAAAAGAAAGGGCGTGGTCTTGTGCTGAAAAATATAATAGAGAATGTAATTGTGACGATTCTTGTGGGCGCACTGTCTGCTTTTGCGAAATGGCTCTTTCAGGCACTGAAAAGTGCCCCGCAGGATTCAGCGCCAAAATCGCACCCGTCGTCGAAGCGCACTCTGCATCAGCAGTTCTATAGATCGCTGATTGCTCTGGTCCTTTTCTTGGTAATTGGGCTTTCCGTGCCGGCCTCCGTGCCGCTTTCTCTGTTCGGCGCCATACGGGTCCTCTGTCTTTTCGCGGCGGGCTATTCATTTCTTTTTGCCGTGGGTGCCTTTGATGCCGCGATGTCTCTTTATCCAGGCGATGATGCGCGGGAAGACCGTCCATCCAAGGACCAGGCCAAGCGCTCCTGAGCATAGAAGATCAATCCGGAACATGGCTTTCCTCCTTCCTAGATCGTATCTCTCCACCGAAGCGGATGTGTTACCCCTTCTCCCCGCCCGGCGGGCTGCGCCCGAAGAGGGCATCCAGAGAGACGCCGTAGAGGTCAGCCAGGGCCAGCATGGAAGCAAGCCCGGGCTGCCGGGCCCCGCTTTCCCACATGCAGACAGCGGCTTTGGTGACATGGGCTGCCTGGGCCGCCTGCGACAGCGTGAAGCCCCGCGTCTCTCGCAGTTCTTTCAGTTTCACTTGCTTCCCTCCTTTCCGGTTGCCCTTTCTTGGCGTTTGTGGTATCATTCACAATAAGTGAACACAATACAAGAGGTAACGACGATGACAAAGCGTCAGATACGGGTGTGCAGGATCATACGAAAATACCGTTATCTGAAACCGATCCTCCAAAAGAGCAGGATTTCAGATTACACGGAACTTCAAGAATGCCTCGGGGATGGCGTGATTCCGTTCTCGGATATTGAAATATCCGAGCGCACAGAGGTAATCCTGGATTCTCATGTGTTGGCGCACCTGGAAGAATACCAGCGGCAAGTAACCGACACCTGGATCACAAGAGGCCTTTCGATCTGCGCCCGAATCGTTTCTGTAATCGCTCTGTTTCGCTCCTGACCGGATTCCAGCCACTCGGGTGATGTGGGCCGAAAGCAGGATGCACCGACGCCCGATGCGCGCGCTGAGTTCGGTCTCCATCCGCTTCTGGTCACTTTCCGAAAGAAAAAATTTGCAGAAAAACAGGAGTACATCCGCAGAGTCTGAAGCGCTCTCGATTTCCTGAAACTCCAGAATCGCCCCGTCATCCTTTTGTAGAAAGAGCTTCACATGTCTCACCTCTTCTCGTTTCGTTTACCTTGCGTTAATCATAATCTCAATTTTTTCGATTGTCAACCAATTTATCTAAATTTTATCTATTATCGGAGACTTGCATAAATCTGTAATCTCAATTTTATCTATCATGCCACAAAGGAGGTGGTCTTATTGGATACCGCTGACCGTATATTTCTGCTCTTAGACCGATCCGGTATGGAGCAAAAAAAATTTGCAGAGCAGATTGGGGCCACCGATAAAATTGTGAGTAAATGGCGGACCTCTGGCCTAAAGTCTTATCGCAAGTACCTCCCTCAAATTGCCGAAGTCCTAGGGACCTCGGTTGAGTACCTGGTGACCGGGGTCGAAAAAAAGCCCGCTCCCATCACAGAGAGCGGGCTGGATGCCACGAAGTACCATATGCTCAACGAGGAGAATCGGGCTCTGGTGGATCAGATGATTGAGAAGCTGCTAAAGTCTCAATCAGGTGAATGACCTTCTCCCGGTTTTCCGGCGTGAGCAGCTCAAACATTTCCTGCGGCGTCAAGGAATACTCCCCCTCCCAATCGGCGGGGGCAGCCCCGCCGCTATACCTGTGTAACCCCTTTGACAGTCGTTTCCGTTAATGATATAATAGAACAATAGTTCGTATCTTGTCAAGATACATTTTCCCCCGTCGGAATATCGTAAGCAGAGGAGTTGGTCATTATGGCCAGGCCTTATGTCAGGATGGTACGAAACCGGGCTTTTAAGGTCAAAGGGGTGACCTTTGACAACGACGACGGCACCAGCCGCCAGGAGATCCTGAAGGACATCAAGCGCAGGAGGCCCCCGTTCGACGAGGATCTGTGCCTCTGTCTGGAGGAATATGATTATGAAGGCCGTCCGGCCTATTACGTCAAGGTGAACGGGTCCATCATCGGTGTCATCCCCTCGTACCTGTCCCCTTTTGTCACCGAAAACCGTGACAATATCATCGGCCTGCAAGATCTGGAAGTCAGCAGTTTCCGGGACCGCGATACCGGCAAGACCATCTACTATGCCGAGGCCACCCTGGCCGTATCGATGGACGAGTGCGGCTGTGAGAGCGACGTGTTTGACGATGATTACGAGGACGGCATTTACGGCTATCCCGTCCCAGAGTATCACCCGCGCTTCAGCGGCAAAAAATCCGTCTGGCAGGAGCCTTCAAAATCCGCCAAGGAGAGGCGGAGCAACGAGGCGATTCGGACCCGCTGGGTCTTCGCCGTCTTTGGCATAGGGCTGATGGCGTTGTCTATTTTAGCCTCGGCGGCGCATATATCCGTTTTTGTGTCCGTGTTCACCTTCCTGTGTTCCCTCGTTTCCCTGGTCTACGCACGATACGGTTTCTTCAAATACTGGGGTCGGGAAGATGAGGATTGACCCACATAAAAAGCAAGAGCCGGGGCCCCGGCCCCGGACTCTTTTCCCGCTATATATCGAACATTTGTACCGCTTCAAAAGGAGGAACCTCCATGCCAACCGCAAAACAACTCCCATCCGGCTCCTGGAACTGCCAGGTCTACAATGGAAAACGGGCGGACGGAAGCCGGGATTACATTTCCATCACAGCCCCTACCAAGGAGGAGGCGGAGCTGCTGGCCCTCCAACACAAGCTGCGTCACAAGGAGATTGCCCGGGATTCCCGCCAGATGACTGTGGAACAGGCCATGGAGGCATATATCTCCAGCAAAAGCAGCATTTTGTCTCCGGCCAGCCTCCGCACCTACCGCATGTACCTGCGCCGGCACTATCAGCTCATCCGGGCGCGCCGGCTGGGCTCTCTCACCCAGGCCGACATCCAGTCTGCCGTCAACGAGATCGCCGCCACCTGTTCCCCCAAGACTACGGCCAGCATGTACGGCTTCCTGCGGGCGGTCCTGCGGGAGTACCATCCCACCTTCACACCCAAGCCCGTCCTGCCGGGGAAGCGAAAAAAGCTTCAGCCGGTCTACACCACCGCCCAGATCGCCGCGCTGCTGGACGCGGCGCGGGACACTTCCGTCGAGATCCCCGTGCTGCTGGCCGTCTGGCTGGGGATGCGGCGGTCGGAGATCCTGGGCCTGCGGTGGGACCATGTGGTACTGGACGGCCCGCAGCCCCACCTGGTCATCGACCGGGCCAGCGTCCGGGGAGAGAAAGGCATGGTGGACAGCCGCACCAAGACTTACAGTTCCACCCGGGTCCTGCCCCTGTCGCCCTACCTAGTGGAGCGCCTGGCGGCTCAGCACCGAGGCGCGGAGCGGGTGGTCCCCATCCGCTGGGGAGAATCCATCCTGGAGCAGCTCTACAAGCTGGAGGAACAGGCGGGCCTGCCCCGGCTGGGCCTGCACAAGCTGCGGCATACCAACGCCTCGGTGATGCTCATGCTCAACGTGGCCGACAAGTACGCCATGCAGCGGGGCGGCTGGGCCACCAATTATACCATGAAATATATCTATCAGCATACCATGTCCGACCACATGGACGCGGTGGACCAGACGATCAACAATTACTTTGAGAAGCTGGTGGAATCTGGTATTGACAAAATTGACACATAGCAGGCAGGAAGGGCAGGTTGTTCCTCTCTGTGTTCTCTTGTGCGTTTTTTGCGCTCTTTTGTGACAGATCGTATCCTCTATGCAGTGGGCAGCCGCTTTATTCATACTTTGAACTTCTTCTTCCTGTTTTCCCTTGATTTCGGATTTTCCTTGTGTTACCATTATACTATTCACAAAAAAGGGGGATTTTTGTGAATAGGTGTCGAGCATTGGAGGTGGTCGTCATGGAGTATACGCTGCTTTCGACACTCTACTATCAGGACAGAGAACGGTATGAAACTGTCTATCAGAAGCGCTTCCACAGTGATTACGCGGTGCATCTGGACTTCGAGGTCAATGGGAACCCGGCCTTTTTCTTGCAGACCCCGGAACTGTACGCCATGCTGACCGACATTCTTCGCATGAACCAGGAGGTTTCAAAACTAGTATCCATCCTTCCGGCCAAAGCGATCTTCCAGTTTACCCGGCGCTGCCTGATCGACGAGATTGTGCTGACCAACAGCATTGAAGGCGTGCGCAGCACCCGGAAGGAGATCAGCGCCATTCTGGACGAACTGGAGGAGCGGAGCCGGGGGAAACGCTTTTATGGCCTGGTCAAAAAATACACCATGCTCCAGACCACAGACGAGTTGCCGCTGGAGAGCTGTGCGGATATCCGTGCGATCTACGATGAGCTGGTCCTGCCGGAGATCCGCGCCGAGGACCAGACAAATGTCCCGGACGGGAAGTGGTTCCGCAAAGAGCTGGTGAGCATTTTGAGCCCATCTCAGAAGGAGATCCATAAGGGGCTGTATCCAGAGGCGAAGATCATCCATGCCATGGAACAGGCTCTGGCTTTTTTGCACGATAAATCCTGTGATATCCTCTTCCGGCTGTCCATCTTCCACTATCTTTTGGAATATATTCATCCGTTCTACGATGGTAACGGGCGGCTCGGCCGTTTTATTTGCAGCTACCTGCTGTCACGGGAGCTGGAGCCGGTCACCGGATACCGTCTCTCCTATACCGTCAAAGAGAATATCCGAGAGTACAACCAGGCGTTCAGCAACTGCAATGAGCCGCGCAACCGGGGGGACCTGACTCCCTTCGCCATCATGTTTCTGCGGATCATCCAGGAATCGGTTTTTAAACTGAGAGATTCTCTGGAGGACGGCAATACAAAGTGGAACTATTATACCGATATAATTAAAAGCTCTGGTCTGATCGGGGAGGGTGATCCATTTAGAGTGTACCCTCTCTATGATCTGCTGGTGCAGGCCACGCTCTTTTCGGAAAACGGGATCCAGACCAAAATTATTATGGACGTCTTGGATATCAGCAGAGGGACCCTCACCGCCAAGTTGGAGAAGATCCCGTCCGGTCTTCTGGTGAAACAGAAGATTGCCAACACGAACTACTATTCGCTGGATCTGAAGGCTCTGGATGAGTGGCAGAAACCACAGTGAGCGTGAATGGGTTCCGCCGGATGGAGCCGTCAAACTGCACAACATACAAAATGCAAGATGACATTTGGGAAAGCGCTGCGCCGCAGCCGGTTTATCCGGTTTCCGTGTAATTTCGATCCTTACCTGTCCCCGCCAAAACGCCCGCGCTCAGTTGAGCGCGGGCGTTCTTTTTCTTTCGGAGCGCTCACGGTGGATCACTCTGTGGAAAACGCAGGAACCACGTCGGTTCTCCGCGAAGCGGCACTAATTCTGGGGGCAGTTTTTCCACATAGCACTATATCATGTGGAAAACTCGGTGGAAAATGTGGATAACTTTCATAACCCTGTGCAAAACAGGGCCGGGCCGCCCAAAAGGGCGGCCCGGCTTGTGTGTTTCCGGATAAACGTTACTCGGCCAGGAGGGCGGCGATCATGGCGTCGGCCTCCGCAGAGGTGATGGTTCCCTGGGGCTGGAAGAGGTTGTCCTCGCCCACCGGGATGTACTGCTCAATGACATTCCACATGACGCCGTCGCCGGCCCAGGCGGAGATGCCCGCCCCGTCGGCATAGGGGATCTGCACTGCCCAGGCGCCGGTGGGTCCCTTCTCCAGGACGGTGGCCGCGTTCATCAGAATGACGGCGGCCTGCTCCCGGGTCACGGTCTGGCCGGGCATGACGTTGCCGGCGCCGTCGCCGGAGACAATGCCGTTGGCGGCGGCCCAGTCCATGGCGGCGCTGTCCTCCAGGTCCTTAAACGCCGGAGCGGCCCCCTCCAGGGCGGGGGAGCCCATGGCCTCATAGAGCTTCTCCACAAAGGTCAGGCGGGTGACGGCGTCGGTCTCCGGGGCGGTCCCGGCGTTGAGCGTCCAGTGGCTCTCGCTGCCGGGCGTCACGTCCTGGCCCTGCGCAGTCATGGCCTTGAAGTACTCGCCGATGATGTAGGGCACCGAGCCGCCCACTTCGCCGAACTGCTCGCTGGTCTCAGCCTTCCAGAGCACCGCATCGCTGGTGGCGGTGATGCCGGTGGCGGCGTACCAGCCGTAGGAGTCCGCACCGGGGGTGGCGGAGAGGCGGTAGCTGTTGACGGCGGCCGTAAAGACCTGGTCGTCGGTCACCGGCTGGCCCTGATAGGTCAGGTTGACCACCCGGCTGCCCTCGGGATTGCCCAGGTAGATGTCATAATCCACACCGTAGATCTGGTCGGTGCCGAAGCCGCCGCCCGAGATGGTGCCGTCCTCTTCCACGGTGTAGTCCTTCGTGACGCTCTCCAGCCAGTCCTTGATCTGCTTGCCGGTGATCTCAATCTCATAGAGCAGATTGTTGTCATACCGGTAGATGGAGTAGCAGTTTTTCAGGGAGACCTCGGCGGAGTCCGCCCCCTCAGGGATGAGCTGGCCCACGCAGAAGCCGGAGGCCGCCACAGGGGAGGCGATGGACAGGTCCGCGCCGGTGGCCCAGATCTGGGCCTTGTGGACCAGGTCCATGGTGTCGCTCTGGCGCACAAAGAGGTCGGTCACATCGTCCCAGTCGCCGGAGATGGTGCCCACCACCTCGTCCACGGAGGCCAGGCCGTCCTCATAGTAGGGCTCCATCAGGGCCTGGAGGCCGGGGTCGTTCTCATAGGTGGTCAGATCCACCAGCTCGCTCTCACCGAAGGCGAAGGTACCGTCGCTGTTGAGGGTGATGGTGGTCTTGGTCAGATTCTGGCCGCCGCCGTTGACCACGGTCACGTCCTGGCCGTCGGCGTTCTGGAAGGTATAGGTGCCCGCCTGGTGGTTGTGCCCGGCAATGACCATATCGATCCCGGTGGTGTTCTCAATCAGGTGGCGGACCTGGTTCTCGGGCTCAAAGGCGGTGTTGCCCGTAGAGACGGCGCCGTCCTCTCCGGCGCCGACCAGGCCGGACTCCTCGCCGGAGTGGACGCCCAGAATGACGATGTCGCAGTTCTCCTCTTCGCGCATCTGCTCCTGCCAGTAGTTGGTCCACTCATAGGCGTAGGTGCGCTCGGTGTTGTCCGCGTGGACAAAATCATGGCCCTCATAGTGGGAGGAGGGGTCCCAGTTGGGCACATTCACGTTCTCAAAGCCCAGGAAGCCCACCCGGAAGGTCTTGTCCCCCACGGTGTACTCCTTGATGATGTAAGGGGTCCGGTCGGTCTCCTGCGTCTCGGTGTTGATGTAGTTGGCGCAGACCACGGAGACCGGGGTGCCCACATCGCTCTGGGTGCTCTCCAGCAGGTCGTAGATGTTGTTCTGGACCTCCAGGGTGAAGTTGAACTCATGGTTGCCCATCACGAAAGCGTCATAGCCGATGTAGCGCAGGCACAGGGCCATGGGGTTGTTCCGGCCGGCCTCGCTGTTGACGTTATAGCGGGTGATGGGGGTACCCTGGACCAGGTCGCCATTGTCGATGAGGAGCACGCCGTCCACAGCGGAACGCTCCTGCTCCATGGCGGTGGCCACCTTCAGCATACTGTTGCCTACTTCTTTGCCGTCCACGGGGTTGAGGTTATAGCACTTGCCGTGCATGTCGGTGGTGGAGTACACCCCCAGGGTGAAGCTCTCCGCCCCGGCGGCGGAGGCGGTGACCCCCGCGCAGCCCACCAGCATCACGGCGGTCATGGCTCCCGCCGCGGCCCGGCGGAGGGTGGAATTGCCGCGTTTCATATTGCTTCCTCTTTTCTTTTGTAAATTTGGAGTAAAAACTCCATCTGCCCCCATTATAATGTCTTTCCCTCATATACGCAAGGGCGGCGAGAAATTTCTTCCGGGCATTGACGGCCTTCCCCCAGAGCTGGTATAATATCGTTGTATCCTAAGGACGATATAGGCCCATAATTTGGTTGGGCGTTTCTACCGGCTGCCGTAAACAGCCGCCCTATCGGTCTCCAGAGCCTGCCTGGAGCGCAGATTGGGGCGGTTACGGCGGCCCTTTTGCATCTCCGGGCCTATCCAGAGAAAGGGTGTATCCAAATGTCATCTTCCTTCGTCCTGCGGGGGGACTTGTGCTACAGCCTGGACCCCCAGACGCTGTGCGCCGTCCCCGACGGCTACCTGGTGTGCGTGGAGGGCCGCTCCGCCGGCGTCTTTGCGGCCCTGCCCGAACGCTATTCCGCTCTGCCCCAGTTGGACTTCCGGGGAAAGCTCATCGTTCCGGGCCTGGTGGACCTGCACGCCCACGCCCCCCAGTACACCTACCGGGCCCTGGGCATGGACCTGGAGCTGCTGGAGTGGCTGGAGCGCCACACCTTCCCCGCCGAGGCCCGGTACGCCGACCTGGATTTTGCCGGGGCGGCCTACGACCGGTTTGTGGAGGACCTGCGCCGCAGCCCCACCACCCGGGCCTGCCTCTTCGCCACCTCCCACGCCGGGGCCACCCTTCTCCTGATGGAGAAGCTGGAGGAGAGCGGCCTTGTGACCAGGGTGGGTAAGGTAAACATGGACCGCAACTGCTCCTCCGCCGCCCGGGAAGCGGACGCCGGCGCCTCCCTGGCCGAGACCCGCCGGTGGCTCGCCGGCTGCGGGTCCTTCCGCCGGACCGCCCCCATTCTCACCCCCCGGTTCATCCCCTCCTGCACCGATGAACTCCTCGCCGGTTTGGGAGAGCTCCAGCGGGAGACCGGCCTGCCCGTTCAGAGCCACCTCTCGGAAAACCTGGACGAGATCGCCTGGGTGAAGGAGCTCTGTCCCTGGTCCGCGGGTTACGCCGACGCCTACGACCGCTTCGGCCTGCTGGGCGGGGCGAACTGCCCCGCCATTATGGCCCACTGCGTCCACTCCGGCCCGGAGGAGACCGCCCTTCTCCAGGCGCGCGGGGTTTGGGTGGCCCACTGTCCCGAGTCCAACGCCAACATCGCCTCGGGAGTCGCTCCGGTGCGGGCCTTTCTGGACGGGGGCCTTCGGGTCGGTCTGGGCAGTGACATCGCCGGCGGGGCTCAGCTCTCTCTCTTCCGGGCCATGGCGCTGGCCATCCAGGTCTCCAAGCTGCGCTGGCGGCTGCTCGATTCGTCCCTCGCCCCCCTCACGATCCCCGAGGTATTTTGGATGGGCACCCTGGGCGGCGGTTCGTTCTTCGGCGCGGTCGGCTCCTTTGCGCCCGGGTATGAGCTGGACGCCCTGGTCCTGGACGATGCACGCCTCTCCGGTCCCCAGCCCCACGGGGTGGAAGAGCGGCTGGAGCAGATGGTATATCTCGCGGAGGACCGGGATCTCCTGGCCAAATTTGTGGCTGGCCGGCGGCTCTTCTGAGCAAAGGCAAAGGGCTCCCCCGCGGCATTATGCCGCGGGGGAGCCCCTTTCTGATTATGAGGCGAGATGCGCCTCCCCCAGCTTCAGATCAAAGGAATCCAGCGAAACGCTTCCCTCCGACTCCTCCACCAGGATGGGTTCCCGGCCGGGAAGAATGTGCCAGATCTGCTCCGCCCCGTCGCCGGCGACGGCCGTAACCTCGACGCCCCGGTCGGTGCCCTGGGTAGAGCGGACCGTTCCCAGATCGTACTCCCGGGGCGTTTCCCCCCAGGGGGCGAAGAAAAAGCCGCCCCCGCCCCAGTAATAGACCCCATAAAAACACGTCCAGAAGCTGAACAAGTGGTTCTCTTCACTCAGAGGGATCTGCGTCCCATCCTGTTTGAGGAAGTACATGCCCTCCTCTTCTCCCAGTAGCAGGAGGCAGTCCCCGTCCGGGCTGACCGAGCGAAGGCGGAGCTCCTCCGCCGTCAAATCCCGCTCCAGTACCTGACGGACGCGGCCCTGCCGGTCCAGATAGTACACCCCGTCGTCCTTGGTGTACCAGGCCTCCCGCCCGTTGTCCGAGCCCATGAGGCTGTGGGCATTGCCCTGATCCTCGGGAGTCCAGATCCAGGCCAGCGTCTCCATCTCATCGCCGCCGTCCCAGCGCTCCACCGCGACTGAGCCGTCGTCTTCATAGTAGCGGACAAAGAGGTTTCCCGTCAGATCCTCCACATTCAGAAAGTAGCTGTAATCCCCCATGGTACGCACCAGACTCTCGCTCCAGCCGGTGGACAGCGTGAGGAAGGAGATCGGAATCCGCAGCCCCGGGCGGTAAAAGACCTCCCCCTCCTCCACCAGGAAGGTCCCCTGGTCGGTGTAGGCCGCAGCCTGGCTGCCGTCCCAGTTCAGGAAGAGGCACTGCAGTGCGCCGGAGGCCGCCAGGCGGGTGTCCTTCCCGTCCCAGAGGAGGAGAAGTTCCCGTTGATCTATTGCCGTCTGGTAGCTCGCGCCGTTGGCGCTCTCCCCGCCCACCGGCAGGTAGTAGACGTAGGTCCCGCCGTCGCTGACCGCCACCGGCACGCCGCCGGCGGTGGAGATGGTGGTGATCCGCCCTCCCCCGCGGCACAGGCGCAGCTCCAGCGCGTCCTGCCCGCCGTAGGCGACATAGACGGCCGCGTCTCCCGTGGGGGAGGCCTTTATCTCCGCGTCGCTCGCCGCCTCCGGGTCCATGAGGCGGGCTTCGCCCCCCTCGTAGGGCAGGCGCCAGAGCCCCTCGTCATTGATGTACCACAGCGCCTGCTCCGTCATGGCCCAGGACAGCACGCCGCCCGTCGCCGGGCTGGGCAGGTCCGTCAGTCCGTCCCCGTCCAGATGGTAGTAATTCTGATAGGATACGTCCGCCAGGAAGGCCCCTTTATTCCCCAGATTCTGGTAAAGAATCAGCCCCTCCTCCGGTCCGGCTACCTGGACTCCGTCATAGTAGATGTACTGTCCGGAGTACACGCCGCTGTCCGCTCCGTAGAGCCCCGCCGCCCGCGGAGGGCCCATCTCCGGCCCCGGGCGGTTTTTGGGGGTGACGGCCAGCAGGACGGCCAGAAGGGCCAGCACTCCGGCGGTGAGCGCCTGCCCCGTGCGGTGGGAAAGCCGGTGGAATCGGGGCGCGCTCCGGCCGGACCGGTGCCGGGCGGGCAGCGTCTCCTCTTTTCCGGCGGGAAGGGGCGCGGCGGCCGGTTCCTCCTGTATCTCTTCCACCAATCTCCCCTCCACCTGGAGGGCTGCGCCGCAGCGGGCGCAGAAAAGCTCGTCCCCGGCGCAGGGCGCGCCGCAGTGGGCACAGAACATGGCTCTCGGTCCTCCTTCCTGATGGGCGGCGGTTATTTGTTTTTCGTCTGGGGCGTTTTCTGCCGGAAGGGCGGCGGGAGGTACTCGTCTCCCGCGGGACCGGCCATATCCCGCATCCGCTCCCGCACCTTGAAGATGCAGTCGTCGGCGCTGGCCCGGCCCAATACCACGTCCTCGGCGAAGGCGTGACAGTTGGGCGCCCCGCAGGAGCCGCAGTGCAGTCCGGGCAAAGTGGCCTCCAGCGCCTCAATCCGCAGGTGTTTGGCCATGGCCTCCGCCCGGTCCGGGTCCAGACGGAAGGCGGGGCTGTACTGCGGCGTCCGGGAGAAGGTCACGATCTCCTGATCCATCTCCTCGGGCTGGGCGGGCCAGGCTACCGGAGGCATCTCGCCCATAATCCGCTCCAGACGCATCCGGGCGGCATAGGGGTTTTCCACCGTCAGGCACCCCCCCACGCATCCCTGGGTGCAGGCGGAGAGCTCGATGAAGTCCACCTCCGGCTGGCGGTTGTCCTCAATCTCCTCCAGCATCTGGATGCAGTTTTCAATGCCGTCCACCGCCACATAGCGCCCGGCCTGCCGCGCCCGGGAGGTCCCTCCGGATACCGCCACGCCCACTCCGGTGGCTCCCGCCGCGCTCATGGGCAAAAGCTTCTCCGGCGGCAGCTCTTCCATGGGGTGGAGCAGGTGCAGATACACGTCCCGGATGGACAGCGCCCCGTCCAGCACCGGCGCGGTGAGGCCCTCCGGGTTGTGGGCGGCGGTCACCTTGGCCGGACAGGGGACGATGGCAAAGACGCCGATCTCCTCCGGCGGCAGGCCGGTCTCGGCGCAGGCCTCCTTCCGGGCCAGGGTTGCCGCCAGCTCCATGGGCATCACCAGCGGGTCCAGATGGGGAATCAGCCGGGGGAAGCGAATCCGGATCAGACGCAGAATGGCCGGGCAGTGGGGGGAAATCAGAGGGGCCTGGGCGGGCGAGCCCTCGGTCCGGCGGGCAACATACTCAGTGAGAATCTCGGCGGCCTTGGCCGCCTCAAACACCTTATGAAACCCCACCTTCAATAGGCCGTTGAGCACCTGATCCACCTGCTTCAAGTGGTGAAACTGCCCGTAAAGGGCGGGTTCGGGCACCGCCACGCAGTAGCGGAACTCCCGGAGCCGGTCCAGGGCGTCGCTGACCGAGCGGATGGCCCGGTGGGGACAGACCTGGATACACCGGCCGCAGTCGATGCACCGGTCAGGGAGGATAATCGCCTTGCCCCGCCGGACCCGGATGGCCTCGGTGGGGCAGTTTTTAATGCAGGTGGTACAGCCCCGGCAGCGTTTGACATCCAGGACAACAGCATGTTTCATGGCCCATTACCCGATCTTGATCTTCATGGTCACCGTGGTCCCCTTGCCAAGCTGCGTGTCAATGTGCAGCTCATCGGAGTAGCGCTTCATATTGGGCAGGCCCATTCCCGCGCCGAACCCCAGGCTGCGCACCTCCGGTCCGGCGGTGGAATACCCCTCCTCCATGGCCCGGGCCACGTCCGGGATGCCGGGGCCCTGATCCACCATCCGCAGCGTAATCTGATCCATGGCGATCTCCACCTCGGCCTGGCCGCCGTTGGCGTGGATGACCATATTGATCTCCCCCTCATACATGCAGATGGCCGCCTTGCGGATGACATCCGTGGGCAGACCCAGCTTCTTGAGGGTCATTTTCATCTTGCTGGAGGCCTCGCCGGCCTGAATAAAATCTCCACCCTCCACGGGATAGGTCAGTCTGACAGGTTCCATTGTTCAATTCCCCCTTAGTCCATGGCTGTATAGAAGTCCGCAGGCCGTGTAAAGCCGCTCCGGCGAGGCCATCACCACGATGCCCCGCTCTTCCGCCATGCGAACGATATCTTCCCCCGGGCGTTTTCCCCGGACAAACACCACGCATTTGATGTCCGTCATCTCCACCGTCCGGATTACCTGCGGGTTGACCATACCGGTAAGCAGCAGGTTCTGCTCATGGACAAAAGCCAGCACATCGCTGAGAAAGTCGCTGCCGCAGGCGCAGGACACCTCTTCCTCCAGCCGGTCCGCTCCGCAAAGGACCTCCGCCGATAAGATCCGTCTTACCTCTGATAACTGCATCGCGCCGTCCCTCCAGCTTCTTTCCTCACGCGAAAAATAAACTTTTCGTTACAGAAGATAGAGGTATTGTATCATAGCCGCCGCGCCGGTGTAAAGGAGTTCTTCCCTGGAGGGGAAAAAAGCCGCCCGCTATAAAAAACCGGTCCCGGATTGCTCCGGGACCGTGCGCTTAACGCCCCTCTTCCACCAGCATCAGGCAGCCGTCCGCGTCGTACTTCAGGCGCTGGATGTCCGCATGGGTGTTGCGGACAATCTCATCCATACGGATGCCCTCGGTGATATTGGCCACAAAGGTATAGGCCACGCCGTGCTTTTTAGCCCGCCCTGTGCGGCCGATGCGGTGGGTGTAGTTTTCCAGTTCGTCGGGGACGTCGTAGTTAAAGACGGCGTCCACATCGTCGATATCCAGGCCCCGGGCGGCCACGTCGGTGGCCACCAGCACCCGGACCTCCCCGTTCTTGAAGCGCTCCAGGGTCTTTTCCCGCACCCGCTGCTGGATGTCGCCGTGGATGGCCTCGCAGGAGATCCCCCGCATTTTCAGCAGCCCCGCCAGGCGGTCGGTCATGTTTTTGGTGTTGCAGAAGGCGATGGCCCGCTCGTATCCGCCGTGGGTGATAAGGGCCGCGATGGTGTCCAGCTTCTGCTCCCGGCTGTCCAGATCCACCCGGTACTGCTGGATGTCGGGTTTGGACTCCTCCACCGGCCGGACGGTGATCTCCACCGGGTCCCGCTGGTAGACCCAGGAGATGTCCATCACCTCCCGGGAGATGGTGGCCGAGAACATGCCCAGGTTCTTCCGGTGCTTGATCTGGTCCAGGATGCGGGTCACATCCCGGATAAAGCCCATATCCAGCATCCGGTCGGCCTCGTCCAGCACCACCGTCTCCACCTTGTCCAGGCGGACGGTGCGCCGCTTCATGTGGTCCATCAGCCGTCCGGGCGTCGCCACCACGATCTGGGGCCGCTTTTTGAGCTGGTTGATCTGCTTGCCGATGTCCTGTCCGCCATAGAGGCAGACCACCCGCACCCCCTCTTTAAATGCACACAGATCCCGCAGCTCCTCCTGGATCTGAATGGCCAGCTCCCGGGTGGGGGCCAGAATCAGCCCCTGGACGCTCTCGCTCGCCGTGTCGATGTGCTCCACCATGGGGATGCCGAAGGCAAAGGTCTTGCCCGTGCCGGTGGGGGCCTTGGCGATGACGTCCTTCCAGTCCATGAAGTAGGGAATGGCCCCGGCCTGAATGGGGGTGGCCTCCACATAGCCTTTCTTGTCCACGGCCTTCATCAGGGCCTCTGAGAGGCCCAGGTCGGCGTAACGGGCGGCGCGCTCCACCTGCTCGCCGTTGATTTCGATCATCACGTCTCTCGTTCCTTTCTCTGGTATTCCGACTCAAGGCCTCCCTCCATCGGAACCCATGTCCCGGAACGCCGTTGTCCCCGGCGCGGCCTCAAATCTGCGGGGATACGCCCCCCTCGGCGAATTTGATGTTGCAAATTACGTTATGACACCATGTCTCAGGTGCGGCATCCTTCTCTCTCGGAATCGAAGCTCTGCTTCCCTCGTCAAAAGAAGGGAATCAAAAGAACCCGCCGGGCTCACTCGCCGGGACAATTCCCAAAAATTTCTTCATATTCCCCACAAAAATTCTCCCATTCATTGGTGTCGGGAGAAAAAGCGGCGCAGAAGGCGGGGAATGGGTCCCCCTCCAACTCGGTTAGTTCATAGATGAGCTCGGAGTATTCATCGTTGTAATAGTAGTTGAAGAGACGGGTGAAGGTAATATGTTCCGCGATCCACTCCGCCAGCGCCTCCCGGTCCGGCGTTTTCAAAAAGCGCGCCAGATAGTTCACCGCTCGCTCCAGATCATCGTCATCGCCGGTGACGCATTCACGGGAGATCCGGGTATAGATCAGCTGCCCGCCGTCGCTGGAGAACTCCCCTACCTCATGGTTAAAGAATCCCGCGCCCGCCTCCCGATCCTCGAAGTCAAAGCGGATCTTCAGCTTTCGCTCTTCCATCTCCTTGAGAAAGCGGTCGTAGCCCTCCCGGGTCAGGGCGCGGACGGGCCTTCCTTCCTCTTCGCTGCCCAGCCAGCTCCGGGTCCAGCCGTCAAAGTCGCTCAACGTGCTGGAAAAGGACCAGCGCCCGCAGCCGGTAAATTCCACGGTCCGGTCCTGCAAAGTAGGGATCTGGCAGGACTGGATTCCATAGGCCCCGTAAAATCTCCACATCTCCAGCACGGGTAAAAAGTCCTCCAGAACGCGTTTGGTCCACCGGCCCTTGAGGCGGATGGTCCCATTGGCAAGAGAATCATTCGCCATTTTCGTACCTCCCTGCCCTCGATTTCTTTCCCATTATTTTATCGCAACCATACATAAAAGTAAAGAACTCCATCCCGCCCTTTTTTGCTGTCTGACAAAATGGTCCGGCCGGCCGCCCTGGACCGGGGCGTTCGGGGACTCCCATGCCCCGGGAAAATGTCCGGCATGCTCGCTGCGGACTGCAATTTTTGCATATCTATACTATTCTATATAATATATATCCATATTTCGGGACTGTTTTCCAGAATTGAGGCCGCGCCCGCAGCGGCCCATTGGTTGCAGCAGGACGCCGGGAAAAATGGCCTTTGCCGGCAGCTCCTGCCGTGGAAGGAGTTCGTGCATTCCTATAATTTTTAGGAATGGGATTGCTTGCGCCGGGTATCCTTTCATGCTATTCTAAATACAGTATTTCCCTTCGCAATCAAAATTTTTTTGAGAGGAAAGGAGCTTACGGAATGAAAAAACGCAATTTTCTGGCCCTGACGCTGGTTCTCTCGCTGGCGCTCGGCCTGGCCCCGGCGGCCTCGGCGGCCTCGGTGCCCTCGGGCAGCGGCACGGAGAGCGACCCCTTCCGCATCACCAGCCAGGAGGAGCTGGAGATCATCTCCGACTTCCCCAGCGCCCACTATGTGCTCATGAACGACATTACGCTGGACTCCAGCTGGCAGCCCCTGGCGGGGAGCGGCACGTCTTACGTCCGTCGGGAGGATGTCAATTTGAGCGAGGCAGACTTCCAGGGCGTGCTGGACGGCAACGGCTATACCATCGACCTGAGCGATGTCCCGGCCCCCCGTCAGACCCTGATCCGAACGAATTTCGGCACCATCCGCAACCTGCGCCTGGTGGGCGGCTATGACGCCTATGGGGACTATCTGGAAGACTGGGCGGACGGCCTGGCCGCGGATAATAACTACGGCCTGGTAGAGAACTGCTCGGCGGAGGGGACCTTCCGCGTGACCACCGACGGCAGCTACCGCGTGCACCCCACCATCGGCGGCCTGGTGGGCACCAACTATGACAGCGGCGTCATCCAGAACTGCTATGGCATCGTGGACATCATGGCCACCCTGGGGTCCGGCTCCGGCGGAGGGGCGAACCTGGGGGCCGTGCTGGGTGAGAACTACTACGGCACCATCATCAACTGCTACGGCGTGGTGACCAACGGGTACAGCACCTACCGGGGCGACGCCGACCTCAGCGGCGGTGTCTGCGGCACCCAGCGGTCCGACAGCGTGTCCAGCGGCTGCTACTACGACCGGGATGTGCAGGGCCACAGCGCCCGCTCCGACGGAACCCGGCATATCGGAAAGAGCACCGCCGCCATGAAAATGCAGGTCAGCTACACGGGCTGGGACTTCAACAATGTGTGGTACATCGACCCGGCTCTGAACAACGGCTACCCCGTTCTGCGGGTGGACCAGCGCTTCGACATTCCGGCCGGGACGCCCTCGGCGGGGAACAGCTCCGGCAGCCAGAGCGGCGGAACCACCATTACCGACGACTCCGGGCAGATTGAAATCACCTTTGGGGACAACTCGTCTTCCACGTCCACTCCCTCCAGCGGCGGCATCAAGGTGACCGTCAATGGACAGTATCTCACCTTTGACCAGCCCCCGGTGGCGCAAAACAACCGTGTTCTGGTCCCCATGCGCGCGATCTTTGAGGCGCTGGGCGCCCAGGTCGAGTGGAATCCCGAGAACCAGACCATCCTCGGCTACCGCGCCAGCGACGACCGGGCCATCCTGATGGAGCTGAACATACCCACCATGGCCCGTCAGGTGGGCGGCGGCGACATCTATCTGATCGACCTGGACGTGGCCCCCACAGCGATGAACAACCGCACTCTGGTGCCCGTCCGGGCTATTGCCGAGTCCTTCAACTGCACGGTGGACTGGGACCAGACCTCTCAGACGGTTATCATCACCGACTAACTGTTCCGTCTGCACAGACGGGCCCCGCGGGAAATCCCGCGGGGCCCGTCTTTTATCCGCTCTCTTTCCTTACTTCTTCAGGCTCTCGGCCCAGGCGGTATACTTGGCCACCTTCTCGTCGCATTCGGCTTTGGACGCGCCGTTGGCGAGGATGTAGACCTTCACCTTGGGCTCCGTGCCGGAGGGGCGCACGATGACGCTGGTGCCGTCGCTCATCTCATAGCGCAGCACGTTGGAGCCCGAGAGCTCCATGGCGCTCTTCGCGCCGGTGGCGGCGTCCACCACGCTGCCGTCCTGATAGTCCTTCCACTGGAGGGTCTTGACGCCGGCGAGCTCGGCCGGGGGATTCCGGCGCAGGCCGGCCATGAGGTCGGCCATCTTCTTCAGGCCGTCCAGGCCGGGCATGACCAGGTTGAGGGTCTTTTCCCCATAATAGCCGTACTTCTCATAGCACTTCCGGAGGGCGTCGTACAGGGTCATCCCCTGTCCGGCGTACCAGGCGGCCATCTCGGTGAGGGCCAGGGCGGCGGTAACGGCGTCCTTGTCCCGCACGTAGTCGCCCAGCATGTAGCCGTAGCTCTCCTCATAGGCGAAGATGACCTTGCCCTCGCCCGCCTTCTCCAGCTTGTCCTTCTTCTCGGCCAGGAACTTGAAGCCGGTGAAGGTGTCGTAGCACTGGAGGCCGTTGTCCTCGGCCACCTTACGGGCCATCTCGGTGGTGACGATGGTCTTGAGGGCCACGGGCTTTTCGGGCATCTTGCCGGTGCGCTGCTTGGCCCCGATGAGGTAGTCCAGCAGCAGGACGCCGGTCTGGTTGCCGGTGATGGTGACGTACTCGCCCTGATCGTTCTTGACCATGATGCCCACCCGGTCGGCGTCGGGGTCGGAGCCCAGGATGAAGTCGGCCCCCTCCTTCTTGGCCAGGTCCACCGCCAGGTAGAAGCCCTCCGGGTTCTCCGGGTTGGGGGAGACCACGGTGGGGAAGTTGCCGTCGATCACCATCTG
>DWYC01000010.1 GCA_019118925.1 Candidatus Flavonifractor intestinipullorum | reverse complement strand
CCCCCGGGAGGACGGCTTTGACATCACGGTGGCCAGCGAGGTCATGGCCGTGCTGTGCCTGGCCTCCTCCATCCCCGATTTGAAGGCGCGCCTGAGCCGCATCATCGTGGGCTACACCTATGACGACAAGCCCGTCACCGCCGGGGACCTGAAGGCCGCCGGGGCCATGACCGCCCTGCTGAAGGACGCCCTGAAGCCCAACCTGGTCCAGACGCTGGAGGGCACCCCCGCCTTCATCCACGGCGGTCCCTTCGCCAACATCGCCCACGGCTGCAACTCGGTCATGGCCACCCGCATGGCCCTGAAGCTGGGCGATTACGCCGTCACGGAGGCAGGCTTCGGCGCCGACCTGGGCGCGGAGAAGTTTTTGGACATCAAGTGCCGCATGGCCGGACTCACCCCCGACGCGGTGGTGCTGGTGGCCACCGTCCGGGCCCTGAAGCACCACGGCGGCGCAGCCAAGACGGAGCTGAACACCGAAAACCTGGAGGCCCTGGAGCGGGGCCTGCCCAACCTGCTGCGCCATGTGGAGAACATCACCCAGGTGTACGGCCTGCCCTGCGTGGTGGCCATCAACCGCTTCCCCACCGATACGGAGGCCGAACTCAAACTGGTGGAGGACAAGTGCCGCGCCCTGGGGGTCAACGTGGCTCTGAGCGAGGTGTGGGCCAAGGGCGGCGAGGGCGGCCTTGCCCTGGCCCGAGAGGTCATCCGCCTGTGCGAGAGCGAGAATCACTTCCGCTTCGCCTACGACCTGGACCAGTCCATTGAGGACAAGCTGCGCGCCATCGTCACCAAGGTGTACCACGGCAAGGACGTAATCCTCACCCCCAACGCCAAAAAGCAGCTCAAGCAGCTCACCGACCTGGGCTTCGGCGCTCTGCCCATCTGTATGGCCAAGACCCAGTACTCCTTCTCCGACGATCAGACCCTGCTGGGGGCCCCGGAGGACTTTACGGTCACCGTTCGGAATTTGAAGGTCTCCGCAGGCGCCGGTTTCCTGGTGGCCCTCACCGGGGACATCATGACCATGCCCGGCCTGCCCAAGGTCCCGGCGGCTGAGAAGATCGACGTGGACGAGAACGGGAAAATTACCGGACTCTTTTAAGCCGCATATGCATCCGACCGGGAGACGGAGGACACGCTCCGTCTCCCCTCATTCCAGCCGATAAGGAGCGCGCCCTGAGCGGCTCAGGGCCATCAAACTATGGATCGTCTTTATCTCTCTCCGGGGGAAATAATCGCCGCCTACAGTGCGGCGGGCCGGGTCAAGCTGCGCCGCCCGGCGTCCAGCCTTCTGCTGCTGGGCGCTCTGGCCGGGGCCATCATCGCCGTGGCCGCGGCGGCCAGCAATACCGCGGTGTACGGCATCGCCGACACCTGGACTTTGCGGACGGTGTGCGCCCTGCTCTTCCCCTTCGGCCTGGGACTGGTGATCGTCACCGGCTCGGAGCTGTTTACCGGAAACTGCATGCTGCCCGTCACCCTTCTGGATCATGGGGGGACCGTGGGACAGATGCTGCGCAACTGGGTTCTGGTCTACCTGGGCAATACGCTGGGCGCCCTGGCGGTGGCCGCGCTGTGCGTCTTTTGCGGGCAGCTGGACTATTCCGCCGGAGCGCTGGCGGTGTACACCATCCGGGTGGGGGCCGTCAAGTGCGCCCTGCCCTTCTGGAAGGCCTTCGGCCTGGGTATTTTATGTAATTTCCTGGTGTGCCTGGGGGTGCTGGCCGCAAATTCCGCCAAGGACACCGCCGGGCGCCTGCTGGGCGCCTATCTCCCGGTGTGCTTTTTTGTCCTGTGCGGCTTTGAGCACTCCATTGCCAATCTCTACTACATCGGCGCGGCCATGATGGCCGCCGCCGTACCGGACTACGCGGCCCTGGCTGCGGCGGCAGGGGTGGATCTCTCCTCCCTCACCCCGGCGGGGGCGGCGGCCAACCTGATCCCCGTTACGCTGGGCAACCTGCTGGGCGGCGCGGGGCTGGGTCTGCTCCTCTGGTACTGCCACGGGAAACCGGCCGGCGCTTCCAAGTAACTCCCGGGAAAGGAGCGGCGCTGCATGGAACATTTACGCCGGCCTCTGGCCGTCTGCCGAACGGTACTCAAAAATCGGATTGTCGTACCGCCGATCTCGGATTTTGGGGTAGTCTCTCCGGATGGGCTGGTAACCGGCCGGCATCTCGGGCGGTATACCGCTTTTGCGGAAGGAGGCGCGGGCCTGATCATTCTGGAGGCCTGTTCCGTCCTGCGGATGCGGGAAAAGCGGGACACGCTCTGCCTGGAAGAGGACATCTGTATCGAAGGGCTCTCTCGCCTGGCCCAGGCGATCCACGCCCATGGCGCCGCCTCCCTCGTACAGATCATGCTGACCGGTCTGGCCGCAATGGGCCGGGCCAGCATAGCGGATATCCCGGCCGCAGAATTTCTGCACTGCAGGCAGGCGTTTGTCTCTGCGGCCATCCGCTGCCGGAAGGCGGGATTCGACGGCATCGAGCTCCACGCCGCCCACGGAATGTATCTGGACGAAGTGGTTGAGACCAGTACGCGGCACGATGGGTACGGGGGCTGTTTTGAAAACCGGGTCCGCCTTCTCGTGGAGTTGGTTCAAGCGATCAAAGCAGCCTGCGGCGCAGGCTTTATTGTGGCTGTCCGTTTTGGCAATTCCAACGATTCGGAGCTTGTGAATACAGCCCTTGCAATCGAGCAGGCCGGAGCCGACCTTCTGGATGTGTCCTCCGGTATGGAAGCGTATTCCGTCCCCCCGTCCGATTTTCGTTTTGACCGTAAGATCTACGCCGCTCCCCTGGTAAAGCGGCATACCCATCTCCCCGTAATCTGCGTAGGCGGTATCTTTACCGGAGCGCAGGGGGAGGAAATCCTGAGCTCGGGCTATGCGGACCTGATCGCCGTCGGCCGCGGACACCTGAGCGATCCGGCGTGGGCACGGAAAGTCCTCGCCGGGGAAACGCCCAATCCCTGCCTGCGCTGCAAGCGCTGTCTCTGGTATCAGGACGGCCGGCGGTGCCCCGCCGCCGCAATTTACCATCCCCCTGGGGCAACGAGGACACCCAGGAGCTGATCGACATCCTGGGCCGTTACGGCGTCCGGGCCACCTTTTTCGTGGTGGGGGACTGGGTGGACAAATATCCCGAGTCGGTAAAGGCCCTCCACGACGCCGGGCACGAGGTTATGAACCACTCCAACACCCACGCCCATATGAACCAGCTCTCTGCGCAGGAGATCATTGCCGACGTGGAGGCGTGCAACGACAAGATCGAGGCCGTAACCGGCGTGCGTCCCACCCTCATCCGTCCGCCCTATGGTGAGTATAACGACCAGGTCATCTCCGCCATCCGCTCCATCGGCATGGAGCCTATCCAGTGGGACGTGGACAGTCTGGACTGGAAAGAGATCTCCGCCCAGGAGATTGCGCAGCGGGTGACCTCCCGGGTGCAGAGCGGCTCCATTGTCCTCTTTCACAACGCCGCCCTCCACACCCCGGAGGCCCTCCCCGGTATTTTGGAGTGCCTGCTCCAGGAGGGCTATACCTTTGTGCCCGTCTCGGAGCTGATTTTGGAGGAGCCCTATACCATCGACCACACCGGCCGCCAGTGTCCCGCCTGAAGAAACAGCGGGAGGCCGCGCCATAGGCGCGGCCTCCCGCTGCGTTAGCATTCATTGGCCTCTCCGTCCGCCCCGCATAAGCCGGGCGGAAAAGAGCGCCACCAGAGGCACGGTCAAGATGATGCCCACCGAGCCGGCCACGCTCTGGATGAGCTCGATGGCCATTGCGTCGCTGTTGGCGATCTGGATGAGGGGATAGCCGTATACCTGGAAGAGCAGGAGCATATTCAGCCCCGCCCCGGCAAAGGCCAGAATCAGCGTATTGGCCATGGTCCCCATGGCGTCCCGGCCGATGTTCATCCCCGAGCGGAAGAGCCGCCCCGCACTGATGTCCGGGTCCACCTCCCGCAGCTCGCTGCACGCCGAGGCGATGGACATGGCCACGTCCATCACCGCCCCCAGAGAGGCGATGAGAATGCCGCTGACCAGCAGTCCCCGGATCTGCATGGGGGAATCGTAGGCCCGCAGCACCAGCTCCTCGGCCTCCGACATGTTAAAGCCGCTGATGGGGGTGATCTGCCCCACCACCCAGGCGAAGAGCCCCGCCGCCGCCACGCCGCAGACGCAGCCCAGGCCGGCGCACAGAGTCTTTCGGGTAAACCCGGTGAGCATCAGCAGGGAGGCCGCGGCGGTGAGGGCGGCAATGGCGATGGAGGCCGGAATGGGGGGCGCGCCCCGGAGAATGAGGGGCAAAAGCAAAAACCAGATCCCCGCCAGGGTATACGCCAGGCCCAGCAGGGCCATAATCCCCTTCTTCCCGCCGATGAGCACCAGAATCAGGGCGAATACCACCAGCATTCCCGCCAAAACCAGCCCCCGGTCGTAATTCGGCACCGAGACAATGTAGGGTTCCCCGTTGTCGTCGTAATCCAGGCGCACGATGACCCGGGTCCCCAGGCGGCAGTCCACATTGGCGTAGGCGCTGAGGTAGTTGACGGTCTCCAGCAGCGCGCCCTTATGGGGTCCGCTGAGGATTTCCACTTCAATTTCCTGGCTTCCCAGGCGCAGGCCCTCGCTCCAGGGCTCCGCCCGGGCGTCGTCGGAGAGGACGTCGGTGACCACGGCCACCGCAAAAAGCCGCTTCTGGGCGGCGGTCTGCTCCGCTTCCGCGCCGCCCTGCCGGAGGAGCACGCCCCCCAGTACCAGCACCAGCAGCAGGGCCGCGCCGGTGAGAAGGCCGGCGATGCGCCGGGCCGTCCAACGCCCGGCCGGGGGCGCCGGGACTGTCTCGGGGGATGGTATGCTCTTGTTCCGTCTGCTCATGGGCTGCTCCTCCTGAAATACCGGGCGGGGCCGCTTG